>JABDAY010000004.1 GCA_013288895.1 Chlamydiota bacterium | reverse complement strand
TGGAAAGTATCAAGTAAAGAGTTTAGTAGTGATTTGTTTCTGGTTTTTAACGTTCATGGAGAGCCGAAGTATCTTCAGTTTAGAAAAGCATTGAGAGATTTTCTTCCTTTACTCTAGAATGCGGGGTATGTTCAAAGGTTCTATTGTTGCACTAGTGACTCCGTTTACAGAAAATGATTTAATTGATGTGGAAGCGTTAAAAGCGCTTGTGAACTGGCATGTGGATGCTGGAACGGATGCGATTATGTGTTTGGGAACGACTGCTGAGACGCCGACTTTAATGGATGAAGAAAGGCGGCTCGTTGTGGGGATTGTAATGGAAGAGGTGAGGGGGAGAGTGCCTGTTATTGCTGGAACGGGATGTAATGCGACTGCTAAAGCGGTGGCTTATACTCGGGAGGCGAAAGAATGGGGGGTTGAGGGATGTTTAGTTGTTGTCCCCTATTATAATCGGCCGACGTTTGAGGGTTGTGTGAGGCATTTTGAGGAAGTGGCAAAGGTTGGATTGCCGATGATTGCTTATCACCATCCGGCAAGAACGGGAGTGAAGTTGAATATTCAGACACTTTTGCAAATTGCGCAGATTGAAAATGTGGTGGCAATTAAGGAAGCTTCTGGTGATATGGAATTGGCGGTTGAGTTATGTGCGCAGGTAAATGTGCTTTGTGGTGATGATGTGATCGCATTGCCTATGCTTGCTGCGGGGGCAAAAGGTGTTTGTTCCATCGTCGCAAATGTGATTCCTGAAAAGTGGAAAGAGCTGGTCACGTCTATGTCGCGAGAGCTTGCGCAAGAATTGTTGCCGCTTTGTAAGGCGATGGTGCTCGAGGTGAATCCTCAGTGTGTTAAGTATGCCTTGAGTGTGATGGGAAAGTGTAAGCCTTATATGAGGCTTCCTTTATTGGAGCCTAGGGAAGAAGCAAAAAAGAAAATTGAGCTAGCTATAGTTCAACAGAGTGAAGTGAGGGCTTAACAGTCTTGTATTTTTCGAGGAGGGGGAAGACTTCCTCTTTGAGGAATTCGTCGACTTGCTCTTTGGCGCGGCCTGTGTTGGGTTGGAGGAGGGTGTGGAGCTCTTGTTCGGAGAGGCCGAGGGCGGGGTCGTTGGGTTTGGGGGTGTGGGTGCGGAGGTGTTCGTGGACGGCTTGCCGGTCCTTGCCTTTTTTTGTGGCGGCCATGAGGATGTTTTCTAGGGAGATGCTGGGTAGCTCTTCTTGGAGATGGCGGGCGATCGTGTCGGGATGAACTTGGATGTTTGCGGTGATGGAGAGGAGGAGGTTGAGGATGCTGTCTGCGCAGAGGAAGGCTTCGGGGATGACGAGTCGCCGGTTGGAGGAATCGTCGAGGGTGCGCTCGAGCCATTGGGTGGCTGCGGTGTAGGAGGGGTTTTCGCAGAGGGAGATGAGGAAGCGTGAAAGGCCGCAAATCCGTTCGGCTTGCATCGGGTTTCTTTTGTGAGGCATTGCGGAGGAACCGACTTGTGTAGATTTGAAGGGCTCCTCGAGTTCTTTGAGGTGGGCAAGGAGGCGGAGGTCGGTGGCGAATTTATGGCTGCTGACGGCTAAGCCGTTTAGGAGGGAGAGGATTTGTACGTCTTGTTTGCGCGTGTAGGTTTGCCCAGAGATTGTAAATACGTGGGAAAAGTTTAGCTCTTGTGCAACGAAGGCGTCGAGTTGCTTGACTTTTTCTGGGTTATTGTTGAAGAGGGAAAGGAAGGATGCTTGTGTTCCTGTTGCCCCTTTTAAGCCTAAAAAGCGGATGGTTTTTGTTTCGATGTCATGAAAATCGAGAACGAAATCTTGGAGCCAAAGGCAGGCTCTTTTGCCAACTGTGGTTGGCTGCGCTGTTTGGAAATGGGTGTAGCCAAGACAAGCGACGTTACTTTGTTTTAGGGCAAAATCTGCGAGCTGGCGGATGAGCTGGAGGAGTTTTGATTTGAGGATGTAGAGCCCTTCTCTCATTTGAATGAGATCGGTGTTATCGGTGACAAAGCACGAGGTGGCTCCTAAATGGATAATCTCTTTTGCTATGGGACATTCATCTCCAAAGGCATGGATGTGGGCCATCACGTCATGGCGAAAGGTCTTTTCGTATTTTTCGGCGGCTTCGATGTTGAGTTTGCTGTTTTCCATGGCGTGGATTTGGGCATCTGTAATGGGAAGGCCAAGGGATTTTTCCCCTTTAGCGAGTGCGATCCAGAGTTTTCTCCAGGTTTGAAACTTGAATTCTGCAGAAAATAGATGGGACATCTCTTTGCTGGCGTAGCGGGTAGAAAAAGGTGATTCATAGACGTTGTGCATTAATTTACCAGTTTTTGGAGATCTTTTATGAGGCCAAGAATAATATTTTTTTGTTTGTTTGAGGGCTTGAAATCTTTTCGTTTGAATTGATCGCAAAGGCGCATGAGGGTGATGACAGCCTGCTCAGAAAGGTTGGTTTTGCGTTTATCGGTGTCATCTAGGGGAAATATTTCACGGATAAGTGTGAGGACTTCTTGTTTGGGCTCCCCTTTGTAGTTTGCAATGATTTTTGTTTTTTTCTCAATTTCGCCTGTGCGGCTTGCAAGCGCGTAAACGGCTTGTCTGGGCATCTCTTCGAGTTTTTGGTGGAGCATTTGAGGAAGTGAGAGGTGAAGCTCGTAATATTGTAAAAAGTTGTAAGGGGTTTGTCTGTTGCCGTATGTCGATTGTAACCAGGCGCTGAAGGCTCCATCTTTGTAGTTTTTCAAGATTTCTTGTGCGCGCTTGATTCTTTCTCCATGCAAGATGGCAGCTTGATTGTTGATCGCTTTAACTTCTGAAGTGATGGCTAAAAGGGCTGTAAGGTCTTGGGTGGTGTCTTTTTCTGTATCGGCAAAAGAGGCGAGGATGTTGCCAATGCTCTCTTGTTCTTTTTCACTGAGTTTTGAAACGCGAAAAACTCCTGAGAAGCTTGATAAGCTTCCACTAGTAGAGAGTTCTGCAAGACCGGTCATCTTGGAAAGTTTGTTCGTGGCGGTTTTTAGCCTGCTTGATAAAAAGTCATTAACTTTGGACATGTAAACCTGTTTTACAATCGTTTTAAAAGTTCTTCTGTAAGAGAGACGTAGTCTTCTGTAGCGCGCGAATCGGGAGCTGTTTCAAAAACGGGCTTTCCAAAAACAGAGGCTTCAGAAATGGAGATGTCTCGTCTAATTTTAGTTTGTAAAAGTTTTCCGGGAAATGTTGTTTCAATCACATCTAAAAAAGCTTGGTTGCTTTTGCCGCGCGGATTCCAAAAGGAGAGGACAACTCCCAAAATGTTAAAGGGGTGGCGCTGAGAGATGCTTTCCATAAATTGGGAGAGGCGCATCAGCCCTTTGACACTATAAAATTCTGGTGTGGCGCAAACCATCGAGTATTGCGAAGCAATTAAAGCGGATTCTGTTAGCCAGCAAAGAGAGGGGGGTGTGTCGATGATCACGATATCGTATTTTAGGGGTCGTAAAACCTCTTTTAATTTCTCGTGGGAATACCTGTCTGCTGCGAGAGATCCGGTGACTTCAACCCTCTCCAGCCAGGTGTCGGCAGGAATCAGGGAAAGGTTAGGAACTTCTGTCGGCAAAATCACATCATTAATATCTTTTGTCCCTTGAAGGACTGACGCTAAAGAGTCTTGCGCATCAGGATCAAGCCCGAGGCCGGTAGTGAGATTGGCCTGCGCATCAAAGTCGATAAGCAATACTTTCTTTTTGTGGTATTTGGCAAGCGCCGCCGCTAAGTGTAATGAGGTAGAGGTCTTTGCAGTCCCCCCTTTAAAACTACTTACCGTGATCGTTTTCATGTCGTTACTTTTTCCCCTTTGAAGAAAGATGTCAGTGAACGTTCGTTTAATTCTTGTTTTAATTCCTTTAGAAAAGATGATAACTCCACCTCCCCATGTACAACACCGTCTCGTGTGCGGAGTGTTGCGCTGTTGTTTTCAATTTCTTTGTCTCCGGCCATGAGCATGTAGTTGACTTGCAACATCTGCGCTGTGCGGATTTTTTTGTTTACAGATTCGCTTGTGTCATCCACATCGCATATAAAGCCCGCAGCTTCAATTTGCCTTTGAAGTTTGTGAGCGTATTCTGCGTGTCTATCGGCAACTGTAATGACGCGCACCTGCAGTGGACTTAACCATAATGGGAATTTTCCTGTAAAGTTCTCGATCAATATTCCGAAAAATCTTTCCAGTGATCCAAAAATTGCACGGTGAATCATGACAGGTCTCTTATGGGTTCCATCGCTATCCATATATTCTAGTTCGAATTTTTCTGGAAGGGCCATGTCGAGTTGGATCGTTCCACACTGCCAAGATCTCCCTAAAGCATCGCGGATATGAATATCAATTTTTGGGCCATAAAAAGCGCCGTCCCCTTCGTTGATCTTGTAGGGCTGGCCCCAAACATCTAAGGCTCCTTTGAGTCCTTCTGTAGCAACTCTCCAATCTTCATCGGTGCCAATACTTTTTTCCGGTCGTGTGGAGAGCTCAAGGCGCCAAGAAAGTCCAAATGTGGAGTAGATTTTATCTACAAGGCCTAGAACAGCAATAATCTCATCTTTAATTTGTTCTGGCTTCATAAAAATATGAGCGTCATCCTGATGGAAGCTCCTCACTCTGAAAAGGCCATTGAGAGCGCCTGATGCTTCATGTCTATGGACGTGGCCGAATTCTGCAATTCTTAAAGGGAGTTCTCTGTAGCTATGAAGTTTGCTTTTATAGTACAGCATGCAGCCGGGGCAGTTCATCGGTTTTAAGGCAAAGTGGCGCCCTTCAATTTCAAAGGCGTACATATTTTCCCGATAGTGGAACCAATGGCCAGATGTTTCCCAAAGCTTTTGCGACATGAGCTGAGGGGTTTTGATCTCTTCATAGCCTGCGCTGATGTTTAACTCTCTCCAGAAGGCGACGAGTCTATTCCAAATGATCATCCCTCTGTTATGGATAAAGGGCATGCCGGGCGCTTCTTCCATAAGGGAAAAGAGATCGAGCTTTTGTCCTAAGACTTTATGGTCCCGTTTTTTTGCCTCTTCTAGAAGATGTAAATAATCTTTTAAGTCTTTTCTGTCAGGGAAGGAGATCGCGTAAATGCGTGTGAGCATTTCTTTGGATTGATCTGCCCTCCAATAAGCGCCCGATGTTTTTAAGATTTTAAAGGCTTTGATTTTGCCCAGGGCAGGAAGATGGGGACCTCTGCAAAGATCATAAAATTCCCCTTGAGCATATTCTGTGATGGGGCCTTCAAAACCTTCAATGAGTTCGCATTTATAGGGATTATTGGAAAAACGTTTGAGAGCTTCTTGTTTATCTTTAAAGAGATAGTGTACTGGTTTATAATTTTCTCTAATGATTTTTTCCATCTCTTCTTCGATTTTTTCAAAATCCTTATCGGAGATGGTAAGATTGGCAAAATCGTAATAAAGCCCATTTTCAATGGGGGGGCCAATAGTGGGTTTCGCCTCTGGCCAAAGGCGGAGGATCGCTTGAGCAAGAACGTGGGCTGTTGTATGCCAAAAAACTTCTTTACCTTGCGTGTCTTCAAAACTCAGAATGACGATATTGTCTTGGTCGTTTAAGGGATGGGAAAGATCTTTGATGTTTCCATTAATATTTGCTGCCAATGCCTGATTGGGATTTCTAAGATTGAGCTTTTCCGCCAAATCTCTAGCAGTGCTCCCCTCAGGAAGCTCTATTTTTTGGTCGTTGCAATAGATAAACATATGTATTGATTCTAATTCATGGACAGGGAAAATGGGAAGATAAAACTTAAGGGTATTACGTGAAGCTTTCTGAGATTTTGGATTTGCGGGAGGAGATGGAGCTGTCTCTTTTGTGCGATGTGTCGCAGCTGCAGGATAGCTTTTTGTTTAGGGCGCAGTATCGGGCGAGGAAAATTGCGGAGTATGTGGTGGGCGATGATGGGAAGGTGGTGAGGGAGAGGTTGGGGCTTTTTGAGGGGGAGGGGTACTTTTTTTATCCAAATGGAGAGAAGGATTGTTTGATCCGGGAGCATCAGAGTGGTGTGTTGAAAAACTTGAATGTGAAGTTGCTGGAGAGGTTTTTGTTGCCGCTTTGCCATAAAGGTGCGGAGAGATTGGTGAGAGATAGCCTGGGGTTGGAAGATAGTGTGAAGTTGGAGAATAAGCATGTGCGTCGGGCTGTTTTGGCGGCAATGTTGGGGATGCTTAGGCAAAATCTGGGGTCTTGTTTTGCGACAGCTTTTGCAATTATGGTGCACGGGGCGCATCCTGATCAGTTTTTGAAGGATATGGATGAGCTTTTGTCGGCGGGAAGATTACGGAGGGTCTTTGGAGGGGTCGAATATAGTGTCCCTTTAAGTTTAAGTACTGGTTTTGGGGATCTGAAGAGGAAGATTGGGCCGAATGCTCGTTTTAGCCCGGGGTTGATTGGTTTTGATTTGGTGGGGAGTGATGCGGAGGAATGTATTCATCGTACTGTTTTAAAACGGCATAAGATGAGCGCTGAGAAATATGAAGCGGAAGTTAAAAAGGGGGTTTCTTTGAGTCCATTTACCCCTCCTCCTTCGGTAAAAATCATTGAGGTGCAGAGGGAAGAGAGGGATGCTAAGGCGGCGTTTAAGGGATTTACCGATAACCCTCTTTTAAAAGCGTGGGAATATACTTTAGCGTCGTTTTCAGAAGTGAAAATGGAGTTTTCAAAGTGGAATTTATACTCTAGCTTGGGGCTGAATCCTGAGGAGAAAGGGGGCCTAGGACAAGTACTCTATAAATTTACTCAGGGGAAATTAGAGGAGTGTAATCAAAAAATTGGGGAATACCAAAGGGAATATGAAGGGGCATTTCATCAAATAAAATTTTTGCAGAATCAGGCTAAAGAGGAGAAATCTGATGCTTATGTCAAGGCGCAATATGCAGCCTCCTATCATCATATGAGATCTTGTGAGGATCTAAGGGATAAGTTTCATTCGAAAGGCTCTTACTTGGCTAATTTTTATAATTTTATGCTGGAAAAATTCTCTGAGCAGTTTAAGGAGTACTTTCAAGAGTTGTATGATCCGGAGATGCAGGATTTTAAAGAAGGGATCTACGATGATGCGCCCGCAGGCTTTCGCCTTGTTTATAAACATGGACGCGCTGACGCCACTTTGTGGACAAGCATTCACAATCAGGAGGAATGGATTAACGCCCTGATTGATTTTTTTAAGCGGGTAGAGCCAGCTTGCGCACATGAGGTGTTGCAAGAGGAAGTTTCAGAGGTGATATCGCTCTTGATACTCCATTTGCGTACAAAGGAATTTTTAGAAACAGCGTTTAAGAGGATGGGGCAAAAAAAACCGTGGGCCTATATTTCAGGGGGGACGACGGAAACGTTAGTGCGCACTTATGCCAAAAGGGAGGGGGCTTTGACTGAGGAGAAGAGAGTTGTAGATAGCCCTTCTGATCTTTTGACGTTTTTAATTGATGTCTTAAAAAGTGTCCCTGCAACTGATATGTTGATGTACTCCCCCACTCATGCGTTTATTTTGAAGCCGGGGTTCGAGTTGTTTAAAGAGGCATGGCAGGATAGGGGTTTTACCTACACCTGGATAAGGGATCAGTATCTTCTTCCAAGGCAAGAATATTATGCAAAAGTTATAGGACAGAAAGCTTTTGTGCATGGGAACCTGTTTCAGTCCCTCCCTATCGTTCACAAAAAGGATTGGAAAGATAAAGCCTTGGAGCTTTTAGAAAATAGGGAGTTTCTCCCCTTTATCGAAAAGCAAACACAATTTTTGGATCAGATTATTCCGGCAGATGTTTTTATGGAAAATATCTTTGCCTGTGTCATGAATGCAAGTCCTAAGAGGACACCTTCTTTCCCGTTTGACCTTTATCATGCGTTAGTTGCAAAAGCGCGGGCAAAAGGACTTTTAGCGCCAGCACCTCTCATTTTTGCAGACACAAATTGGACAAGAGATTATTTTTCTTTTGTAGTTAATCCAAATAGTAACGAATTAGAGCTTTGGCGGGTCGATTATACCGGGACGAAAGGGACCCCAATGTCGATATGGAATAAATGGCTCGATGGTAGTCACAAACAACCTTGGGGAATCTACACAAAACCTTATGAATACGGCATATAAATTATTTTATTTCTTGTTAATTCCGATAGCGGCACATGCCCTCTATTTTGGAAATCCTTCAGAGCCCGACATGATTGAAGAGGGGTTGTTTTTTTCCTCGGAGAATTGGGGAAGTGCCAAGCTTGGATATGAAGGAGATTATTGTTTTGATAGAAAGTTGAGATCAAAAGATGGTGTTCAGGGAAGAATAGATAAGTTCTCTTACTTAATGAACCAAGGGGTGTTAACTTTTAATTTTTTCGACACAGTGGAAATTTATGGATCTGTAGGATCCTTGAATGCCTTTATCTCTCACAGGCCCAAACCCGACCAAAAGCAGCGAGAATACCAGACAAGCGATCGTTTGACCTGGGGAGGGGGAACTAGACTCGAGCTTTTTCATTGGGGGGCAACAACCCTTTCTGCAGATGGCAAATACCAGTACAGCCACCCCCATGTAAAATGGAATTCTCTTAGTGGCGATAGTTTTACAACGGCGGCAAAACTTACCTACAGAGAATATCAAGCGGGGCTGGGATTATCTCACCAGATGAATGTATTCATCCCTTACATTGCTGGCTTTTACTCGCATGTAAAAGGGAAATTATATGGGATCCGCTCAAACATCTTACCCGTGAGCCATTTCTCACTTCAGAGCCGGGAATGGATAGGAATGGCTGTGGGCTGCGGCTTTTCTTCTTCTTGTCTATTCGATCTCAATATCGAAGCGCGCATGTTCAGCGAGCAGGCTGTGACTGTATCAGGCAATCTGAAGTTCTAATTAAGCATTGCAATCAATTCACCTACTTCATAGAATCTATGTTCATTTAGTTCATGGAGTTTAAAAATGAAATCCCTTCGCTTAATATGTACAGCATGCCTTTTATCGAGTGGCCTATTTGCGGCTACCATCGAGAGACCAGGTGATAATGAACAAAAAGATATTGAGGCCTTGAGGGAGTGGATCAATACGCGAAGGCAGGTCACCGTTAAGGAGATTGGTGGGGCTCTTTCTGTGAGCGGCGAGGTCCGTACTGAGTTTCAAGCAACGACTGAAGTTAAAAATGGAATCAAGCAAAGGGGACAGGGGGGAGCCACTCCACTGAATAATAATGCTTTTGACGTTGAGGTTAATCTCATGATTGACTATCGCGCCGATAGAACATGGGCTGCGATTAAATTAGAATTTGATAACGATGCTGGTATCTTTAGCGGCACTTTTAATAGATTGAAATTGGAAAAAGCTTATTTCGGCGCGAGGGTCCTGCAGCATGACCTTTATACTTCAGATATCGAATTCGGAAGACGAAGGCTGTCTACTATCATGGATTCGAAATTAGAATTTAATTCTTTTTTTGATGGCATTTATTTTAAATACGACCGTGCTTTTGAGGTAGCAGGAGATTTTTATATCCATGCGGGTCCCTTTCTCGTAAACGAGCGTGCGAACCAGTATGCATACGTTGGCGAAATCGGCCTTCTTGATATTGCAAATACGGGCCTTTACAGTAAATATTCTATTGTAGATTGGGATACAAAGGACTTTGATGATCCGGTTAAACGGGAGCGTTTTGATTTTGTAGTGTCTCAGCTAATTCTTGGATATAAATTTATCCCCACTCATTTAAAGAAGGTAGTCATTTTGTATGCAGCGGGTCTTTATAACACGAACGCAAGAAAAATTTCTATTACAGGTTATTCAAAGCAAGCTGCTGGTGGATATTTAGGATTTTCAATTGGAGAGCTCAGAAAAAAAGGGGACTGGGCGTTTGATGGAAACTACCAAGTTCTCCAAGCACAAGCAGTTCCTGATTTCGATAACTCAGGCATAGGCCTTGGCAATGCGGATGATTCAGGATTTTATACAGTCAAGCTCGATGGCACAGGTGGTAAGACCACACGCAAAACTGCAGCAGGAAATGGAAACTACAGAGGTTTTATCCTCACCCTTGAATATCTATTTACCAACAACTTGAACCTCCAGCAGCAGTGGCAGCAGTCGATCACACTTGATGATAGCATCGGCCCCTTCCGCCGCTACAAGCAATACGAAATGGAACTCGTCTATTTGTTTTAAAAAATCATTTCCGATGAATCAATGCTGTACGCGGCTCTCATGTGGTGATGGGCATTTTCCGGGGCTAGCAACTGCCATCGCTTTCGCGACTTGACGACCGCCTCGCGGTTAAGATAGACTTTTGCAACTGTCTCATTCGGGCTTGAGATTAGACCTTAGGCATTTGTGTTATATGCTTTTTCAACTGTAGCGTGGCTAGCATCTACCTCTACATCGACCATCTGTACAATGTGTTTCTCTTTAAGGGAGGCTTCTAGAAATTTTCGTTTCATTTCGATTTTAGCTAGAGCATTATCGACATATGCAAGAACTTGCGTTGCTTCATCGAGGTTGGCATGCTGAATAAAAAGCTGAGCTTTCATATCAAAAAATAGATTGCTGATTTCTTCCAATTGAGTGAGATCAGCAGCTTTTGCAATGTAGGCATATAAAGCCGTTAAGGGTTTTCCGGGATCTTTGGGATCTTGCTTGATCCTTGGAAAATGTTCTATATTCACAAGAAGTGCTATTTTCGCTACGGTGACAAGTTCTTTTCTGCTTCTTGCAACTGCACTTGCAACTGCATATGCATATTCATCCCCGGATACAAGTACAGCTCCATCTGCATCTATGAGAACCCTCCCATTGTTGTCGACTAGTTCGGTGCGGTCTCCTTCCTTTAATATATGCAAGAAAACAACTTCTTTCATAGGTGAACATGAGCTGGAACTTGCTGCTGCTACTGACATAAATACCTCCGTTTAGTTTGTGCGTATATTTTACGGTTTTGTTGCATTTAAACCAATGGTTTAATTAAAAGCTGATCTTATTCTTATTAAAGCACTTATGTATGTTTGTCTTGCAATTTTAAAATAATTTCTTGAATATTCGGGGTGATTTGGTGTATAGAAAAAATTTTAAAATGGCCAACAGTATATATGTATCTAAAGAGACAGATAGAAGAGAGGCTAAAAGGGGCTATAGCTCAGGATTCTGCGGTGCTCATTACCGCGCCTAAGAGGGCGGGGAAATCTTTCCTTTTGCAGCAAGTTTTGACGGGTTATAACCATGTGAGTTTAAGTGATTTATTTGCGCGCCATCTTGCCGAGTCTGATCCTCTTTTGTTTTTTAAAACATATCAGCCTCCCCTTGTGATTGAAGATATTCATTATGTTCCTGCATTAATGAAGCATCTAGAGGGAAAATATATTCTCACAGGCTCTCAGACAAAAGAGGTCTTAGGGATGAAGGGCTCAATTATCCATTTAGAACTCTATCCTCTGAGTTGGAAGGAAATTCTGACGGTTGACCCCTATGATCAAATCCAGTGCGCGCAGCAAATGATCAAAGGGTTCTATCCCGAATTGCATTTATGTCACGCTTCTTATCTTTCGATGTATTTAGAAAGAGAAATACAAGCGATGAGAAGTGTCCATGATTTAAGAAAGTTCCAACAGTATCTTGTGGCACTTGCAACACATGTAGGAAAAATTTTGAATCAGAGTGAGATTGCCAAGAAATGCAATATCTCTCAAACAACGGCGACAGATTGGCTCCGTTTGTTAGAAATGTCTTCGATCATCTATTTGCACCACCCCTATACAAAAAATCTTCAAAAGCGGGTGATCAAAGCTCCTAAACTTTTTTTTGTCGATACGGGTCTTCTTTGTTATCTTCTCTATATCAGAACTCCTGAGCAGTTAGTGCATTCTCCTTTTGCCGAACAGATTTTCAAGAACATGGTTATTATGGAGAAGGTTAAAGAGTTTGCACATCAGGGATGTTCTGGGCTTATCCACTATTACAAAACGAATAACGGGCTTGAAATCGACCTTCTGATCGATTGGGGAAATTTTTTCAATATTTACAATATTAAATATTCCCGGGCACCTGCCGCGCAGTCAATCCATAGCTTGGCTTACTTTAAAAATAAATACACGGTGAAGAAGGCCGTTCTATTGAACCTACATAAGGAACCTGTGTCATTATCAAATGGGATCTCAGCAGAACACTGGTTCGACCATTGAATGGCCGGCCAATCTTTCTAAGACTTCGATGGGAGATTTTTCGGGCTGCACAAGAGCATTTTTGGGGACGATGATTGTTTGCTCAATGGCGTATTGGCCAGCAGTCGCCGCATGAGAAACCTGGTCTGTGAAAACAGCCCAGCAGGAATTTGGGGGAAATTCCCAATAATCTTTTGGGCAGGTTTTTTGGAAATCTTCGTTCTCTTTCAGATAATTATGGAGATTAAGCATGAAGAGATCGTAGGGGGAGCGGAGAACAATGGGGAGCCCTGCTTTTTTCCCTAGCTTCATGGAGAGAGACGTGAGGGGATTTTTCTTTTTTGGAAAAGGAACTGCTTGCCCTCCAAATCGCTTTGCTAAATCTGCAAAGCCCTCTGTTGTTGTCCAATGCCGCTTATCTGTAGGGTTAATATTGGTAAAAAAGCGGAGAATTCTGCTGCCGTGCATAGGTCTTGAAGGGAAAGAATCTATATGAAGAAGATCGTTGCGCGCACGCACACGGAGTTTTCTCCCTTTTTCCTGAAAAGGTCTAAAGCTTGCATAGTCGAGTTTCCATTTGGTTGCATAAGGAGCTAAGAAATAAGTGAGGAAGGTGGTCACTCTTTGTGAATAATTGCGCATGATTCTTAAAAGCTCTGCTTCCTGAGCATCTGAGTCTTTGACAAAGTTGGTGATTTTATTGGACTGAGGTTTATAGGCGATATTTTTCCGGTTTCCTGATCCTGTCTGTTTTTGTGCGAGTAAAAAGTCTAATTCAGCTTGTGGAAAATCAAAGGGGGGCTTGGAAAAGAAAAGGATGTTACCCTCTTCAAGTTCTTTGCAATATTTGTCGCCTGGATGAGTGAGATTCTCAATTCTTATTAACTTCGCCATATATAGCCTCTAATTTATAGTTCAGATAACTATAAAGCTCAGGGCTTTTATCTTCCAGCCATTCTTTGAATAGCTCAAGCTTCTTGGTTTCTAGTTGAGGGCCTTTGTAGAAGGATCCCAGATCAATTTCGATAGCGCGATTTCCAACATAACCTATGTTTGTTCTGATATTGAAATCCCTGTCTGCAATCCCTTTGTCTTGCTTTTCTTTTATAAGAGAAACAAGAGAATCGAGGCATTCTTTTGCTCCATAGAGATTCTTATTGCGCATGTGTCTTTTTAGGGTGGCATAGGAAGATGTTGCCTTCTTTTGAAGAACAAAATCGGTGATATCAAGATCTATCTGGTGGGCTATTTTAAGGTTGTCATAAATAATTAATTTCTTTTTAAAGATATTAGTCTGGTTCAAGTGAACATAAACAAGGCCTGTTTCTTCTTTAAGATCTTCGAGAGCGATTTTACAACTATCAAACATAAAAGAGGATTGATAACTGTGTTTTTGAATGAGATATTTTCTCTTATCATCAAAAGGGCCAAGGGATATTTGATTGAACCAGTTCCATAGACGGATATGGTGCTGCTTGAAGAATTTTAAAACGGTTGTTTTATCTTGGCTGATGAAGGCATAGCATTGCCCTCCTTTGCTTAGAAAGTGAAAGGGTTGGTCGAGGATCGATGCAATGTCAGGAGTTAATGCGCTCACTGGGCCATGCGCATTTGAGCCGGTGATTTTATAGATCATAAAACCACGCGTCTGCTTATGGCAAAACCGCTCTACAGCAACAATGGCCGCTAGGCACAAAAGGATTCTTAAGGTTTTTTTGAAAGGAATAGGGTTATCTCCCGTTTTTTGTATTCTATCTTAACAAAAACGGGCTGAAAAGTATCGCCTAAAATAAAGTTTTTAAGGCTGAAGCTTTTTTCAAAAATATTAGGCGTTATGGGTCCGTAGAGGAAAAGGCATCCCATTTTTTCTTCTTCAACGAACCTGGCTCCGAGCTCTTGTAGAGAATCCACATTCATATCATCAATAAAATTCGCAGAATAGAGAAGTTTAACTAGCAAGGGCTTTTTTGATTTTTCTCTGGGAATAAGAAAATGGATGTTTGGAAATTTTGTCATTAAGAAAAAAATATCTTTAGGATGGGCATTTGGCAAAACAAGCATTGTCCGATTATTAATTAATTGTTCCCCCTCAGCTTTGATCTTATAGAAAGGTCTTAAAAGAAAGGGGAAGACGTAATCGGGCAGCCGGGCAATGGCAATCACTGTAAAAAGAAGGGTCAATATGCCGATGATTCCAAAGCCGCCAGCGGAACTTATGGATAAAACATCGCTAAACAAATAAAGAGCAAAGGAGGCGACGAGCACGCCAACAAAGCTTAAAAAATTGGTCGAAGCGATCACCTGCCCCCTTTTTTCATGAGGGCTATGAAGTTGAATAAATGAATCAAATGGTACAATGAATACCCCTCCAAAAGCGCCGAGAAGAAATAAAAGGGTAATCACAATGTAAAGGCTAGAAGAAAAAAGATAGAGGAGGATTAAAAATAAGAAGAGGAAAAGACCTGCAATACAAGAAACTGCAAGCTCAACTCTATTTTTCATTAACTTTCCAATGGAAAAGGCCCCAAAGGCGATCCCAAGTGCGGTGGCAAGAAAAAGATATCCTCCGTCTACTTCAACAAGACCGAGAGATTGAATAGCAAAGGGGATGATATTTAATTGAGTAAACCCCCCAATAAACAAAAAGAAAGAGGATCCAAAGATAGCCATTAAAAGATGGGGCTTTTTTCTAACGGAGTACAATGTTTTGATGATTTCGCTTATAAAAAAGAAGTTGAACTTTTTCTTTGAGCCTTGGGGATTTGTTTTCTTAATCCCAAAAGTACTAGCAAAGCCGCCTAAAGCAATTAACAGGCAGAACCCGGCGGTCAGCGGGAAGTTCCGATTTGTAATCTGTGTCAAAAAGGAGGCTAGGAAGGTACCCAAAATGATTGCGAGATAAGTAAATGAAGTGATCAGTCCATTAGCTCGCGATACTTTATCTGATGCGACAAGCTCTGGGATGATTCCGTATTTTGAAGGGCCAAACATGGCGCTATGAGTGGCTAATAAAAACAAAATGGTATAGCATGCCCATGCGCTCTTATAAGCGAAAGCAAAAATAGCCAGGAACATCAATGTAAATTCCACTATCTTCATCAACACAAGGAGTTTTTGTTTGCTAAATCGATCAGCCAAAACCCCTGCAGCAGAAGAGAATAAAAGGAAAGGGATCACAAAAATGGCTCCGGCCAAAGATAAAATGCTACTAGCTCTATTCGCTCCTTGGACATCGATCAAAAGGAAGACCAAGAGTAATTTAAAGATATTATCGTTTAGAGCGCCTAAGAACTGTGCGCTATTTAAGAAAGCAAGGCTATGAGAAGACCCAAATTTTTGCCGTAAAAAAGAAAACATAGTTCTATTCTAATTTAATCTCTGATACTATGCAAGACAAGGAAATGAAAAACAAGACTGAGCTCGAAAAGCAATTTGGGTTTAAATACCTTTCCCGCAATACATTTGAAAATCGACGCGATATTAGAGCGCGCGGGTTAAAACATCCTATTCCTCCAGAAGCCATAGAGTTTGGCAAACAATATATCGATCAGATCAAGTGCGCCTACATTCCCGAAGTTTCTATCCGTTTCGTAGGTGAAAAAGTAGGCCATGGCCTTTTTGCCGAAGAAAAAATAAAAGCAGGTGATTATGTGGGGGAATATACGGGACATGTTCGAAAGAACACGAGGCTATTCTTTGCCCCTTTAAGTAACTACTGTTACGAATATCCTGTCCCCGATTCTATCGGAAGAAGTTTTGTGATCGACGCAACAGACGGCTGCCTCACCCGCTTTATCAATCACAGCTACCACCCCAACCTCCGCCCTGTCTATGCTTTTCATCGAGGATTTTACCATCTCATCTTTATCGCACTTTCAGATATTGAAATCGGAACAGAGCTCAGCTATAATTACGGCGTAAATTATTGGTATGTCCGTGAACCCCCATTTCAAGACTTAACTTTAAGGAGATAAAATGTCTGCGCCAGCTTTTAACCGGTTCTCTATGGGATAAAAATGTATTTAATCTTTATCCCGTAGGGATTATGGTTTATAGCCAGGGATGAAATCCCTGGAATTGGATTACAATTCACAATGCGCCCCCGCGGGGCATACGCATAAACCTAAAGATTTTTCTATGGTTATGCATAAGGAATTATAAGCCAAATTGAACCTCCAATAATAACAATTGCCGTGTTGTTTTTCTCTTTCGTTTATCCTTACAAAGAATATGTTTGCAATCGTCCATAAGCGATTTCCATAGGTTTTCTACAAACCCATTTATGATTATTTCAAAAAACCGGTTGTTTCTTGCAATCCAACTGATAACTTTGTGTATGCTAGTCTCTTTCTGGATCATCACTAGAGACACACTGTCAATACATCTATATATGGTAAACATCAACATAATTGCTGTAAGCCTAGCGTAAATAAAACACTTAATGCGCAAAGGACTTTTTCCTTTTAAATAGTCAAAGTTAAGATCTGATTTCCAGCTTTTAAAAATCAGCTCAATCTGCCAACGCAAGCGGTATATAGTACCAACTATTTCGGGCATCCATATCGATACAGAAACGTTGGTAATAAAAATTGTAAAGGAAAGACGTTTTATATATTCTTGATCCGGCTGTCTTTTTCTTTTTTTGCATTCCTTTAAGTATTCTTTGCGTCGTTCTTTTTCTAAATCTGGAGGAATTTTATAAGCTACCAGTCTACATTGAAACATTGCTTTTCCCAAATAGACCGTTTTATCTACCAATCCATTAATTGCATTTTTTTCTAAAAAACTCCCAAGGCAAATTGCTTGATTTTCCAATGGATCAAGGTACACTTTTATAGTTCCGTGTAAGCGGGACAGAAAATACGCTCCGATCTCTTGAATTTTTTGAAAAACATTTAGAGAACTGTAGCCCAGGTCCCGAATAACAAGATCTCCTGCTTTTAGAATTTCTAGTATTTTTTCCCCTAGAATAGAATCTGGCTCGGTCCTATCTGTGACTTTAAAATGCGTAAAAAATTTATTCTTAATTTCGTAAATTAGATCTATTTTTACACTTGAATCTTGCTTTCCATTGCCATTTCCTCCACTCGAGCCTTTGAAAGTTTCCTTAAGGGCTGGATCTAATAGAAATTCGGAACTATCTTGCAAGTAAACATTTTGAAAATTATTGAGTAATTTTTCTTTTTCGTTACAAGGGAAAATTATTTGGGACATTCTTTCGATTACAATATGGAAAGTTTTCTCAAACACCTTTGTAATTAGAGACATAGCAGCACCTGTATTCATTCGTTTTCGTAATGCTTGAATAGTCATTATAGACTTTGATTTGATCGTACGTATAGTATCGGCTAAACTCCCAAGTGTATTTTTTTTCCCATTTACAGATTCAACAATCATAGCTAATACAAATTCATCCCCGTCAAGACGGCTAGTTGTTCTTTTTACAAAACCCACTGCTTCCGCAATTTTACGCATTTCATTTGGATCGATCGCTGAAGCTATAAGATCCTTTAAATTATTTCCAATTTTTGATAGCCTTTCTTCCAAGCTCATGAGCCTTCCTCTTTGTATATTGAAGTGATGTTTGGTGCACAAAGAGGACTTTTTATTTTATAACGACTTAATTTTCAAGGAGTTAATTGATTTAGGTTTATGCGTATGCCCCGCGGGGGCGCATTATGTGTATAATCCATTTCCAGGGATTTCATCCCTGGCTATAAACCATAATCCCTACGGGATAAAGATTAAGGAACAATTAGTTTCTATATGTTGATTTTTGTTTTTGTGTTTTTTATGGGGGTTACAGCATTTGCGAGAGTGTATGACTGCTTTCCTTTTTTTAATGAGATAGAACTTTTAAAGATTCGGTTGGCTGAGCTGGATGAGGTGGTGGATTATTTTGTTTTGGTGGAGTCGGTGGAGACGCAGAGAGGTGGCGGTAAGCCTCTGTATTTTGAAGAGAATAAATTGCTGTTTGCAAAATATCTGCCCAAAATTATCCATGTGAAAATTGAAACGAGAAATCCCCAGTTTGGATTGTGGGAAAGGGAAAACTACCAAAGGAATCAAATATTGCGTGGGCTTGGTTCTTGTAGTGCCATGGATATTATCCTCATTTCTGATGTTGATGAGATTCCTAGAAAGTCAAAAATAAAAGAGCTTTTGCAAAATAGCCGTTTCCATGGTCCCCTTTCTTTTGAGATGTCGATGCATTATTTTCAACTGAATCGTCAAACTCCCACACAAACTGCTTGGGGCAATGATAAATGGTATGGAACTGTTGCAACGGTTTATCGTAATGTTGTTAAATATACTCCTCAATATTATCGTGAATACAGGGCGACTTGGAGTGTAATCCCTAATGGAGGGTGGCACTTTACGTGGATGGGGGGGCGTGACAAAGTGAGGAAAAAGCTGGAAAGTGTGGTGGAGGGTAGAGATTCGGCGGCAGATCTTAGCGATGAGAGTGTCGATCAATGGATTAACAGCCATCCTGTATTTCCTTTAGACGAAACTTATCCAGAATATGTGATCGAGAATCAGGAATATCTTAAATCCGTTGGACTCATAGCAGAATATTTATGAATGTATTTTTTAGTAATAAGCTTGATGTTCTAGCGGACAGATTGTATCAGAATCTGTTTTCGGAGGGGGGGCCGTTTGAGAGGAGGATTGTCGTTGTTGGGCATCCTTTGATGAAACGGTATTTGCAGTGTTATTTTGCTAGAGGTAAGGGGATTTGTGCGGGGATAAAAATTGTTAGTTTAAGCCAGTTGTTGAATGAGAATGTTCCGTCGCATTTTGAATTGGCACTTGAGCTCCAATGTTATGTGGAAGAACCAGTAAGTCATGAACTAAGTAGGGTGTTTTTAAAATATGGGCCTCAAGATGAGTGGCAGAGGGGGATTTGGGATAAGGTTTTTAACGAGCATTGGACCGATCCTAGAAAGAAGCTGAAAACCTTCTGTCAAGAGAAGGTTCATCTCTTTGGATTTGAGTATTTAGAAGAAGAATATTTAAAGTATTTTCAAGGATCGTTTATTTATCAGCTCTCTGTTTGTTCTCTATTTTGGGGAGATGTGTACAGTGATAAGGAGAGGCGTTTTTTAAAATTAAAAGAAGATGCGGATAATCCTTTGCTCGCTAACTTGGGGAGATTGGGAAGAAAGTCTTTAAATTTCATGCAAGATCTCGATTTTGATTTTGATGAGGAATATCTGGCGAGGGAGAGGGTAACCTTGCTTAGTAATATACAACAAGATCTGCTTGAACTTGTTTTTACTCCAAGTTCTCCTGATCCGTCGGTTGAGCTTCATATTGCTACATCAGAGCTGCATGAGGTGGAGATCCTGTATGAGAATATTTGCAAGAGACAGGAGAGGGATGTTTTGGTGCTCGCTCCTGATATTTCAGAATATGCCCCTTTTATTCATTTGATTTTTAAAAATGTCGATTATGCCATTTTTGATGAAAAAGTAGATGCGGTAAAGGGGCTCCAGCAGCTTCTTTCCCTTCCGAAGAATGATTTTGAAGTGGCTGAAGTATTGAAGCTTTTTCCAAGCCGCTATCCAAAGATGGCAAATATTAGAAGGGGGAAAGGAGATGAGATAGGTTCGTGGGAATATGGGTTTAAACGGTTACTGAGCTCTTTAGCAATTGAGGAAGAGGAGTTTAAGATTGAATCTAGTGAAACTGAGGAACTAGGCGCCTATATAGCTAAGATCCGCTCCCTTTTTATCGATCTGGATTTGTCCCCAAGAAGTTTAAATGGATGGATGGAACACTTAAAATATCTTTTACAGAAATACTTTCCTCTTGATGAAGAGGGTAAAATCTTTAGCGAGAAACTAAGTAGGGTTTCTGTTTCGTTAAAGCACATAGGAGATAAAGAGTTTCCATTTACAAGTATCGAGAAGATTTTTGGGATAGCACAAATCCCCTATCAAGGGGGAAATGTCAATGCGATCTCCTTTTGTAATTTTGATAAGGCGGGGACTCTGCCAGCAAAGGCTATTTATCTCTTGGGAATGAAAGAGGGCCTTTTCCCAAGAATGGAGATCCCCTCCTCGCTCTGTAAGACTCCTTCGCTCATCGCTGATAAGGACAGGTATTTATTTTTGCAGCTCATTAGTCAGGCCTCAGATAGTTTCATCATGAGCTATGCCAGAGAAGAAAATGAGAATCCTTCTTTTGCAGTTCAGGAACTGTTTGCATATCCGATTGGTAAAATTGAACATGTTTCTGCATCTAAACCCCTGGTGAGGAAAAGTCCTTTTATTCCTGAATTTTGTAACCATATCGCTCTGCCCGAAGGGGTAAAGCAGAAGGTCATTGAAATCAAAAAACTTTCAAGTTTTGCAAAAGACCCCATTAAATTCTACTTCAACAACGTTTTAAAGATTTATTTAGATGGAGAAGATGAGTTTGAAGAGGGGGAATTTGTTGTTTCTAGTTTGACTAGATACCATTTGAAAAAAGCTGCTCGGATAAGTCCCGCCTTTTTCGAAAAGGCCTACGCACAGGGCAAACTTCCTTTAGGTGTGTTTAAAGAGGCTGCGGAATATCGTTTTAGAGAAGAGGACTTAGAGTTTAATGAAGTGAAGACTATAGAATATCATCTGGATTGCGATGCTCCCTATGAGATGAGGCCAGATTATCTGATTCTACCAGCTTTGCAAGTAGGAGAAACTAAAATTGTAGGCGTTTTGGACGATGTGGGTCTGGAGGGTGAGACTTTAGAAGAACAATTAAAAATCTATCCCCTATTACTTATTCGTAATCATTTAATAGACAGGCTTGCAAAATATATTGCTTATTATGAAAAAGCTTTGATTACTCCTTCTCCTCTCATGCCCAAATGGGGAGCAGCTCTTTTGCAAAAAGGGGTGAAAGAGTTAGAAAAGAAGATCCAGCCGGTAGATTTTGGTTATGTCAATCCTTATTTAGCAAGGCTAGATATATCTGCCGAAGTAATTTATTCTAATTGGTCATCTTACCTAAGGAGCGTATGCGCAGATTTGATCTCTTAGGGCCAGTTTTTGGCGCTCACATTATTGAAGCTTCTGCAGGAACGGGAAAAACCTATGCCATTGAAAACTTAGTGGCAAGGCTCACTCAAGAAGGATTAAAGATTGAGGAGATCCTCGTTGTCACTTTTACAAAGGCTGCAACGCAAGAGTTAAAACAAAGGATCCGCGCAAAGCTCGGTAAGGATGTCCTTCTTGATTTTGATAAGGCAAAAATCTTTACCATCCATGGTTTTTGCTATCGGATGCTTAAACATCATATGTTCTTTGATCTGCCTGATCCCGATGAGACCAATAATTCTCAGGCACGGAAGAGAGCTGTATTAGAAGTGCTCCGCAAGTTAGCCAAAAATTCCTATACGCCAGAAGAGATCCATCTCATTCTAAAAAAACACAGGTTTAATATCGAAAGTCTTGTGACCAGACTGGTTAATTTGGGGGAGAGGAGAAAAAAAATTGAGGGGACAGATCCCTTTTTAAAATTAGCAAGAGAATGTGCAGTCCAGATTCAAAAACAAGAGGCTTTTTCTCCAGATGATCTTCTCCATAAAATGGAAGAGTGTTTAGAGAATCCTGAGTTTGTAAAATCTGTGAGACAAATGTTTCGAGCGGTCATTGTCGATGAGTTCCAAGATACCGACCCTTTGCAATGGAAAATCTTTGAAAAACTCTTTGTCAACGCTGGACTTGATGCCTTTTATCTTGTAGGAGATCCTAAACAGTCGATCTACAGATTCAGAGGGGCCGATGTTTATACTTACTTAAAAGCCAAAGAGCACTTTCCTAGCCACTACCTCTTAGATACAAATTACCGTAGCGATCCCACTTTTATTAAAAGGTTAAATGCCCTTTTTTCAAAATGTCCTTTGGCCTTGCCTAAAGAAGATGAGACGCTAGACTATGCCCAAGTCAATCATAAGCCAGATGGGATAGACCATCCTTTTAAAGATGGGAAAGATCCCTTTTGTTTTTTTAAAGTAGAAGCGCCAAAAGCGAGCGCCAAAGCTATTGAAGAGGAATACCTTTTCCCTTTTATTACACAGGAAATTCTCTATCTCAAAGAAGAGGAGAATTTTCCGTTAAATAAGATCGCAGTATTGATTAAAGATCGACATCAAGCAGAGCGCGTTTGCGCCTTTTTAAACAATTACAATATCCCCTCCCAGCTTAAAAAAGGTGGCAAAATCACAGACAGATTGTCTTACCAGGCCTTAAAAGAGCTCAAGTCTCTACTAGAAAATCCTGATAGTTTAAGCAAACTGAAAATCGTTTTAAGTGGTCCCTTATTTAATTGGGATCACCATCAGCTAAAAGACGCCCACACAATGAAGGCATTCTTTCAGGATAAGGGGTTAGTGGAGATTATGAGGGAGATCGATTTTTCCGATAAGGAAGTTCTTGAGTTTGTATTGAAAGAAAAAGAAGAGTGTGAGGAGAAAAGGAGCTGTAGCGGAAGGGAAGAGATCCAAATCATGAGTACCCACATGAGTAAAGGGCTTGAGTTTGATATTGTTTTTGCGCTTGGCTCTGCAAGCAGACATTCGGGCAAAGATGATTACATTGAAGTTGATAACCAGATTATAGAATACACAGAAGAAAATCCCCTTTGCAAACTCCATGAAAAAGAAGACGAAGCGGAAAAACTCAGACAGCTATATGTGACCCTAACGCGCGCAAAAAAAAGGGTGTATATCCCCCTTATTCATGGAAAAAAACTCGGAAGCGAATCCCCTATCGAGCTTTTTTGCAAATATGTAAATATTGAAAGCTCTATTAATTTAAATGGGATGGAATTTCAGCTTCATCCCTTACAATTGCCCGAGCCCGAAGCCAAAGAAATCCCTAGGCCAGTTCCGAGCGAGCCTAGCTTTATTTATTCCTTCACTTCTCTTGCGCAAAAGGGAGAGGCAAAGAGTGTTGAAATAGATGAAGCCGCCATGCCAACGGGAAAAGAAACAGGTGTTTTACTCCATAGCATTTTAGAGGAGATTTTCCAGGCTGATGACAGACTCGAATATATCAAACAGAAAGTCGAAAAAACACATTTAGAAAATTGGAGTCAGCAGATTTTTGAAATGATTGAAAAGTCGCTGCAGCTCCTAGATATTCCCAAGACTGGCTACCTTCAAGAGATGGAGTTTATGTATCCGCAAAATAATGATCTAATCAAAGGCTCAGTAGATCTTGTTTTTATAAAAGAGGGCTCTTACTACTTGGTCGACTGGAAGTCTAATTACTTGACAGACTACTCCCAAGTAAGCTTAGAAAAAGAGATGAAACAAAGCGATTATTTCCTTCAGGCCGAGATTTATGTTGAAGCGCTAAAACGCCATGTAAAGCTGTTTGACATCAACCTTAAATACGGTGGCGCCTACTACATTTTTTTACGAGGGCCCGCAATTTACCATGTCAATTCCATTAAATGATATAAAATATATTTAAATTTTACTTTAATTATGGATTTGTTATAATATACTTATTATTAATTAAATATTTTTTTTAAACAGGGGAATTATTATGGGAAATGACATAGCCGCAGCGCCTTCATTTGTCTTAACTCATACATATACAGATAGATGCAAAAATGCCCTGCTGGGAAAAAATGGTGACCGGGGGATCTTAATTGGCGTTGTTATAGCTGTTGTTGCGGGATTTTTCCTCGCTATGTTCATTAATCCCAGTATGATAACCAAAACGGAGAGTGTTCTAAGATTTATAAGTAATAATCAAGCAACTCTTTGTGCTATTTCAGCAATTATTTTAGCCATAGGTCTCTCCATTATTCTAGGCGGTGCTGTAAGAAAGGACCAAAATAAAAAAGCACTAGCCCTGGCGCCGGTTCCAGTTGCTATCCCAGTTCAACAACCTCCAGCCCCAATACCGGTTCCAGTTCCCCCTATAGCTAGAGCTGTAGTTCAAGCTCCACCCCCAGCTCTAGTTCAACCTCAACATCAAGCTCAACCCCAGCCCCAAGCCAAAGCTCAAGCTTCTCCTCCTAAGATACCCGAAAGTTTAGCAGAAAGAGCGGCGTATCTTGAGAGACGAAATGAGTTCTATGCTGCGGCAAAGTGTTATAAATCACTTCACAAATGGCATGAGGCACTAAGGAATCTAAATCAACTGGTGGCGAATCCTAAGATCATTAAATTCAAGTCAGAAGTTCTTCTTAAAAAAATGAAAGAAGTAGCTGGAATAGGCTCAGTAAGTCTCGAAGACATGGAAAAACTCGGGACATTTATAGAAAATAATAAAGATAAATACAAAGGAAGATTTCATCGCGTTTCTACCAAACAGGAAGGAATAGAGCTAGCAAAAACTCTTGAATTCTATCCAGATGGTTCTATTTATATTCTTTTAAATCATTCAGACCCTCAGACTAATCGACCTCTTCCTGGTAGTGATAAGGTGGTAGGCAAAGGATCTTTTGGCACAGTTAAATTTTGTATCAATTATGTGAATTGTGAAATATGTGTTAGAAAGTCAGAGCGGGTAATGAGAGCAGACAAGAATTGGCCGGGTGGGTTCCAAGACATGACTTTTTATCAAGAGCGAGAGAAAAAGGTTCATGAGGCATTAAAACATATACGCTGTGTTCCTAAAGTTTATCAGACTCAAATTTACGAAGGAAAAGAGAATAAAGAGTATAAGGGACCTCGCAATAGAGAAAAAAGAATCACCATTATGCCCTATTATATGGGAGGGACTTTAAGTAGTTATAAACCTGAGATGGATTACAGAAAGGCAGTGACAACGATTTTAAATACTCTAATTGAGATTCAGGAAAAAGGAATTACGCATAGAGATATTAAGGAAGCTAACACTCTAGTAACAAGAGATCTTACACCATGTATCGCAGATTTCGGCCTGGCCTGTAGGTCTTGTGACCAAGACGCAAGCTCGTGCTGTGGAACAGAACAATACATACCGCCAGAAATACGGGAACTTCGTAATGCTGGTAAACCTCATGATTCACAAATCCGTACTTATAATAAAAAATTTGATGTTTATTCGACAGCTATCCTTTTTCGCGGCCTGTCAAAGCAAATTGCTCCTCACGATCAACAATTAAGTTCTTTAATCTCTCAGTTGAGTCAATACATGAGTAATCCTAAATTTAATGAGCGCCCCACATTACAGGAAGCCCTGATTCGTTGGAACAAGTTGCTAGCTGGGGGGTGACAAACGCTCGTTCCTCGCGTCTGTCATAGCGTTTTGGAACTCAGTGTTGTTTCCGTTTTTGTCCGTGATTTCTGAATCGTAGCCAAATTGTTGGAGAGGCTGCTTCGACATCGCTCTTAAATATGGCCGCGTCTATTATATCTTTTTAAGAGAGCGGCGGTGTACCATGTGGTACCTCATTTCTGGGACTTTTTAAATTGGATAAAAAGGAGAATCTGTATGGCTTGTGCTGCCGCAGGGCATTCTGTTGTCGAACTGATCGTAACGGATAGATTGCAATTGATACCCGTGACTTCTAAAGAGGCTTCCAAAGATCTTCACCAGGTTTTTCTAAGCTTAGATGTAATGAGACCATTTCGTGGTATGTTTGGAGCTCTGAGCTCTGAAGAATATGTTAAATTTATTGATGCTCGGATACAAGGGTGGAAAAATGGGCCATTTGGTCTATTTGCCATATATAGCAAAGATAGAAATGAATTTATCGGATCTTGCGCATTGGAGAAAGCCGGAGAAGATTGTGCAATAGAAAATGGTGTAGCAGAGCTCGCATACTTAGTCATCCGTTCTATGCAAAACAAATCATATGAGCTTGAGGCAGCTAAGGCTTTAATGGTTTATGCTACTAAGCTCTTTCATGAAAAAGTTTACGTAGGGAATAGACCTCTTAAGGTAGTGAAGACAGACATGTACATTGGGTCGATTTCCTATCTTGGAAAAATCGCCAAAGAGCTTGGAATGGATGGGCCCAATGTGAGTAAAGATCAAGATTCCTGTTCATATCGTATTTTGTTAAGATGATAAAATATGTTAGAAGAGATTGATCTGCTGTCGGCTGATAAGGAAGTTTTTATTCTCATTATTTTGGAACTTTGCTATACTGGATGTCTAAAAAAGCGCTATTCATGCCAACGATTTCCGAGTTTTATGGTATTTTTATCCTAATGTTTTATAATGATCATGCTCCTCCCCATTTTCATGCAAGATATGGAGAATATGAGGTATTGATACGGATTTCCCAATTGGATATCCTGGCAGGAGAATTGCCGGCAAGAGCTTTAAATTTTGTGATGGAATGGGCGCAGGCTCATCAGAAAGAACTTATGGAAGATTGGGACTATGCTTCAAACAATAAAAAGCTGCAAAAAATTCCCCCGCTCCGCTAAATGTGGAGATATGGGATTCAAAAGAGCAAAAATCATCGCTTGTAAGCCAAAACCTAATTATCGAGTCTGGATTCGATTTGATGATGGTCTTGAGGGTGAGGTTGATTTAAGTCATTTAGTTGGAAATGGGGTCTTTGAAGCGTGGAAATCTGTGGATTTCTTCAATCAAGTTTTTGTAGATCCCAAAACAAATACCTTGGCTTGGGCTAATGATATTGATTTGGATCCTTATGTTCTTAGAGAAAAAATAATCTCTTCTAAATAATTTTATTTGTTGGGGCTAATGTTAGAAGAGATTGATCTGCTATTTGCCAAAAATTTAAGCGATAAGGAAGAGACTATACAGTTTCTGGCTAAGCTTTTTTGTTTTTCGCGCGAAGGACATATTTGCATGAAAGAAGAGAATGGGCCAGAGCTTCCCTCATGCATCCACCAATATAATAATCTCTATTATCTTGAAAAAAACTGGGCATATGAAACTAGATTTATCGAACACTTTTGCAGGATAAAAAATACTCAAGTTAATAAATTGGAAGCAGTATTAGATGATGGCCTCGCTCTCGAACAAAAAGAGGCAGTGCGCAAAGCTCTGACACTTCCCATCAGTATTATCACTGGAGGGCCTGGAACAGGCAAGACCTATACTGCATCTCAGATCATCAAAGCATTTCCCGGCAAAATCATGTTGGCTGCGCCAACGGGGAAAGCTGCTGCTAGGTTAAATGGGAAAACCCTCCATGCATTGCTCGAGCTGCCTGATAAGAAACAAACTGTTCTTTTTGCTGAGCTCATCATTGTGGATGAATGTTCCATGATCGATGCGCGCCTCTTTGCCCATTTCCTAACATCTGTAAAAAATGGAACGCGCGTTGTCCTTATGGGAGATCCTAATCAACTTCCCTCTATTGAAGGGGGAGCTTTTTTTGCCGATCTCATCGCAGCATGCCCAGATATCTGCACTCATCTAAAACAAAACTTCCGCTCACAAGATGCAATCAAGCAATTGGCCTATATAATCCTAGAAAAAAGCCCAGAAGAAGCCCTATATGAACTTCTGAAAATTAACACTAACATAGATTTAATGGATTACGTTCAGCAAGGCTATACCATTCTCTCCTCGATGAGGCAGGGCCCTTTAGGCGCCGATCAACTAAATCAAAAAATCGCCGCCACCCTTTCCTCCGATACAATTCCGATCATGATCACAAAAAACAACCGCGAGCTCAATCTCTACAATGGCCAAACGGCTACACTCATAAAAGATACCGTTCACTTCTCCGATGGAAGAACGCTTCCCGCTCATGAGGTTCCCCATTTCGATTACGCCTATTGCATCTCCGTCCACAAAAGCCAAGGAAGTGAATACGACAAAGTTCTCCTCCTTCTTCCCGAAGGCTCAGAAAACTTTGGAAAGGAACTTCTCTACACTGCAATCACCCGCGCCAAAACCTATCTCCAAATCCAATCTACCCCCGATCTTCTTCTGGAAATTCTGAAAAAAACCACTCAGCGTATATCAGGTGTGAGCGCCCGTCTAAATCTTTAAGAAAGGTATATTTTTAGGATAAATTAACTTCTCGATGAGTTACTTTCCGCAGGAAAATAACTCATCGGGAATGCCTTATTTACTAGAGGCCATTCTTCTTGTGAAGCGAGACTTTACACGATTTGCTTTATTTAGCTTGAAGATCCCCGTTTTAACACCTTTATCCATTAGGCTATAGACGAGATTAAGGTTTTCTTTTGCGGATTCTTCTTTTTTTGTAATGGCATCTTCAAGAGAGCGGATTGCAGTACGAACCTTTGATTTGTAGGTTTTGTTGTGCATACATTTTTTTGCGCTTTGAAGATCTCTTTTTAATGCAGTTGGTCGTTTCTGTGCTTTTTCTGCCTTTTTTTCTTCGGCCATAGTTCCTCCCATGAATTTTGGATAAAGAATACAAAACTTTAAATTTATTGGGAAGCTTTTTCCAGAAGGTAATGGAAGATAATTTGATAAAACCGTTTCAAGCGGGTGAAAAGAGAGTCCTTTTTGGCATTAATAAATTTTTTTTCAATGGCAAATATAGTAGAGAAATCTTGGCCGTTAATAAAATGACTGTTTAGGTCTCCTGGGAAGTAACAGGACCATTTAAAAAATCTTTTTCTGAGGATCTCGGGAGGTTCTCTTTTTGGCAAGACCAGTTCTTTGGGGTAGCGAAGATCAATTTTTAAGGGGGCCCCTCGGAAAATTCTTCTGGATTTTTTGCAAATTTCAAATTGATCGTAGATGATTTGATTGCCTGCATAGTAGCAATTGGTATGAACGCGAAGGAATTGTTCGGCAGGCGACAAGTTTTTTTTATTAAACCGCTTTTGATGGAGGATCCAGACGAGTTTGATCCCTAGCTTTTGATAGTCGTTGCACCGCTGCGTCGCTTCCTGAAGGGTCATGGGGGAGCATTGGACCTCAAATACCATATGTTTTGCCTCCCAATAGACATCGGCAATTCTACCAATTTGGGGAAAGGGCCTCTCTAGCTGAGCCCCCGGGAGTGCATTAAAGAGATAAACTTGGAGAGAAATATGCAGTAAACTTTTTTTGTGCTGCGAGCAGGAGATATTTCCTTTTGGGTGATAAAAGTGGTGTCTTTTATGGGGGCCGCCCCGAGCGCGGACGGGATATAGACACTCGGGGCAAAGATAATTTTTGTGTCTTAGTGCCTCTTGTGCTAAAATAGACTCATTATCATCATTTAATGCGAAGAGTTGCATAATTTATCTATGGCAAAAGCAAGTTTTACAGAATTATTTAATCAACAGCATCAGCAGAAAATCGAGGAGCTGGTAGCCATTGCTAAGGAGCAAGGGTATATCACATATGAGGAAATAAATGAAATCCTTCCGATGACTTTTGATTCTGCTGAGCAGATCGACCAGGTACTTATTTTCTTAAGTGGAATGGATATCCAGATTCTTAACCAGGTTGAGGTTGAAAGACAAAAAGAGCGTAAGAAAGAGGCAAAAGAACTTGAAGGTCTCGCGAAAAGGACCGAAGGGACCTCTGATGACCCTGTGCGCATGTATCTTAAAGAAATGGGTTCCGTTCCCCTTTTGACCCGTGAGGAAGAGGTAGAGATCTCTAAAAGGATCGAAAAAGCCCAGATTCAAATTGAAAAAATTATTATGCGGTTTCGTTATTCTACACGCGAAGCCATTTCTGTGGCCCACTATCTCATCAGTGGTAAAGACCGTTTTGACAAAGTGATCTCAGAAAAAGAAGTTCCCGATAAAGCGGTTTATTTAGTTCTCCTCCCCAAACTCTGTAATCTTCTAAAAATGGAAGATACAGTTTTGGAAAAGCTTCTCGCGCAGCTTCACGATCCTAAAGTAAAAAAAGTCGATAAAGTTAAAATTTCTGAAGATATTGAAAAATGCCGTATCCGTATGCAGGCCTACTTAAGAAGGATGTATGTTAGGCACAATATCATCGACGATCTAGGTGAAGTGATTCTCAATGCCTACGACAGATTTCTTGTTTTAGAAAAAGAGATGCAAGATCTTGCTCCTCGCGCGGAGAAGAATAAATTCGCTGCGTCTAAGCTCATGGCTGTACAAAGAAAACTGAACAAACGGGAGCTTGCAGCTGGAAGAACCCTGGATGAGTTTAAAAAAGATGTCAGGATGCTCCAGCGCTGGATGGACAAAAGCCAGGAAGCAAAACGGGAAATGGTGGAGTCAAACCTCCGTCTTGTGATCTCGATTGCCAAGAAATATACAAATAGGGGCCTTTCTTTCCTTGATTTGATTCAAGAAGGGAATATGGGCTTGATGAAAGCTGTAGAGAAGTTTGAATACCGACGTGGATATAAGTTTTCTACTTATGCTACTTGGTGGATCAGACAAGCTGTAACCCGTGCCATTGCTGATCAAGCGCGTACCATCCGTATTCCTGTCCACATGATTGAGACGATTAATAAAGTCTTAAGAGGCGCTAAAAAGCTCATGATGGAAACGGGACGTGAGCCTACCCCTGAAGAGCTTGCAAATGAACTCGGTTTAACTCCTGAGCGCGTTCGTGAAATCTACAAGATTGCGCAACATCCGATTTCCCTGCAGGCAGAAGTGGGCGAAGGGGGTGAAAGTCAATTCGGCGATTTCCTCGAAGATACAGGGATCGAATCTCCAGCAGAAGCTACAGGCTACGCTATTTTAAAAGATAAGATGGGTGAAGTTCTCGCTACCCTTACAGATAGAGAGAGGACTGTCCTCATCGAACGTTTTGGCCTTCTCGATGGAAAGCCAAAGACACTTGAAGAGGTAGGCGTCCGCTTTAAAGTCACACGGGAAAGGGTGCGGCAAATCGAAGCTAAAGCCCTGCGCAAAATGCGCCACCCCACACGCTCAAAACAACTACAAGCGTTCCTTGATTTACTCGAGGGAGAATAAGAGGAAGAAGAAGATCGGGCACGCACGCGGGCACGGGCACGGGCACGAAAGAAAGAAGAGGTGAGCTTTCTTCTCTTTCGTGCCCGTGCCCGTGCCCGTGCCCGTGCCCGCGTGCGTGCCCGATCTTCTTCTTTGCATTTTGAGCTTGGTTCATGTACTCTTTTTGCATGCACGATATTGTGGAAGAAGTTTTTGGGAAAGATGGTTTGCTGAGCAAGCATCATGAAGGGTTTGAAGAGCGGGAAGGGCAAGTCGCGATGGCTGCTCAAGTTCTAGAGGCTTACGAAAAAAATCAAATAGCGCTGATTGAAGCGGGGACGGGTATTGGAAAGTCTCTTGCTTATCTTGTGCCGGCAGTTTATTGGGCCCTTAAAAAACAAGAGCCAACCATTATTTCTACTTACACTATTGCACTTCAAGAACAGCTCATAGCCAAAGATATTCCATTTTTGCTTAAGCTCATGGAAGCAGACGTTAAAGCTGTACTTGTTAAGGGGATCTCCAATTATGTATGTTTGAAGAGATTAAAAGAGGCGGAAGAAGAGCCTGAAATTAATAAGTTAAGGTTTTGGGCAGACAAAACAAAAGAAGGTTCAAAGTCTGAGATTTCTGTATCAAATACTGCCTGGGATAAGGTGAGTGTTGATGGGGCAAAGTGCACTCATGTCCATTGCCCTTTCTATCGTCCGTGCTTTTTGTTTAAGGCAAGGAGGAGGGCTGAAGATGCGCAGATACTTGTTGTGAACCACCATCTTCTTTTTACTGATCTTGCAAAAGAGGATAAGGGGGTACTTCCCAAGGCAAAGAGGGTGATTTTTGATGAGGCTCACCATATAGAACAGATCGCCCTCGAGAGTTTATCCAAGCGTGCAGGAGATATCACCCTTATCCATTTAATAGATCAATATAGAGGAGAAGCTTTTCCTGATGTTAAGCCTTCCCTTTCTTCTCGGATAGAAATAGAGATCCCTTCTGAAAAAAGTCTTCTTATCTCGGAAATTCATAAGGTTTTCTTGCCCCTGCAAGGCACTGAAGAGAAGAAAATTCTTCTCGATAGTAAAGTGATTGAGGGATGGAGGCAGTCTTTTCTGGGCTTGATTGCAGAGCTGCATAAATTTTCTACACGTCTTTTTTGCCTCCGATCAGATTTGGAGAAATTAGAGATTCAAAAAGAATTCCAATCCCTTTTGCAAGGCCTTTGCCAGCGTCTCGATGAACAAATTGAAATTTTGGAAAACTTTTTTAAAGAAATGCCTGATAAAAAATCACGAGTAAGATGGATCGAAACTTATAAAAAAGGGGTGGGCCTTGTTGATGCTGACTTGGATGTTGCTTCTTACTTAAATAAGTTTCTTTTTACTAAATATGAGACTTCAACCTTATGCAGCGCCACTTTAACAACTGCCAAAGATTTCAGTTATCTAAAGGATCGCTTGGGCCTAGCTGATAATGTTTCTGAAAATATTTATGAATCCCCCTTTGATTATAAAAATAGAACGTTATTCTTGGTCCCAACCGATCTTCCCCTCCCTTCTGAACCTACTTTTAATAAAGAGGCGGCCCAAAGCATCCTCAATGCAGTTCGTGCATCAAAAGGGAATGCATTTATCCTTTTTACCTCATATGAGATGTTGAAGCAGTGTTATGAGATCACTTCCGCCACACTTGAAAAAGAGGGATATCTACTACTCAAACAAGGGGACAAACCTCGTAACCAACTTTTGGCAACATTTAAAGCAAATGAGGGGAGTATTCTTTTTGGTACCGATTCATTTTGGGAGGGGGTCGATGTTGCAGGAGAACAACTCCGCCTTGTAGTCATTGCTAAGCTCCCCTTCAAAGCCCCAGATGATCCTTTTATGCTCGCTCATTCCAATTATCTGACACTGCAAGGGAAAGCCCCCTTTTTTGATTATGCCGTTCCCCTTGCTGTTGTTAAATTTAAACAGGGATTTGGAAGACTCATGCGCAAGAAAACAGACAGAGGCTGCATTCTTTGTCTCGACAAACGCCTTGTCACAAAAAACTATGGCAAGCTCTTCCTCAAAAGCCTCCCCCCAGCCAAAACCTCCTTCGACACGTCTACCAAAGTCTTTGAATCCATGAAAGCATTTTACGCGATGAAAGAAAAATAACAGGATATTAGGATGGACAGGATAAAAGGAATTTATTTTTTTTATCCTGACTATCCTAATATCCTGTTATTTTTTGATATGGAGTGTAGCGGGATCGAACCGCTGACCTCTACAATGCCATCGTAGCGCTCTACCAACTGAGCTAACACCCCAAAAATGTATTGAGATTGTACAAATTTAGGGGGATTTGCAACAATACAATTATGGGATTCTTTAATCAGATAGAACAAGCTCCGCCAGATCCAATTTTTGGATTACAAGCCGCATTCAATGCCGACCCGAGACCCCATAAAGTTAATTTAAGCGTTGGAGTTTATAAGGATGAAGAGCTTAAGACCCCGATTTTAGAGAGTGTAAAGATTGCGCAGCAAGAAATTCTAGCATGGGAAAACTCAAAAGAATATTTGCCAATAGATGGAGATCCCCTATTTATCGATCGCGCGGCCCTTTTTGTTTTTGGAGAGCAGCTATGGAAAGATTTAGAAAATACGATTTATGCTGCTCAAACGATTGGGGGCACGGGCGGACTCCGAATTACCGGAGAATTTTTAAAACAAGAGATTGGTCCGCAGCTTTATCTTTCTCAGCCAACTTGGCCAAATCATACTGGTGTGTTTACTAAATGTGGGATGAGGATTGAGGTCTATCCCTACTATGATGCAGAAAATAAATGTGTCGATTTTGATCGATTGTATGCTTATTTGGAACAAGTTCCTCCAAAAAGTGTGATCCTTTTGCATGCGTGTTGCCATAATCCTACAGGGGCAGATCTCGCTTTAGAGGAGTGGGATAAAATATCAGATCTGTTTTTAGAAAGAGAACTTCTCCCTGTCTTCGATAGTGCTTATCAAGGCTTTGGCAAAGGTCTTGAAAAGGATGCTGAAGCTGTCCGTCTCTTTGCTGCTAAAGGGCACGAGATGATTGTTGCAGTTTCTTTTTCGAAAAATTTCGCCTTATATTCTGAGAGAATAGGGGCCCTATTTGTGGTTGCAAAATCACGAGCGCAAAAGGAACATATTGCAAGCAAAATCAAACCCATCATTAGAACTCTTTATTCTAACCCTCCGGCTCATGGTGCACGTACGGTAGCCTTAATATTAGGCTCCCCTGAGCTAAAAGCTCAGTGGGAAAAAGAGGTTGATGGGATGAGGCAGCGTATTGATACAATAAGAACTGAATTTGCTGAGAAGCTAGACTTCCAATTTTTGCTCGATAAGGTGGGTCTCTTTTCATTTTCTGGCCTATCTAAACAGCAGGTTGAGAAGATGATTGCCGATTACGCCATTTACATGACAAAAGATGGCCGTATCAATGTAGCTGGCTTAAATGCAAAAAACATCGATTATGTCGTAAATGCTATTTTGAACTTATGAGAAAGCAATCCTACAAATCTTATATATTTCTTGTCGTTTTTCTTTTTATGATTTTGAGCCTTCCTGAAAAGAGTGTAGATCCTTTACGTTTTAAAGCTATTGCTGCTGTTGCTCCCACATGGAGAGGCTTTAGTTTTTTAAAAAGGTCCCTTTTTAAACTGATGGTTATCGCTCACCATCCTTCTAATGATGAAGAATTAAAGAGGTTAAAGGCTGAGAATCTGATTTTAAAAAAGCAAATCGAAAGTTATGCAGAGGTGCGGGAGCTGCTCGGATCTGATAGCAAACTACTTCCTGCAAAGGTGATTTTTCGGGAGCCCGATTCTTGGAGTAGTGTTCTTTGGATTAATGTAGGGACAAAAAATAAAGTAGCCATTGGAAGCCCCGTAATGCTCGGGCCCTCAATTATTGGGATGATTGAACAGGTGGGGGAAAAAACCAGCAAGGTCCGTTTAATCACCGATCCTAACCTCACTCCATCCGTAAGAGCTCTAAGGGGTGACAGTTTTCTTGCAAAAGGAGAGCTTCGCGGTAGCGTGCATCCTCTATGGCGGATGAAAAGCCATATTGTGCAAGGAGTAGGATTCAACTACGATTTTCCTGATGACAAGGGAGGAGCGCGTAATCTGCGCACCGGCGACATTTTAAAAGTGGGAGACTTGCTAGTTACCACAGGCTACGACGGGGTTTTCCCTGCGGGCCTTGAAGTCGGCATCGTCACAAAAGTGGAGCCCCTCCGAGAAGGAGCCTGCAGCTACAACCTTGAAGCGCATCTCAGCGCAGGCAATCTAGATGACTTAAATTATCTTCTAGTTCTCCCGCCTTTGAATTAAGGCAATGTGCTTAAAAAAATAATTTAATTTAATTTAATTCCGTTCTTTGGTAGAATCTTAGAAATTAAAAAACAAATAAAGTTTATGTCTGCAAATGAGCTTTCTGTAAGTTCTAGTTCCTCATCGACGTGGTGGAGCGGATATGGTGGCGTTATTCCTCCTCCTCCTGATATTTTAGAGGAGTTTTCCTGTCCTTTTATTGGAATCAAGAGGCGTTTTTACGTTAAAGAAACCTTCAATGGGCAGAATTTTTCCCTCGATAAAATTCAGAAGGTTTATTCTAGGGCAACGGGTAATAATTTTTGTTATTTTCTTAATCACCTTAAAAGCACTGAAAGAGAGAGGATAAAGAGAAAATCTCTAGATTTATCACCAGGTTGGCATGAAGCTGTTGTTGTAGAAGAAAGTCGATATATGTCTGTTCCTGACCAGGATAAACTTGTTAAAGTTGAAGGCTACGGTCTATGGAAAGCAGCAACCGCCGCTCAAATAATGTATGTGGATGTTGAAGCCAGTCTTTCAGGCCAATCTTTTGTGGGAGATTTATGGGCACGTGGTTCTGATAAACCTGAAAACGGATACTACTTAGTCATTCTTGGAAGTTCCTTTTCCTCCCCTCCGCAAATCTGCCATGATTATGGCTATGCGCACAAAAGTGTAGTTGTAGTGGCTATACGGGAACTAAAAGCATTTGAGCTTTCTCCTGAGATATGACAAACGCTCATTCCTTGCATCTGTCATTAATTTGTAAATACATACTTATATGTTTCTTCCCGAGCCTTTGCAAAGCCTTTCCTATTTTTCTCGAATGTACTTCCAATAAAAGAAACGATATCTACGCCTCGAGGAATGTGCATGCCGCATTTATCGAGGGCAAAGTTGTTGTTCAGAGTGAGAAAATACAGAGGTCTATCAAAGGCCAGGAAATCGTAGCCGATGGAGGAGTAATCCCCGAGATAGAGAGAGGCTTTTGCTAGAAGTGGATAGATGGGAGGAAAGTCGTTAATGATAAAAACATGGGGGTGGTTCTCGTATTTTGAAAGGATGTGGTAGGTGTGGGCAGGATAGTGTTCTTCTAGAAAAGGGTGGAGCTTAATCAGCAGATTGTATTTTCCTAAGTTAGCAACGAGGGAATCGATCGAAGAAAAGAAAGAGGTATCGTTCCAGGTAGGCGCATAAAAAATGGTGTTTTCAGAGGGGATGTTTTTGGTAAGCTCGTCATAAAACTGTTGATGCTTTAAATAGTAAGGATAGCGGTAGTTGCCTGTGGTGATGGTTTTGCGAACTTGAGTTTTTGTTTTTTTTAAATGATCGAGCATATGCTGTCCGTAGACGAGAGAAATGTCTTGAGTGATCGTGTCAGAGAGTGAATGCCCCTTGTCTGAATTGCCATGAGGGCAATAGACAACGCGGATCTCTTTTAGGTGGAGGAGTTTTATGAATGGGATGAGATCCTCTGCCCAAAATTTTCCTGTTTGGAATAAGACCTCGATATTTTGTGCTAAATAATCCAAAGTTAATTCGCTATAATCTTTGAGCTCTATCTGCATATCTGGATAGAATTTTTTGCCAAGCTCGTAGGTTTTTTCATCCACAACAATAAGGGGGATCCCAAGGATGCTGCTAAGCACTCCTAAGTGATCCAGATAGGTGTAGGGTCCTGTAATAATAGCCGCAGATTTCATAGAAAGCTCAAATCGTTAGAAAACAGTTCATAGAGTTTTAAGATTTCTTGCTTCACTAAGTCTAAAGATTTTTCCTTTCCGAAAGTTTCTTCATAAACTTCTTTACGCGCTTTTGAAAAATCTAGTTCGATATTTTTTTCAATGATCGAATAGATCTCTTCATAATCTGGCGGATCAATCACGATCCCACATCTGTAAAGATAGGAGCCCAATTGATTTTGGTTGAGGAAGAACATCGGTTTGTTAAAAGTTAAGAAATCGTAACCAATGGATGAAGTATCTCCAATGTACAAATCAACGAAGTCGAGAATGGGGTAAACAGGAGGAAAGTCGATGAGGAAATGGATATTCTCTTTCCCTTCGTATTTCCAGATCAGATTTTGAACTTCAATTTCATTTTCCAGCACGAGATTCGGATGAAGTTTAATAATTAGAGTATGGTTTTTTGGAAGCTCTTTTAAAAGAATGGGGCATGCAGCAAAAAAAGAGGAGGACTTTTCATAATCTTGCCAAGTGGGGGCATAAAGAATGTTGCGTACGCCAGGCTTGAAGTTAATAAGAGAGTCAAAAAATGCTTTTTCTTTTCTGTAAAACGCATCCCTGTAATTTCCGGTGATCACGTATCCCTTAAGCTGGTTAAAAGCCCCTTTTTCAATTAAAAAATCAATGATTCTTTTCCCATAAACAAGAGCCGCTTCCTCCTCCTTGAGTGCTTCCATAAATACAGAGTGGCGCCCTTTATCTGAGTTCCCGTGAGGGCACCAGATCGTATGCAGTTTTTTCCGCATAAATTGCTGAGCAAAGAAAAAGACCTCATCGAATAGAGGTCTTGGCATCGAATAAAAGATCAGATCAAAATTTTTAACAATCTGTTCAGGCGCATGGATGTAATCGAGTAGCTTTACCTTGAGTCGAGGGTAAAATTTTTGTGCGCAAACTTGCAGCCTCTCCTCTGTGACGATGAGGGGGATTTCAAGTAAATGGCAAATAGGCGCCAAATGATCGAGATAATGGGCCTGTGGACCATAAATGAGACCGGCAGCTTTCATCTCCAAATCTTAGCCATTCTCTGGGTATGTGGCAATAGAGACTTCTTTGTAGAAGGAACGGAAACAAGCTTTTCCAAGCCTAGCAATTATTTTAACTTTATATTAATTATTATTTTAATTGAATAAAATATAATTATGTTGTAAAATTTAGATAAAAATAATGCCAAAAGGAGGTTTATGTCGGGTATACCCGCTGCAGGAATGGGTTTTCTAGGCTTTCTTGCGCAATGTTTGCAGGGTTCTAGTGTAGAGGTTTCTAATGCAGCTTCTTGTAGGTCTGTCACGAGGTTATATGATCATGCGATTCAGTCCATCATGAAGTTCTTGTCACTCCAAGAGCTTTCGCGAGCGGCAAGAACATGCCGGCAGTGGCGGTATGCGGTGATTAGTTGCAACAAACTTTATCAAGACATAGCTCAAAATGAATTCTCATGTAGGTCCCTAGCCAATGCTACACTTCGTATAATCGCAGGACATATCGCTCCTTCTCCGATCCCTAGCTCTAATCCTAGACAAATGTACTTAGAACCATTTTTTGGAGAGCGGGCGTGGAGGCTTGCTAATGTTGACCCAGAATTTGTTCCTCCTTTCCCTTTTGAAGCTTACAGGGCAATTCTCAAAGAACCCCGTCCTTTCACGGCAAGCATCATAGTACCCGTTCTATTACTTGCCACGGTTAATGGCGAGCGCACATGCTTAGATGTACTTCAAGAAGTCTATCGCTCAAGAACCGGTAGTGGTTATAATTACTATTGTAACTACGCAGAAGCTGAAAGAGTTCGTCATGGGAGAACGCCTATGGGGCCGTCCTCTTGGTACCTAATGACAGTCGTTCTTAAAAGTGCAAAAAAGAACTTTAAGAACCAAACGAAACTTGTTAACCCTAGTGGTCATGGACCCTGGGAAGTTGCATCAGCAACACAGGTAATGGCTTTGGAAGTATTGTCACTACTTGCTACCGGAAAATCTTTCCTAGGAAATTTCTGGGCGCGTACTCCACAAAAAACGCTGGCAGGCTGGCTCTTGACCATTTTTGGCGGCTCCGCCTCCAGCGCACCGGAAGTCCACTACGGCGCTGGCGATGCCCGCGCGCGCATAGTCGTTGTGGCCCTGCGGAAGTTACCGCTACTCAGAGCTTGATCACTTGGCTCTTGGAAGAAGGAACTTGTTTTCTTGCTTTTCTTGCTCTTCCGATCGACGCAGGCGATCAAAATTTCAAAAATTCCGGTTGTATACGTACTTATAAGTTTCTTTCCGACCGGCAGCTTTCATCCTCCAAATCTTAGCCATTCTCTGGGTATGTGGCAATAGAGGATTTTTTTCCATTTCTAACTTGTTCATTATAAGTATGATAAAAATTTATCTTTTCATTAATCTGTAACTTTATTACAATATAGGCAGAAAGGAAAATAGCTTGTGAAAGATGATAAACCTGCTCAATTGTGTAACCTTTTAGAAACGATTAAAAAATACACTGTAATCAGGATAACGAGGAAAAAACAATGAAAGACAGAAAAAAAGAAACATTTGTTTATGAAGGTTTTGGATTCCCTGTAAAACTGATCCATGTTCCTATGAGAAAAGTTATAGGAGAATGGGTGATAGATGTTGATTTTCATAAATTAGAACTGGCTGTTCTACGCTGTCTTCTCTATAAACCCACATTGCTAAACGGTCCCGAATTGAAATTTATCAGAAAATTTCTAGATATGACAACTACTAGTTTCGGAAAGATTTTTGGGGTAAGTCATGTAGCAGTTGTTAAATGGGAAAATAGCAGAACTCAAGCACCTGCATCAGCAGATGTCTATATCCGTCTATATGTACTAAATTATCTACGTGCCAAGGATAAAGAATTCCGTAATCTTTATAACACGATTAGTCCTCACAGCCTATCGATGGGCAAAGGTGGAAAAGGTTCGCCCATCTCAATCGATATTGATGAGGATCTTAAAAGCGCTTAATGCTCTTGATAGGAACTTCTTTGTAGAAGGAATGGAAATAAGCTTTTCAAGTTGTATACGTACTTATAAGTTTCTTTCCGACCGGCAGCTTTCATCCTCCAAATCTTAGCCATTCTCTGGGTATGTCGCAATAGAGGATTTTTTCTTTTTCAGAGGCTCGGGCTGCAGGGCGCTTTGGGGACGGAAAGCGACTTTGTAAAGCTGCTCATTCATATGGTTTTGCATATTGATCCTTTCGATTAAGGCCATTATCTGGTCCCGCAATGAGAGAATATCGCAGTCGTCTGAGTATTCAATCAATTTGGATGCGAGAATCCTCTCCTCTCGGATGGGGCTCAAAAGGGCTAGGATTTCACATCTTTGAGAAATGACATTGGCCCAAAGGGAGTGGTCGTTTCTTTTAAGAGATTCTTCTTCCTGGTGCATATTAGCCAAAACCTCTCGCATAAGGATAATCTCTTTTTGCATCAATATTTTAATATCATCCATGGTTCACCTCTATTTGAAGAGTGCTGCAAGAAGTGGGCCACAAGCAAACGATGAACGATGAGTAATGAGTAATGAACGAAAGAGAGAAAGAGATTTCTTTAGCGAGCATTAGCGAGCTTTTGGGAGGTAATTGCAAAAGTCTATCTTAGACCACGAAGTGGTAATTTTGTCGCGAATGCGGCTACAGTTGCTAGCCGGGGGTGACCAACGGGAACCCCCGGAAAATGCACATCCCACATCAGAGCCGCGAAAAGCGGCGACACTCTTTTTGCATCTGTCGCCGCTGTTCGCGGCTCTGATGTGGGGGTGAACGTTTTACGGGGGTTCCCGCTGGTCACCCCCGGCTAGCAACTGCCATCGCTACGCGATTTGATTACCACTTCGTGGTTTAAGATAGACTTTTGCAATTACCTCTCCAAAATTGCTTCGCAATAAAGAAAGCTCGTATGTATTCTATTTTTCCGGCAATAATTACTTATGGCTATGCAAAATTTTCCTATTGATGAGCTTAAGGCTTGGTTTTTGGAGGTCAAAAGGGATTTCCCCTGGAGAGAAAATCCGAGTCCTTATGAGGTGTGGGTGTCGGAGATCATGCTCCAGCAGACGCAGGCTTCTGTGGTTATTCCCTACTTTTTGCATTGGATGAGGGAGTTTCCAGATATTGAGAGTTTGGCTGCAGCTCCTATTGAAAAGGTGATTAAAGCCTGGGAGGGGCTGGGGTATTATTCCCGTGCACGGAATATGCACGAAGGGGCGAAGTATATCGTCGAATGTTTTGGAGGACGGGTGCCAGGTAAGGAGGAGGAGCTCAAAAAAATAAAGGGACTTGGGCCTTATACTATAGGAGCCATTCTTAGCTTTGCTTTCCACAAGAAGAAGGCAGCTGTGGACGCAAATGTCCATAGGGTGATTTCCCGTTATTTTTTGTCTGAAAAGAGGGTTCCTGAGCTTACAGAAGGGATTTTGCCGGATAGGGAGCCCCATGTCGTTATGGAAGCATTGATTGAGCTTGGCGCTCTTGTTTGTAAGAAAAGGCCAGAGTGTTTTGTTTGCCCATTGAAGGAGAAATGCTTGGCTAGGGCTAAAGAGATGACGGAAATGATCCCTACCCCTAAGGATAAAAAGAAAACTATTGTACTTTTACGCCATATCGCGATATTAAGGTTTGATAAGCACGTGCTTGTGCGTAAAGAGAAGAGAGGAAAAGTGATGGCGGATCTTTATGAATTTCCTTATTTTGAGCAAAAAATCGATCAGTCGCAGTTGTTTGGTTTAAACGTTGTTTATGGGGGAGATCTTCCTAAGGTTACCCATACGTTTACTAAATATAGGGCTCATCTTTATCCCTCGATTTGGCAAGTTAAAGCCGGGGAGCCTGTAGATGGGTATGAATGGATATTGTGGGATGAGTTAAAAAAGCTCCCTTTCTCTTCGGGGCACCGGAAAATTTTAAATAGTATGGAGGTGTAATGACGGTTTTACATACAGAGAGTTCGTCTGGATGGGGAGGGCAAGAGATCAGAATACTGAATGAGGCCCTGGGAATGAGGAAAAAAGGGTATGAGATTATTTTCGCCGTTGCAAAGGGAGGCGGCCTTGTAAGAGAGGCAAGAAAAGAAGGATTTACAGTTTATGAAGTGAGTTTCAAAAGATATGCCTTGCCGTTAACTTTTTTAAAGCTCCTCCAAATCATTAAAAAACACGATGTTGAAATTATCAATACCCATTCATCATTGGACGCGTGGACAGGAGGCTTTGCATCGAGGTTTTCCGGGAAGAAAGTTGTACGTACACGCCATTTGTCAACCGCTATTAAAAAAGGGTTAAACAGCCGGCTTTTATACAATTATCTAGCCGATTTTGTAGTGACCACCTCTTCATCAATTATTCCAGCTATCTGCTCCCAATCAAACCTCTCCCCCTTCGCGATTAAATGTATCCCTACGGGGGTGCAGCCTTCAAAAGTTACCTTCACTTATGAGGATGTTTTGGCTTTTAGAAACAGCCTTGGGCTGAAACTGGATGACATTCTGATTGGGACGGCCTGCTTTGTTAGGTCTTGGAAAGGGATTGATGATTTAATGCAGGCGGCGCTCCTTCTAAAAGACATGAAGAATGTAAAGTGGGTAGTTGTAGGGGGGGGGGCATGTGGAGAAATATATCGAAAAAGCTGCTTCTCTTGGGTTAAATGATGTTTTTACCTTCACAAGGCATTTGGATTCACCCTATGCAGCGATTGCCGCAATGGATATTTTTGTCCTTTTGAGTACCGCCCATGAGGGGGTCTCGCAAGCAAGCCTGCAAGCAGCGTTTCTAAAAAGACCTCTCATCACTACAACCATAGGAGGCCTTCCTGAAGTATGCATTAACTGTAAAACAGGTTTACATGTAGCCCCCTTCTCTCCGGAGCAAGTAAAGGATGCGGTAGTTCGTCTTATACAGAATCCAGAGCTTAGGACGACCCTTGGTTCCAATGCCCACGCGCATGTTCTGGAAAAATTTACCTTTGACAAAACCCTTACTGAAATGGAATTAGTTTACAAAACTGTCCTTTCCTGATAGAGTTAACACATGGATAACAATAGAGTATTGAATTACATAGGTTGGGCAAGAGAGAATTCCTCGAATTTGCTTTACGGGGTGGCAACGCTCCTTGGCATAGTCCTTTTAAGCTATCATTTTTTCATTAAAGATGCCAAAGGGGATGCTCCACTTAAGAATGATGCAATTTTTATTCAGCAGTTCATAGAAGGGAAAACGAGTGGGGAGCTTGCTCCATATATTTCCAGAGTATTTAAAAGAGTTGGAGGCTTAACAGGCTATTATGAAGATTTTTCCAAAACATCGATTTTAATTAATAATAAAGAGTTTAAGAGCGCGCTCGAAGCGGCGAAAAAGCTCAAGCAAACATTAGGCCCTGATCATGGTTCTTTCCTCTATGCATACAATTTGCTAAGGATTGTTTCTTTAGAAAAAGAAGTGGGTTCTCCTCAAGAAGAATTGCAAGCTATCGAAGACCTCCAAAACAACCCCCAAAGCTACTCCCTACTAGAGGAGAGCTTCAAGGACCAAAGCATCTCCCTCTCCGACTACCTAAAAGAAAGAAAAAAGCAATTGGTAACCTCTAAATAAATGTATTTTATTTTGTTTTTATCGATAAATAGACATGTCGGGTTCCGTGCGCTTACGCCACGTCCCCGTTGCTTTGCTTGAAAAAGAGACTAAATGTCTCTTTTTTTAGCGAGCAACGGGGACGTGGCGTAAGCGCACGGAACCCGACATGTCAAATATATCGATAATAATAAAAGAAATTCTCTTCTATCTTCTATCTTCTATTTTCTGTATTGGGAGAAGCTGTCCATGGACATTCTGTGGAGGTCTTTTCCGCCGTGTAGGCCGAGCTTTAAGAAAATGAGAGGAGGGAGGAAGATTGCGATAATGATTCCTACTATCCCCAATACCAATTGAGTCATCTCTTCTTGCTTAAAGATATAATTAAGTGCTTTTTCGCATATCTTGTCTACTTTCGCGTGGAAAACAACTCCGATAATTCCCCCTACAGCAGCAAAAATAACCGCCCATGCTGGTCCAAAGAAAACAAAACTAAAGAAACAAGCAAAGATAAATTCTAAGCAGAAGAAAACTTCAAAACGATGTTTTTTTGTGAACTCTTCGATTTCTTTCACGGTTACCCCTTCCTTTTTATTATCAGCCATACATACCTCTCTTTTCTTTACTCTAAGGATTAAATAAATTATTATCTATCGTTTTTTTTCTAGTTCTTCTAGAATTGTCCCATATGCTTGGGTCTGATTGTCCATTTAAGGTAGATAAGTTCTTTGCAAATGCCCAAAGAGTTTTCTTTTCTGTTTTTGTTTTGTTTATCTTGGGCGCACTTCTTTTTTTCTTTGGCAGCACTTATGAAATAAGCGGTTCAAAGAAGGGGGGTGTCATAGTTAAATCGGCTAAGCCCAATTACTTATATGAAACAATTGGAAGTGGACCATTATCATTAAATGAAGGGCAATTATCGAAATTTCTGCATGCAGTTAGGAAAGAGATTGTTGTAATAGCAAGAAACACCCGCCCGGGTAAATCTGATCTTTTGCTTGGGATAAAAAATGGAAATGAAGAAAAAGTCGTGACTGCCGGAAACCTGATTTATTTGGACCAAAAGGGTGGTGAATACCATTTTTCTGAAAAAGCAACTCCCCTATGGATTAAGCCTGTTCTTTCAGATGCTTCGATCATGATTGAAGTGGGAGGCTTGGAAGAGGGGCGTTTCTATGCGCAAAGCTGGGAAGGGCATCTTAGCAATTGCCTTGAACCTTTTAATGCGTTAAAAGAGGCTATTTGGACCGGAAATGATAAATTTATCGAAGCGTATGCGGGAGAGGAATATAAAGAGGACGCGCTCAAGCAAAAAATTCTTTTTAAGGGGTATGCTTGTTATGTGCAAGCGGGAGATTATCTTGTTTGGAAAGAAGGAGAATGGAAAGTTTCAGCGCCTGTTGATGGCTCCTTAGCATTTATTAAAACAGTCAGTGGAAATGAAATGGAGATTATTGCCTGGGATGAAGAGGGATTTAACTTATTTCAACATAAGATTCAAAAAACTATGCAGCCTCGCATAACGCTCCGAATGGAAGATGTGATCACTGCGATGAGGCTTAGAACCTCAAACCAGATTTCCTGCATTATTGGAAAAAAAAGGATGTTGCTTAAGCCAGGTGATTGGTTATTAAAAATTTCCGACGGTTGGCATAAGCTAAGGCGCCTCTCGGAAATCGAGGATTTTTTGAATCATAAAGTACAGGGAGAACTTTTTGTTTTTGATTCCCTTGAAAAAGAACAGGGAAAAATGTTAATAAAGGGGCAGATTTTTGATGAAAACAGAAGTCAAATATCGAAAGTAACCATTTTTCTTAATGAAGAAAAGAAAATAAAGAATAAAAAGAGAGCGTCTTTTGATACTAAAAATTAGTTTTATTATTATTGTTTTATCTCTATCCCTTTTTTCTCAAACTATTGCCGGGAAAAAAGATAAGAGAGAGGAATCAAAAGAATCTGCTGATGCCCTTTTGGAGAGGGTAAATACGGAGCTATGTTCTCTCAGAAAGGAACTGGAAATCTGTTATAAAGAGAGTACGGAGCTCTTTCGAAGGGAGGCATCTGATGAAGAATATCAGTTTCTCCTGGGGCAAATTAATCAAAAGAAGGGGAAAATTTTAGAATTAGAAAATAATTGGAGGGACCAATCCGTCACAGAAGCTAAAAAAGAAGAAGATGGATATGGCTTCTGGGATCAGGAGGAGACCACTTTAGCGCAGCTTGTCATGGAATATGGGGCGATGGATTATGTATACATAGTCCCCCCAGAAATGATGCATCTCAAACTCAATATACATTCAGGAATTCCTGTTCCTAGGGAATCTTGGGGAGAGGTTTTAGAAATTATTCTGGCTCATAATGGGATAGGAGTGAAAAAGATCAATCCCTACGCGCGTCAGCTCTACGTTTTTAAGCAAGACCCCTCTTCTGTGGGCGCCATAGCCTCTAACCCAGACAGTCTGGCTTTTATCCCGGATGGACTGAGGATTTTTTATCTATTATCCCCCCCGTTGGAACAGGTAAAAAGTGTATTTCAATTTTTTGAGAGGTTTGCCGACGTAAAGCAGACATTCGTTTATCAAGTAGGAAGCAAGATAGCGATTGTTTCCTCAAAAGAAGAAGTGACTAAGCTCTTAAATCTCTATGGCACCGTTTGGGAAGAATCGAAAGGGAAAGTCTCTAGAGTTGTCCCCGTTACAAAAATGGGGGTGAAAGAAATGGAAAAAATCCTCTCCACCTTCTTTGGAGAGGCGATAGAGAAAGGGAGAGCTCCCTTTGGAAAGGTAGAGCAAGAAGGACTCTCGATTTTTGCTCTTGGTCAAACAAATGCCCTCATATTGATAGGACAGCAAGAAGCGGTTGATAGAGGTGAGAAAATTGTTAAAGATACAGAAGAGCAGTTGCAAGATCCCTCTGAGATGACCGTTTTTATCTATGGCTGCCGCCATAGCGACCCTTCTGATTTAGCAAAGGTATTAGAGAAAGTCTATTCTACTTTACTCCTTATCAATCCTGAAGGGCCTAGAGAAAATTTAGAAGCTTCCTATGCGCAGCAAAGCCCAACAGGGAGAGTTCCTCCAGATGGATACCCTTCCACCCCTCCTCTTGTCGTTACACCTACCCCATTGCAGCCGGCAGCTTCCGGCACTGTAAAAGTAGAGGAAAACTATTCAGATCACTTCATCCCCGAACCTAAGACCGGAAATCTTCTCATGGTTGTAAGGAGGGATGCGCTTGCAAAAATTAAAGATCTCCTCCGGAAGCTTGACGTCCCAAAAAAGATGGTCCAGATCGAAGTCCTTCTATTTGAAAAACAGCTCAATACTAAAAACAGTTTTGGTCTGGATTTCTTAAAGATAGGGAGCAGGAATGGGAATGCCACTTACAATGGATTTAATAATATCCGCAAAGAGGAGAACCACCATAATCTCCTTTCGGGACTTCTTGAATTTATGTTTAAGGGGCACAAAAGCAAACATTTCCCAGCTTATGAGGTGATCTACAGCTTTTTGATGACCCAAGAAGACATCCAGTTGAATGCTGCCCCTTCTGTGATCACTGTGAACCAAACACCGGCGATGATTTCGATCGTCGATGAGATGTCGATTAATAACGGCGCTGCACCTGTGGATACTAATAAAGGGATAGCCTTTGAAAAATCCTTCACTCGTGCTCAATATGGGATCACTATTGAATTGACCCCGACCATCCATCTCCCAGATCAGGAAGAAGAATGCAGTGGATTTATCACCCTTCAGACAGATATCACCTTTGACACACCTAAAACCGATAAAGAAGATAGACCGGTTGTCAGTAGAAGGCATATTCAGAATGAGGTGAGAGTGGTTGATGGTCAGACTGTGATTATTGGAGGCCTCAGGAAAAAAGTGATCCAGGACACTGAAGAAAAAGTCCCTTTCCTTGGAGAACTTCCTGGTATTGGGATGTTTTTTGGAAGCACCAAGCTCATCGATCATAATACTGAGATGTTCTTCTTTATCACCCCCACAATTATCCTTGATCCTCAAGAGCAGCTGGATTGTTTCCGCACAGAGGAATTGAGCAAGCGTCCTGGTGACATCCCCGAATTTTTAGAGTGTCTAGTGGAAGCTAGAAAAAAAGAAGAGAGGAAATTTTTCCGTAACAGCATGAAGATGTTTTTCCATGACAGATAATATCGAAGAAATAGGTTTAAAGTTTGGCCTCTCGGTCCTCAAAGATCTAACAGATGCTGAATTTGTCTTAGAGAAAATTCAAAAAGTTACTTATGCATTTGCTAAACAACATACCTTGCTGCCCATAGGTGAAAAAGAGGGTAAGCTTCTAGTTGCCATTTCCTCCCCTTTCCAAATGGAGGCTCTCGAAGAGGTAAGGCTTCAAACTAAGCTAGAGGTCCAAGAGATCCTTTGTCCGAAAGAGGTGATCGAAACGGCCATTGACAAGTGTTACCATCAAAAAGAGGACGCAGCTTCCATTTTAATGCAAAGTCTTTATGACGAGGCCAAAGGGAAACCTTCTGAAGAAGAGGAAGATGGCTACGATCTTTTTGAGCAAGTGTCAGATTCTCCTGTGATCAAAATGCTCAATATGATGCTTATGGAGGCCATTGGACAAGGAGCGTCCGATGTCCATTTTGAACCTTTAGAGCATGGGATGGGGGTCCGTTACAGAATCGACGGCGTCCTTCAGATGCGTCATGCCCCTCCAAAAGAGTATCAGACCCAATTAATCACGCGGATTAAAGTGATGTCGAAGCTCGACATTGCAGAGCATCGCCTTCCCCAAGATGGGCGGATCAAACTTAAGATGGGGAAAAAGCAGATCGATTTTCGAGTAAGTACCGTCCCCACTGTTTTTGGAGAAAGGATTGTGCTCAGGATTTTAGATAAGAGTAACGTACTCGTGGGTTTAAATAAATTAGGGATAAGACCTGAGGTTCTTGATTCTTTTAATAGGCAAATCCGATTAAGCGAAGGGATCTTTTTGGTCACCGGCCCTACAGGTAGTGGAAAAACGACAACGCTCTACAGCGCCCTTTCTGAGATTAATTCTGCAGAGATCAACATCATGACTATTGAAGATCCGGTAGAATATAAATTACAAGGGATGGCCCAAATCGGGGTAAATCCTAAAATCAATTTAACTTTTGCAACGGGGCTCCGTCATATTTTACGTCAAGATCCAGATGTGATCATGATTGGAGAGATACGAGATAGAGAAACCGCGGAAATTGCGATACAGGCCTCTCTTACAGGTCATCTTGTATTAAGCACACTCCATACTAATGACGCCCCTTCTGCCATCACAAGGCTCGTAGATATGGGAATTGAGCCTTATTTATTATCCTCATCTATTGTGGGAGTTTTGGCTCAACGTCTAGTAAGAAAAATATGTCCCCATTGCCGGATCTCTTATGCCCCTACCCAAAGAGAATTGACTGAACTTGGGATAGAAGCGGACGAGCTTTTTAAAGGCAGTGGCTGTGAGCACTGTTTTAATACAGGCTATAAAGGGAGATGTGGGATCTACGAACTCATGAATGTCACAGGCTCTATTAAAAGGCAGATTGTCCAAAGTGCTGATGCTACGGAGCTCCAAAAAATAGCCTTTGAAACAGGAATGCTGACACTTCGTAAAGAAGGGGGCTTTTTGGTGAAACAGGCAGTGACTACAAGCGCAGAGGTGCTAAGAGTGTCTAGAGGGTGTGACGATGCCTCTTTATAAATATAAGGCATTAACTCCAGAGGGGAAGACGATGAATGGGGTAATCGATGCCGATTCCTACCCCATGGCAAAGGAGAAGCTTCATAAAAAACAGGTTTTGATCACCCAAATTTCTGAATTTGAAAAAAAAGATAAAGAGATTTTTTTGCCTCCCCCTCTCCTCCTTGCTTTTACGCGCGAGTTAGGGCAGCTTTTACGCGCAGGTCTTCCCCTCTATGAGAGCCTTCTTACAATTGAAGAAAAATATCAAAAACACAAAGCTCACCCTCTATTTTTGGATCTTTGTGATAGATTAAAGGGGGGATCCTCTTTGGCTGCCGCGTTTGCGAGATATCCCAAAACTTTTGATCGGGTCTACCTCTCAATGATCCAGGCTGCAGAACAAAGCGGCTCTCTTGTACATTCTTTAGATGAACTCAAGGAGCTCATTACGAGACAACAAAAGCTAAAAAAACAGCTCTTTTCTGCTTTAGCTTACCCCTCCTTTTTAGCGGTGTTTTGCTTTATTGTTCTGACCTCTCTTTTAGTTTTTGTTATTCCTTCTATGAAAGAGCTATTTGAGGGAAGGGAACTTCATCCGATGACCTATTGCGTGCTTGCAGCTAGTAATTTTATCACCGAATATGGTCTTTTTCTTTTTTCTTCATTTGTGGCTTTAGGTATCATTGCCTTTTTTCTTCTTAGAAAAAGGGAAACAAAGATCATGATGCAAAAGTTTTTAATTAAAGTTCCGTTTGTTAGAAATCTTATTTTACAGTCTGCTTTGATTAGATTTTGCAAGTCGGCATCCGTTCTTCTAACTCACGGAGTTCCTTTAATGGAAACCCTCATGCTTTCTAGAAAGCTGATGAAAAATCCCCTTTTAGAAGAGGCGATCGAGTCTGCCGAGAAGGGTGTGATTGAAGGAAAAAAATTAAGTGAAGAGCTTAAAAAGTCCCCTCATATTCCTCAGCTGATGATCCGGATGCTCGCTATTGCTGAAGAAACGGGGAAAATGTCGAATATGCTTCAAAATATTTCAGAGATCTATGATGAAAACTTGGAAAAAGATCTCTCCCAGCTCACAGCAGTGTTGCAGCCTGCATTGCTCATTGTTTTAGGCGCTGTCGTCGGCCTGGTAGTCCTCTCTATTCTTCTGCCGCTTACCGACGTTAGTTCATTTTGTTCAACTTAAAGGAATTTTTATGAAAAAGAAAAAACGACCCATCACCCTCTTAGAGATCATGATTGTGATCTTCCTTATTGGCCTTATAGGCGGAGTCATTGGTTATAACATGAAAGGGAGCCTTGATAAAGGGAGAGCTTTTAAAACAGAACAGGGGATGTCTCGTATAAAGGAAATTCTCCTTTTGCAAATAGCCGATGGTTATTCGATGGAGGAGGTTATTAGCAAACCTGAAGATTACCTAAGAAATTCGGGCCTTTGCGATAACCCTAAAAAAATGCTCAGAGATGGCTGGAATGAGAATTATACAATTGAAGAAAAAAAAGGTGAGATAGCCATTAACTCTGAAAAGCTAATAAAATATTATAAAGACCACCCAAAACCAAATGATGCGCAATAAACATCCTTTTACCCTGCTAGAGATTATGGTTTGCATTGCTATTTTGGGATTGATGGCAGGGGCTATTGGATGGAATATCAAAGGGCTCTTGCATCGATCCAAAAGCCAGCATGCAAAAGAAAGGCTGCGCAATCATCTTGAGGAACTTCAAATTTTGGCCCTCACCCACCAAGCTGATATCGAAGTCGATCTGATTGTCAGAGGAAACAAAGTCTATTATAAAGATCTCACCGATGAGCCTATAAAGTATTTAACCGGAAAGGAAAACCTCCTTTCAGATAACTGTGAGGGGGTTTCCCCACGTAAATATATCATCCATTCAGATGGGAGAATAGAATGAAGCTAAAGAGCACCGTTATTTCTCCAAGCTCTACGTCCTCGACATAATTTATTATTTGACGATCCCTAAGGCTTTGCGTTTAAAACGCATTCATCCCCTAAGTATATATCGTATACGCATATAAAATAGAAAAAGTGGCGACAATGCTTGACAAACAAATAATTAATTCCTTACCTTGCGGATTAGCTATTCAAGGGAGGTTTGCAATGGCGAATGCAGTGTGGCTAGGAATGATTTTTGGGCCTTTATTATTTATTATTGGGCTATGGATGCTCATGTTCACCCATAATTTAATGAAGATCACCGCATCGATAAAGAACTCGCTGGCTTCTTTCTGGTTAATAGGATTTGTCAATTTGCTCTTAGGGCTTGTAATTGTAAGTCTATATAACAGATGGGTTTGGAATGGGACTTTATTGGTGACGTTATTAGGATGGTTTATGATTATCAGAGGACTTTTTTCGTTCTTTGTACCAAGATCACTTATCATCATCACAATGAATAACTATCACTTCCTTAAATCAATGGGATTTATCCCTTTGCTTTGGGGTCTTGGTCTTATTTGGGTTGCTTTTTTCATGTAATACGGCAAGGGCCTTAGAATTCTCTAGGGTCCCTGTTTTCTTTCGTGCCCGATCTTCTTTCTTGAATCGATCTTGTCTAAAAGCCCTGCGATCATATATTCTCATTTAAAAAAGGGGCTGTTTATGAAATTTTTGAAGAAATTGTTTTGTGTATCTTTAGTGCTTTGCGCTTTGAGTGTGAATGCTGGTCAGCCTCCGATGCTGAAACCAAGACTTCCTCATTGGAAGCCAAAAATAATGGAAAGCACCGCCCAAGGAGCACCTGCAAGAGTGATTTTTTATGAACTCTCTGGAGAAAAAGAGGTCGCTGTAAAACAGATCAATTTCTATCCAAATGGCCAAACGAAAGAGGAATCAGATTTAATAGAAGTTGCCGGGGATTCTCTTGCAGCTCAAACTTGGAAAAGCAATTTTGTTCCTCATGGCGGGAGCATCTCTTTTTATCAAGATGGAAAAGTAGAAAAAATAGCTGCTTATGATAATGGATTTTTAGAAGGAGAAGTGACTCTTTATTATCCAAATGGAAATATGAAAGTCGTATGCGATTTTGTATCCGGAAAGAAACAAGGGAAGATGGTTGGATATTTTGAAAATGGAGAAAAAGCTGAAGAGATCGCTTACGAAAAAGATAAATTATCTGGGGAATCTATTCGCTATTACCCAAAAGAGATGAAAAGATCTTCTATATCTTATAAAGAAGGATTGCCTCATGGAAACGCCTTTGAATGGTATGAGAGCGGCTCTCTTAAGGCTGTACTCCATTATGAAGCTGGCAAGTTGCACAGTAAAGGATCAAATCCCGCAATGATAGTCTATCATGAAGATAATAGCGTAAAAGAAGTGCAAGATTACAAAAATGGCGAGCCAATAGGTACACACACGCAATATCATACAAATGGAAAAATCGGCGCAAAAATAAGCTATAAGAATGGAAAAAAACAGGGGAAAGAAGTTTTCTTTGCAGCTGATGGAAAACAGATCGGTGAGGGTACATATGAAAACGGGAAAAAAGTTGGCAGACATTGGAGAAAATTTGAAAACGATCAAGATGCTTTTATCGCTAATTTCGATTCTGAAGGGGTTCTTTTGGAACCTATCATCGAGTTCAATGAAACTGGGCAAAAGATTGCACAATTCTTCCTTAAAGATGATGTGCGTGATGGAGATTATTTCGAATGGTATGAAGATGGAAAGGGAAAGATCGAATATCATTTTGTGAATGGTCTTTTAGAAGGGGAGCAAAAAGAATATTTCCCATCCGGCCAAATGAAAGTACAAGCTTTTTATAAGGAAAATAAAAAAGAAGGCCCACTACAAGAATGGTATGAAAATGGCCAACTTTCTGTAAAAGGAGAATTTAAAGCGGGTAAGCGCTATGGAAAAATTGAAGAATGGTATGAGTCAGGTGTTTGTAAGGTTCAAGGTTTCTTCAACGAGGAAGAAGTGCCAGATCAAGAGAGAAAAGAGTGGTATGCAAATGGAAATGTGAAATTTAGCGGCACTTTTAAAGAGGGAAAAAAAGAAGGATGGCATAGGTTTTTTGATGAATCTGACTTTCTTGTCTATGAAGTATTTTACGAAGCTGACTTGCCTCACGGGATTGCCAAAGTTTGGCATAAGAAGGATCAGCTTAAAGAAGAAGTTCACTTTGCTCATGGTAAAAAAGATGGAAAAGAAGTGGAATATTACCCAAATGGCCAGATCAAAGCTTCTGCATTTTATCGGGAAGGTCTTCCACAAGGCGAAGTGATGGGGTGGAATGAAAATGGCACTGTTCTCTACGTGAAAAAATTTGATGAGGGGAAACCTATTGGGGAACATGTTGAGTATTTTCCTTCAGACAAAACGCCAGAAAAAGGAACACTGAAAACCGCAAGGGTCACCTCTTATAACAAAGAAGGGAAGCTTGATGGGGAACAGAAGACCTATTATCCAAACGGCGCAATGCAATCTATTATTTCTTATAATGATGGAAAACTCCAAGGGAGAAAAGCTCTTTGGGATGATCAAGGAAATTTGAGTGAAGAAGCCTCTTATGATAACGATCTTCTTAACGGACGTTATTTCCAGAAAGCACAAGATGGAAGGGAGTATGTTTTCCATTATGAGAACAATAGGCGCTCTGGTTTGCATGAGGCTTACTATCCTCCTCATGAAGTGTTTGGGAAAGTCAAGTCTTTAGAGATAAATTTTGTAGATGATCAACCTAATGGTCTTGCAACAGAATATAATTCTGCAGGTAACAAGCTCAGCGTAACTCCTTATGTCCAAGGAGTAAAAGAGGGAGATGCTGAAGTTTATGATGCGAAGGGTTACGTGATCATGAAAATCAGTTTTAAAAATGATAAGAAAGAAGGTCCTTCAATCCAGTATTACCCAGATGGAAAAGTTTTTAAAGAAACTCCCTACGTTAATGATGTGATTAATGGTGAAGAAAAGACTTGGTTTAATGATGGAAAGCCAGCCGCTATTGCTCAGTATCTCGACGGAAAACTTCATGGACTTAGCCAAGAGTGGAATAAAAACGGAGTTCTTGTTTTCGAAGGGGAGTACAAAGATGGTGTACGTCATGGGAAATTGAACAAATACTATGACAATGGCGACCCTAGACTTCTCCAAACCTTCGTCGATGATAAGCTCGATGGCGTCAAAAAAACCTTTGATAATAGCGGCAATATCGCAGAAGCAAAATACGAAAAGGGGAGCAAACTCGGGTAGATTAAGAGGAAGATCGGGCACGCAAGCGGGCACGGGCACGGACACGAAATCCGGAAGAGAAGAAAGCTTTGCATTTTTTAACCACGAAGTGGTAATTTTGCCGCGAAAGCGGCTACAGTTGCTAGCCGGGGGTGACCAATGGGAACCCCCGGAAAACGTCCCACCCCCATCATAGAGCCGCGAGCAGCGGCGACAGAGGTCAAAAAGAGTGTCGCCACTGTTAGCGGCTCTGATGCGGGGTGGATGTTTTCCGTGGGCTCCCTTCGGTCACCCACGGCTAGCATCTGCCATCACTTCGTGATTTAATTACCGCTTTCGCGGTCAGGAATGCTTTATTGTTGATTGTTCAAATTATGTGAATTTGATTGAAATCATGGACAACTGGCTGGTTGTAAGAAACTTCAAGGGCACCTTAGCGTCTTGATATAGATGGCCTTGTAGGGTTCCTTCCTTATACCAAATCCAGCTTTTCTTTTTTCTGTTTTGCGATTTTTGTTTTGCGTTTTGCGTTTCTTTTAGCGCTCCTCGCGCTTCAGCGCGATGAAGGCGATTTTTTGTGAAAGCTCTTGGTGGGCTTGGGTTTTAACGTTGAGGCTAATGTCTTGTGCTGAAGGAAAGGACCAGTTGAAAAGGGTGTAGTCTGTTTTAATCTTTAGGATTTTATCTACGGAGCTATCGAGTCTTTCTTCTGAGATTCTCCCTGTTTGTACGGCATCGACTAAAGCTCCGTGAATATTAAGCGCATCGTTCACGCTAAGTTCAAATCCCACTCTTGAGCCAATGAGGAGCTTTCCTCCGAGTAACAATATATCGCAGCCTGCCTCAAATGCTTGGATGGTAGACTCTGCCACTGAAGAGGTGTTTTTCAATACTGCGTCCATTACCATTGAGTCAGAAATGATCACTCCTTTAAAGCCTATTTCTTTACGTAAACAGGTTTGAAGAATTTTTTTTGATAGCGTGGCACAATTTTGAGCATCAAGGGAAAGAGCTAGAAGATGTGATGTCATCATCATTTCAGATTGATCGGCAAGCTTAAGAAAAGGGAATAGTTCGCTTTTGTCCATTTCTTCTTTCGTTTTAGAAAGGATGGGAAGATCTTCATGTGGGTCGATTGTGACATCGCCTTGTCCGGGAAAATGTTTTAGAGAAGTGATGATCCTTGAGCGTTTATACCCTTTAAGAGCACTGTGAGCAAACTCTACGACTTCTTCAGGAACGTTACTATAAGATCTGGGAGATCCGATATCAATAACAGGCGCCAAATTAAGATTGATCCCAACTGCGCGCATTTCTTCACCCATCGCAAAGGCGCACAGTTCAGCTAGGGCAGGGCTTTTTGTCATTCCTAAAATTTTATTGCCGGGAAAGACAGTAAACCCACTTTTAAGCCTCGTAACAATCCCCCCTTCTTGATCGATGGCAATAAAGAGGGGGACTCCGATATATTTTTTTGCCAAGGCTTGTAGTGAATTGCTTAAGGCTTGGACTTGATGAGGATTATGCAGCCCATTAGCCCATGGGTAATAGATGACTCCGCCTATATGGGCTTTTTGCAAAAGGATGACTGCATCTTCATTAATCTCTTCCCCATAAAATTGGACCATAAGCAACTGCCCAACTTTCTCCTCAATCGTCATTGCATGCAGTAAAATAGGGAAAAAATAACAGGATATTAGGATGAACAGGATAGAAGAAGCTAATTTTTTCTTTTTTATCCTGACCATCCTAACATCCTGTTATAAAATTTCAAACTTATGCAAAAGGGAATTGCCAAATTTCCTACTATCTTTATGACGGAGAGCAGTTAATTCTTCTATCTTTAAAGAGGATGGCTCTCCCTCCTCAACAAAGACGAGTGCGTGTTTATTTTTGATAACAACAAGATCGAGAATTTTAGGGATGAGATGGGCTAAGTCATAAGGAGGATCGATATAGATGATGTTAAAATGGGTGTTTAATCGTCTAAGTGCAGCTAAGACGTCCCCCATGATCACTTTTGCTTGATCTTCGAGTTTTAGGGCTGCAATGTTTGCCTTGATGCATTGTATCGCGTTTTTGTCTTTGTCGATAAATACAGACAGTTTCGCTCCTCGGCTCAGGGCCTCTAATCCCATAGCACCACTTCCTGCAAATAAATCAAGAAACAGAGCCCCCTCAATCTCACTTCTACAGATATCGAAGACAGCTTTTCTTAAAATTGCAGATGTAGGTCGAGTCTTGTCTCCTTTAGGAGAGTGGAGTTTCCTCCCTCTAAATTCTCCGCCAATAATATTCATTACTTCGCATTACTTAGAAATTTTTTTGCTTTTTCTAAGTAAGAGGGATCTCCCTTTTCAAGGAAAAGCTCAAAGCATTTTTGGGCATGAACATCTGACCAAACTTGCATTTCGGCAGCTGTTGCCAGTTTCGCTTTAGAAAAGGAGATCGTTTTTTCTATGTTGACATATTCGTCTCCATGCTTTGCCTGGAGAAGGATAGTAAAGTCTTTTAATTCATCGATTGTTCCCGCGATCATATAAGGGTCAGCCATATAAAAGGTGGGTCTTTTAGAAAAAGAGGGGAAAAAGTGGATCTGTACGTCCTTATCTGCAGAAGTGGTGATCGAGGATATTTGGATATCTTTTACAATAGGATTGCGCAGGTCTAATATTAATTTTGAAAGTCTTCTTGGGAAAGCCGCAAAGGTATCAGAATAGAGCATTTTCCCTTTGCTTAAAGAACTCAGCAGCCTGAGCATGGTTGTATTATTTCCATTTCCAACAGCTGCTGTATAGAGGGAGACTTTACCCTTGTTACTTGCAAGCCAGTTTGCAATCGCTTTTTTCTGTTTTTGCGGTTTTAAAATGGTATTTCCGTCGCTAAGTAAAATGGCTGTATGAATCTCATTATTAGAGGTAGGTGTAGGGACAATCTGACCTAGATTGGAGTAAAGATCACTTGCTGCAAAAGCTTTGCCCACATCCTGTGAATTTAAAAACTTTTCGGCCTCAGCAAGCGCCGTTTTGCTAAAAGAGATGTTTTTCTCTTTAAACTTAGTGGCTTTTTGATCGAAAACAATAATATTAAATTTGTCTCCTGGCTGCAAAGCGGAAAGAGCTCTTAATGTAGATTTTTTATACATGGCAAAACGGTGTTTTTCCATCGTGTTAGAACGGTCGATAAGAAAATAGAAGTTTTGTTTGAGTTTTTCTTCTACAAGTTCTTTTGCTGGGTTAAAAGTCAAAAAGAAAACATAGCGTGAATGTTCTTTATCGGCAAAGGCGTGAAGATCGACATTAAAATATTTGTCCCATGATCTTCCTAAAGGGGCATCGGGAAGAGAATAATACTCGAAATTGGGAACAAGCTTTTCAGAAACACTTTTTCTAGGAAGGATGCTTAAAGAAAGCGCTTGGGTGCTTGGGATCATTAAAGGTCTGCTTAGCCCTTTTTCACAAGCAGCGAGAAGCTCCTTATTAATTGCAGGGGCAACCATAGAGGGAACAATGTTTTCAACAGGGGCTTTCACTGCTGTTTTAAACTCGATATCAGAGGTTGATTCTAAAGAAGCGGTAGAGTCGCCCATAAAAACCATTGACTGGGCAGTGTCATCAACTTGATCGGGAGAAGTAGTTTTTATCTGAATTTTTTCAACAAAATTTGTCAGTGCAATATCATCTTCCCCAATACTATTAGGAGTTTCTATAGCAGACTCATGCTGAACAATTTTACCCGATCTGACCTCTGTATCAACATTCATTTCCCTTTTTTTGTTTTCAAAAGGCAAAGGTTGATCCATGGGACTTGGTAGCTCTGTTTCTTGGACAAGGTGCTCATAAGAGAGTTCTTCTTGTTTAGGAACAATACAAATTTCCTCTAAAAAACTATGATCTAATTCTTTAAAATTTTGTTCTTTAGGAGGGTTGATCACAACATAATTTAACGCCTCTTCTAAGAAGTTGTTTTTTTCCTCTTCGCTGAGCATTTCAGTTACAAAAGGAACCGGCCTGGAAAATCCTGAGCGAAAGAAAAATTTTAAAGGCGAGGTCAGAAGAAGCGGCTGTTTATAAATGGCAAGCAGCGCCAAGCAATGGATCCCTACCGAAGCGATTAAACAGGCAGCTAAAAGACGTCTAGGGCGATGATTGTTAAAAACTCTTTCAGTCATTTTAATAAATCCAGGCTGTTTGCAATGCGCTTTTTAAGTTCTCCGTTCATTGAACTAGCAGAGCTTAAGTTTTCAAGCTCGGAAAATGCAGTTTCTTTAAGTTCTTTCGCTTTTTTCCCCTCGTTTTGAGAAAGTAGAGCTTCATTTCTTAGAATCTCTGCGTCGACAAATCGAAGATAATTTTTTACAAGAGCCTCTTTTTCAGGGTGTTCACTTGTATTAGAATAATAGTCTTTTACAAAAGGACTTTCTTGTGAAGAGAAATCTTCTTGGATTTTCTTCAGTTGGTATAGATAACATTCTGCAGCGCCTGAGAATTCGGGGTCTGAAATAGAAGAAAGGATTGTTGCATAGTCGAGCGCAGCTTCAAAATGGATCGGCTCTGAAGAAAGCTTTTTACTAAGCTCTAAGTCTTTTAACCCATTTAAAATTTCTGTGAATTCAGCATCTTTTTCGTTCCTTCTTTCAGTTGGCAGTAGGGCAAATTTCAATCTCATTTTCTGCAAAAGAGCTGCATTTGAGATGTAAGAGGCACCAATTTTTAAATCGGCAAGCGACTCATAGATGCTTAAGGCGTCTTCTTTTTCATCATATGCCTCATAAGCTTTTGCAAGTTCAAATAGGGTCTGTCTTTGGAATTTCCAACCGCCCGGCTTTTCCTTTTGCTCTAGATTTAGGTTTTTTAACAGATTGATTTGTTTATCGAACTCGGAAGCTTTTCCATAAAGAGAGGAAAGCTTCAGTGCATCCGCTTCATTTGCGGGGCTTAAACTTGATAATAAGGGCTCCATGTAAAAAATGGCTCTTTCCTGGCTCAACTTACATGTGGAATTCTTAGCTTTGCCATAATAGTAATTGGCAAGCCAGGCTTTGTTTTCCTCTTTAATAGGGATTTGCTTTGCAGCCAAATGAAGATGTTCTGCCGCTTCGTCAAATTGGTTTGATAGTAAATAGGCATTAAAGAGTTGCAAATGGATATTGGTGCTCTCGAGGCTAAGGGGTTTTAGCTCGAGGGCCTTTTCAGCATGGGTGATGAAAATTTGGGTGAGACCCACTCTTTTTTTCTCACATGTTGCCATTAAGAGATGAGCTTCTGCCAGATTTTCAGCGGGAGCCTGTTTGAGATAAACATTGAGTTCTTCCTGAGCTTTTTCATATTCATTCAGTTCATAAAGCGTTTTTATAAGGACAAAACTATATTCCTCTTTTTCCTTCTCACTCAAGACATCTTTTTGGGGAAGAACCCACTCTAGGTCTTGTATAAACGCTTCCTTTTGATCAGGGTGAGTTTTTAAGTTCTGAATAGATGCAAAGAGCATATGCCTAAAAGCGGGTTTCGATTTTTCACTTTCTGGATATTTTTCCAAAAAGTCGGAGAATGATTTTCGGCTCTCTTCCCATTGCTTATCTTGGCAAAGAAGGAGGGCAAGGTTAAAAGCAACAGTCTCATTTTCTTCAAAATCGGGGAAACGGGAGTTGATCTCTTTTAAGTCACTTAAACTATTAACAAGCTCATTTTTATCAGCGAATAGCTGCGCGCGGATTAAAAGAGCCTTTGCGATCACCGGATCATCCTGATAATAAGTCCGCAGAAGAGAGAGTGTCTTATTAAATAGAGAAAGGTCTCTTTGTTTTTCTGCGCAATTCACCAAAGAAAGGAGGGCCGTTTTTAGTTGTTCATTCCCCTCTTTTTCAGAAGATGCAAACTCATCGAGATAAATTGCTGCATTTTTATAGTCTTGGGCCGAGTAATAGCTCCAGCCAATATACCATTCTGCGGTCGCTTTTTGTTCTTCTGCAACAAGGGGAAGCAAGGAGTCTTTAGCTTCGATGATTTTTTCGTAGCTTTTTGCATCAAAAAGTAGAGTCAATAGATTATACGCCGCAATAGGGGCTTTTTGCCCTCCCAGTTCGCAAATTCTTAGATAAGTCTTGGCAGCCTCTTCTCTGTCAAAATTCAACTGTAATTGAGCTGTTTGAAGTAGGATTTCTTCTTTTTTATTGGGGAACCTTTCTGCGAGTTTTATATATATAGCAGCAGCTTCTTCATGTTCGCCTAGCTGTAAGTGGAGCTGGGAAAGGGGATAGAGAGAGGCCTCTTCATACTTTGTTCCACCAAGAGTTTCGTAAAGGTCCTTTCCTTTTTTTGCAAGGTCGAGATCAACCCCCTCTTTTGCCAAGATGTAAAATGACTCGGCAGTTAAAAATTTGACATGGTCAATCTTGCTTTTGTCTACCTGTATAGGAGATTTAAGGAAATTCATTCCAGCAGTGCATACCGCTGCATAGTTTTTAAGCTCATAGAGGGATCGAAGCTCGCTCAGAAAAGTGCGCTCTTTATATGCGTCGGTTAAAATTTGGCTGTAGGTTGTAGAAGCTTTGTTATAATCTTTTTCATGAAAATAAAGATCCCCAAGCATTGCAAAAAGGGGATCTCTGACGGAACTCGTAGGAAATAAGTTTAAAAAGCTTAAGATCTCCTTTTTTGCATCTTCAAACTTCTTTTCCTTCCAATTAGCAGAAATTCTTCGAAGATAGAGAGTTTCTTCCAAAGAAAGGGGATGAGTCTTGTTTTGAAGTTCTTGGCTTTCAGCTATATAAGAATCTAGTTTGCTTTGAGACAAAACATCTTCGTTATCATAAAATAAAGCGGGATTGATCCCTTCCTTTTGATGTCCTTTCTCGTGCAGAATAAATGCTGACTCTGCAAAAACATTGATGCTGAGCGCTTGGATCACAATAAAACAAGCACGTGAAAAATTTAGATGGGTCATAACTCATAGCTCCTGCATTTTTTTCGATTATACGCACAACCAATTAAAAATAAACGCAAAACGCAAAACGCAAAACTGGAAAAGAAGATCGGGCACGCACGCGGGCACGGGCACGAAATCCGGAAAAAGAAGAAAGTTTAAGCTCTTTTCTCTTTCGTGCCCGTGCCCGCGTGCGTGCCCGATCTTCCTCTTTCTTTGTTTTGCGATTCTTGTTTTGCGTTTTGCGTTTTCTTAAATGTAGTGGGAGATGAGCTCTTTGGCGGCCAGTTCGTCAGATTCTTTGAGCTGCTCATAGATTTCGAGGGCTTTGGCTGTGTGGGCCTCTTGGAAATAGAGAATGCCAAGGCGGAGGAGGACCTCTTTATCGCTCGGGGAAAGCTGAAGGATCTCTTCGTATTCGTTGATTTCCTCTTTTTTTCGCCCTAAGTTTTTATAAATCGAGGCGAGTTTGGCGTGCACCCAAGCATTATGAGGTGCAAAGTGTTTAACGATTTGAAATTCTGTTAAAGCTTTTTCTGCAGCTTTTATAAATTTCTCTTTCATTTCGGGCGATTGATACTCAGAAGAGGTCCAGAGGGTGGGGCGAAATTCTCCCGGATCAGTATAGAGCTTTGAGAGCTCAATAAAAGTATCTCCCAAGGAAGAATGGGATTGGAGGTCGAGGGGCTTTTCCTTGACAATTTCGATATATTGGTCGATCACAGAAAGGAGGAGCAGCTCTTTCATTTGGTGGACATCTTTCCAATGGGAAAAGCAGCTAAATTTTTGCAGTAAAGGGGAGAGGGTTTTAAAATATTTTGGAAGGCGGTAGTAGGAATATTCCAGCTTATCTAATTGGTCGATCAGCTGTAAAGTCGAAGAAATTGTTGACCCAGGATCCCGAGGCATCGACATAAATTGTTTGCGAAGCTCAAAGAGCTGCTCCGGTTTTTTCCCCTGATAGTAAAAAAGGAGGACAAAATAGGAAAAAACGGTTAGCAAGATAGCCGCCAGGGCAAAGGCCACAAGAGAGGACTTTGTAAAAAAAGAGAAAAATAGAATAAACGATACGAGCTCAAGCAATCCAAGCGAAAAGAAGACAATATGGAACAGAGTATAGGATCGGGTTACTGTTTTAAATTGCTTGAGAACTTGCTCCATGTAGTATTATTCCAATGATGGCTCTTCTTTAAAGCGGTAGCCGACTCCTCTCACGGTTTCAATCCAATCAAAATGGGGCCCTAGTTTTTTTCTTAGTGCCGCGATATGGACGTCGATATTTCTGTCTACAATAAAGGAATCGTCATTGTGAATATCGTCGAGGAGCTGGTTTCTTGTCATTACCTTGCCCCTATTGCTTAGCAGTCTTTTCAGAATACCAAACTCGGAAAGGGTGATGGGGACAATTTTATCTGCTTTTTTTAAAATATAACGATCGGGTTCCAATGTGTAATCGCCGAAGGTGAAAGTTTTAATCGTTTTGGAAGGCTCTTTTTCTCTTCTTAGCACTGCCTTAATACGTGAGAAAAGGACTTTGGGAGAAAAAGGTTTTGCAACATAATCATCCGCCCCAAGTTCCAGTCCAAGAACCACGTCGAGCTCTTCCCTTTTTGCAGAGAGAATAATAATGGGAATGTTTTTTAAATCGGGATTGCCCTTCATTTTGCGCACGACATCTAGACCATTTTGCCCTGGGAGCATAATGTCTAGAAGTACAAGGTCAGGCCTTTCTCTTTCAACAGCTCTAAATCCGTTGATTCCATCCACTTCAACATGAAGTTTATAACCAGAGATCTCTGCCTGCAGTTTAATAAGCGCGGCAATATCCTCTTCGTCTTCCACGAGCAAAATTCTTTTCTTGTGCATTTTTCCCCTATTCCGATTATTTTAGACCATTCAACCACTTTCAGAAAATAAATTCATCAAATTTTTACAAACCACCCAAACTAATTGCCAGAATTCTACAGATGAAATCTATCATAACCGAGAAGCGGTAATTTTGCCGCTGTCGCGGCTTAGGAGAATGGTTTCTGTAAATGCACCTATAGCCTATAATAATGATGGACATGCTACTAAAGATAATTTCTGGAATTTCTTAAATGTCGAGTTCAGCAGTTTCTAGTTCTTCCGCCGTAGTCTCTTTTCCGACTGTACGAAGATTGTGCGACTCGGAGATTCAGACAATAATGCATTATTTGTCGACTGCAGATCTTTCTCGCGCAGAAAGAACATGCCGCGCCTGGATGCATGCGGCCAATTCTGAAGATAATTATAATCCTTGGAAAAAAATTGTCGAGAAGGACTACGAGAAATTCAAAGAAAAATATCCGAATGTCACTTCATTTGAATATATCTATAGAAATAGATTTCGAATGACAGACCAATCTCTTGCAGAATGGGCGCTTAGGCGTGCAGGTGTTGATATAGATGTTCCTCCCCACGCCCCAATTCCAGATGAGCCTTGTCCTTTTGGGACCAGCAAGCTTTTTTATTTTCCCGGAACTTTATATGGCCAGAAGCCTTGCTTAGATACACTTCAGACAGTTTATAATTATTTGACTGGCTCTCCTTATAGTCACTATCTAAATAATCTTTCTGTTCAAAAAAGAGGAGAGATAGTAACCGAACCTTTAGGTATATCAGGTTGGTATGAAATGGTTATTGTTAACTATCGTGGAAGTGTAGCTGCTCAGAAGGAATTTGTTGAGCATAACGGCCATGGTCAATGGAAAATGGCAAGAGTTTCTCAAATGATGTATGCAGAAGTGGTATCTACTGCATTAGGGAACCCCTTTTTAGGTAATTTGTCGGCATTTTCCTTTGAGGAAACTGAGTTCAAATGTCACTTGGCTATTTTTGGGGGTTCTTCCATCGCCGCTCCGGCAGTGTGCAATTGCCTTGACTCTATGTACAAGGAACAAGGTGTGGTAGCTCTACGCAAGGTAACGACTAATTCGGGCTTGGGCAACCGGATTAGGCAAATACTTAGACAGGTTTGGAAATGATGTATTCGATCGGGTAGTTGAGGAAGGTTTTGCCAAGCAAGCGGAATTTTTCTGGATCGTCGGAGACGTAGAACTGGTAGTTGGGAATGTCTGTTTGGGGATTAAGAAGATTTTTTTTTGTTAGGAGCTCTTTGACACATTCTGCGCAACTTGCCGCGGGGTCAATCAGGACAACCTCCTCTCCTAAGATTTTTTTGATCGTGTTGAATAATAAAGGGTAATGGGTGCAGGCTAAAAGAAGGGTATCGATCTGCTTGTGGCGCAGAGGGCGAAGATATTCTTGAATGATGAGCTCGCTTACAGGATGTTCGATATATCCTTCTTCAACAAGTGGGACAAGCAACGGGCATGAGATCGACATCAGCTCTGCTTCTGGAAGGCGCTTACTGATTTCGTCTTGGTATACGCCAGAGGAAATGGTAGCCCGTGTTCCTAAAATAGCCAGGTTGCCACTTTTCGTTTGTCTTACTGCTTCTTCAACAGCCGGGAGGAGAACACCTACGATGGGAACTTTGCTCATCCGTTTAATTTCGTTAAAGGCTATAGAGCAAGCGGTATGGCATGCAATGACCAGAAGTTTGATCCCTTGATCGACAAGAAATGCTGAATTCTCAAGTGTGTAGCGGAAAATGGTTTCGGGACTTTTACTTCCGTAGGGGACTCTTGCCGTATCGCCAAAATAGATGATGTTTTCATGGGGCAATGCTCCGCGGATAGCCCGCATCACTGTAAGGCCACCGAAGCCTGAATCGAATATTCCTATGCTCGCGTCATTATTATTAGTCATTCCGGGATTTTTAAAATTTGTCCGATAAAAATTTTGTCGGTTTCTAGATGGTTTACCTTTTTTAAGGTATCGACAGAGGTCTTTTCAATTTTGGCAATTTTTTCCAGATTGTCTCCCCCCTTTACTTTATATGTTTTATAGGACTTATCAACTGGAGCGGGGAGCGCCTCTTTTTTTGCATTTTTTGAAAGACTCATGAGGGTGTCTTTTAATTTTCCCACCTCAGAGAGCTTGGATTCAATTTGATTTGTATGATTGCTTAATTTCTCATACCCTTTTTCAATGGCAACAAGCTTTTTTTCCAAAATGAGGAGCTTATCTTCGAGGCCAGTCATTTTTGGCTGCTTTTTGATGATATTTTCCTGCTTTTTAATTTTCTCTTCGGCAATACGCAAGTCTACCTGATAGCTATTTAAAGCATGTTTTAAATCAGATATTTCAAGACGCAGCTCATCCATAGCCGCATCGTTATCGGTGCGGCCATAGAGTGAGAAAGAAAATATTAAACAAAGTAAAATGAATCTCATGCTTTGCTTTGATAAATTTTAAATTGTGCGCGTCTGTTTTTTGTCCATGCATCGGCGCCATGGCCAATAACTAGGGGTTTTTCTTTTCCATAGGAAACAGTATGGAGCTGATCATTGTTAACGCCCCGCTGTACAAGCAACGTACGGACGTAGTTAGCTCTTCTTGCGCCTAAGGCTAGGTTGTAAGCCTCAGGGCCCCTCTCATCAGCATGCCCTTCAATAAAGACGAAGGTGTCAGGATGCTCAAGTAAATAGTCAGCAATACTATCTATTGTTGCCAAAGCCTCTTTTCCGCGTAGAATGTGGTCATCTGTATTGAAGAGGACATTGCGGAAAATAGATGCGAGCTGAGAAAGGGGTGCGCGGAACTTATCCATTTTTGGGATGCCGCTTCCTTGAGCTCCTGGAACTAGGTTAGATTGAGGTGTGACTTTATCTGCAAATTGGGCCTTTAAGTCTTCATCTTTTAAAGGGATAAAATCTTCATCTGCCGGCCCAATAAATCCGTCTTTATCAGAAGATGCTATGTTATCATCGCTTCCCCATAAGGCGCCTTTAACTTTGTAATGCCCGGATGTTCTACTATCATCCCAGCAAACATTATTGCTATTTTTTTTGCAGCCTGTTATTCCACAAAACAGACTCACAATTAATAAACTCAAATATATAGTTCTCATTTTCTTCCCCACGTTGGATAATGTTTTTTGCCCGGGCCATGAGTTATTTTAATGGCTTCAGGCTGGTTTAAATTAGCTAAATATATTTCTGAAGAGAGAGGATCGGTCGAGTTAAATACAAGATGCAAGCTATCGGGTGCCCAGAAAGGGTTCTCTTTATTTCCAGGCCCTGATGTCAATTGCCTCTCTTCTCCAGTTTTAAAGTCGTAAATCCATATTTGCCTTATTGCATTTGTTTTAGCACTATAAGCTAATTTTGTGCCATCAGGAGACCATGCAGGACAAGAACTTTCTTTGTTTTGTTTTGTAATAAGATGCGCTTCTCCTCTTTTTCCGCTGTCAGATACTGGGATGATGTAAACGCGTGGAGGCCCATCTTTGTCAGAGACAAAGGCAATTTTTGAACCATCGGGACTGAAGGTTGGGGATGCCTGAGTTGATCTTGGATAAGAAAAGAGTTGGATCGGTTTTCCCATTTCACGCCCATCTTCGGAAAAAGGTTGTACAAAAAGATCTGTTCTTCCCCCTGCATCGCTAATGAAGGCGAGTTTATTGCGGGAGGGTGTTAATGCTGGCAGAAGTTGATTTCCCTTTAAATCGATGAGTTGTTTACCTACACCATCATTTACTGATGCGATATAAATCTTTGGCTGCCCATTTTTATAAGAAACATAGAGAAATTGGCTCCGACTTAAAAATACAGGGCTGACGCAATAGCTGTGTTCTTTTGTGACTTGCCTTGCATTTTTCCCATCCCAGTCGCATTGCCAGATCTCAGAGGCAAATTTATCACTTCCCTGAACGCAATAGAGGATCTGTGTATTTGCAAAGGTAGATGTATCAAAAATTTCCTGATTGATCGCGTCGACAAGTTTGTGGATCTGTCTTCTATCTTGGGCAATCTCTCCACTAAGGGGGATCTCTTTAAAGCTTTTCAGTCTACCTGTTTGGGTAGATAAGGCCATAAGTGTCAGATGGCGATGATGGACAATCCCTTTGACTACGTAAGCAACGCCCATTTTTTTCCAAGCCATGGGCTGCAAATCTGCGAGAAGGAGTTTTTCTTTTTCACCCTCTTTTTCAATAACGTGTGTATGGCCATTGTATTGTAAATCAAATCTCAAAACGGTTTCTAAATCTTGTAAATACTCATTTTCAAAAGAGCTTTCCTCATTTTGAAGGGCACCCAAATAGAGAGGAAAGAGTAAAGATTCCGTAGTGAGATGGACGCGGATCTCCTCCTCGGCTGAAAGACCAAACAATAGAAGGCTAAATATCATTACAAAACGTAAGTACAAAGGTCTGCTCCGGTTTCTTTATTCCTAACACATCTAATGGGGGAAACTGAATCGTAAATAAATGTGTTTCTAAATGTTTTTTATTCCTTTCGCTCTCCGCATGTAAAACGGAAAGTTTAGCAACGCTGCCGTCTTTATTTAAAGTCAGCTTAATTTTTACTTCTCCAAACTCTGGCAATTGAAGATGAGAGCGCAAATATTCAA
>JABDAY010000003.1:71945-74747 GCA_013288895.1 Chlamydiota bacterium | reverse complement strand
AGCTTTCAAAAATCTACACAAAAAGGATTGGAAACAATTCAACCTCCCTCACGCCGATATATGGAAGGCCCTGGCCTTCCCGGTGGCGCTAGAGGAGAATGCAGAATCACATTCTTAGCACTAGCGATTATTCTGATTGTAACGGGCGTCATTTTTTCTTTATTGTTCGGAGGAGCATTTGGACATCAGTTTATAGTCGCCGGTCAAGTTTGTGGGATTATTTTCCTCGGTCTTACTTTCTTTATGGGCGGGGTATACTTAATTCGAGTAGGCTGTAGAGGCTAAATGTATTGATATAATCTTAACTTTTTAAGGAGTATTTATGGCCGCAACTGCAAGTGCAACAACAATTCATTTTAAAGATGGCTATGCTGAAGCAACAAGCCCAAATGGAGAGTGGCATGTTACCTCAAATTGGACTGATGAGATATGTAAAAAAACAAAAGCTCTTCTATGCTTTGACCATAATGGTCCCTATACGCAGCCCCTGGTGGCTCCTATGCTTGCCAATGCGGCAAACTACAAAATAAACAGCGCTCGTGAAAGAATGGTTGCGGGAATTTCTATTACAAGATTTGCAATTTTAGACAGGACAAGGGTTAAGGTTATTGGAGAATGTGGACTTGAATTCTCTCTAGATCCAGATAATCTAATAAAAATGAAAATCGATTGCACGATTCATTACGATTATCAAGGCAAGGGGATCGCTACATGGCTTATGAACCTTCTCCTCAGAGAATATCTCCCTGCAATTAAATTTCCTGTCTATCCACAAGAGCAAAAAAATTTACCCTGGAATAAAAAAAAAGCCAGCGCCGTCGTAGATGCCTCTACGGTTCCCGTCTCAGCCCTCGTTCACAAGGATAATATACGTTCCCTAAGACTAATGCAAAGATATCAATTTAAAGGAGCGGAAATAAAAGGAGCCCCCAGTTTTACTATTTATGAGTTTATCAGCAAGCAACCTGTAAAGGTTGACAGTAAATAGCGTCGCAGCCGAATTTTGCCGGATATTAGCGATAGTTATCTAACGGAAGCTTATATATAGAATGTTAGCCTTTTTAAGGAGTATTTATGGCCGCAGCTGCAAGTTCTACAACAATTTGTTTTAAAGATGGTTATGCTGAAGCAACAAGCCCAAATGGGGAGTGGCACATTACCTCAAATTGGACTGATGAGTTATGTAAAAAAGCACGCTCTATTATGTTCAAAGATCCTGGTATTCCCTACCCTAAGCCCGAGACACCTGATGTTAACAAGAAAATAAGAAGCGCTCAAGAAAAAATGATGGCGCCGGTCCCTATTCGTATCACAAGATTTGCGATTTTGGACAAGACAAGGGTCAAGGTTATTGGGGAATGCGGGCTTGAATTCGATGATAAAGATCCAAAAAAAATGACAATCGATTGCATGATTGATTCTGATTATCGGCGTAAAGGGATCGCTAAATGGCTGATTAATCTCCTTTTTAGAGAATACCTTCCTGCGGTTAAATTCCCAGTCTATACACCAGATCAAAAAGATTTACCCTGGAATAAAAAGACAGCTGGTACCCTTGTAGATGCAGCTTCTGTTCCCGTCAGCGCTATCGTTCACAACAATAACAAACCTTCTCAAGCCCTATTGGAAGCACACAAATTCAACGGAGGAGTAGACTGGGTCTATGCTGGCGATACTACCTATACTGTCTATGAGTTGACCTGCGAGCAATTCCAAGAAAGGAACAAAGCACCTTAAGCTAGTGCTAACTGCCTTTGTGGAGCTTGAATTTGAAGTGCCACAGACTGCGTTGGAGCATAAGCCATTTGGTAAGGTGCCTGAACTTGATATCTTTGGCGAGGCAATGATACCGCCACAGACTGCATGGGAGCATGGGCTATTTGATGGGAGACTGTCCTAGGGGCCTGCGCAAAGGCTCGGGCTCGGGCTACAGCTAGAAGCGCTTGCAAAATAATACCAGATTTAGTATCTGATCTCGTCCACTCTATAGGGATCCCCATGTTAAGAGCTGCTAAGTGGCGGAATGCTTTTGCAACGACATCTTTTGTCGTTACAAAAATCTCGCTTCCAAAAGCTGCTTCGCAATCAGATTTCAGTCTACTACAATCATCAATGTTTCCAGTTTCTAAAATAACATAAGCGAGTGAAAATTTTGTAACAGGAATGGGCTGTGAAAATCCTGCCCAATAGGTGTTATCGACAATAAATCCATGTTCAAGAGGGCTAACACGTTCAATATTTCTTCTAAACACCAAACCGCAGCAGCCAAATTGATACTGAGGAAAGGTTGCGGCGAAGGCTCCTTTAAACGCCTGCCTATGCATCACCTTCACCATCTTACTCTGTAAAATAAGCATGAGAGATTCTTGTGAAGTCATGTGGGTTAAAAAGCCCTCTTTTAAGGAGTCCTCCATTTGACCATAGGTCTTCTGATAAAGCTCTGTCATAGAAAGCCAAACAACTCTATTGCTTAAACTACCCGGCATAGGGCTGTAAATCATTTCAGCTAACTTTTCTCGCATAACTAGATATTCTTTGGCAGTCTTTGGATTCGTACTATAAGAGCTATAAACAAGAGTGAAGTTGTGTTGTTCTTCCAAAGTTGCAGCTTTCCAAAAGGTTTCTTCGTCAAAACCTCTCCTATCGATTGAACATCTAGGCACAAGGATATTTTCTGAAGTGATCTCACTTCCAAAAGTAGGATCTTGCTGAGGAGGTCTGATCTTATTTTCTAAAGAAATCTTTTTACAATAAAAATAGATCGAGCCTGCAACAATAACAGCCAAGCCAAAAGAAACACCA
>JABDAY010000003.1:0-71935 GCA_013288895.1 Chlamydiota bacterium | reverse complement strand
AACACCAAGAGAAACTTTCCAAGAAAGAATACCCACACGAGGAGCAGCAAAAGCAATCATCGCCCCAATGCCTAAAACAGCAAGTGTTCCAATGATAGCATAAATCGCTTTCTTCTGATTGTGACTGAGCGGAGGCAAGCAGCAGTCTATTCCACTCTTCTGACAAATTGATTTAAATACGTTTTGACCTACTGGTGTTGGCATAAAACCTCCTAAATGAAGGAAGATCATACCATATTTATTCATTATTTCTCAATAGACAGTTTTAATATCTCAAACCAGTCTTCTCGAATTCCAAGATTGTCTAAGATGATTTTTCTTTTTGCTTCAGAAACCGGCGTGGGATTTAGGTCCTGGAGCGCTTTTATAAAATCTGTTACATTAGTTGCAGAAGCACATAGATTGCCTTTAACAAGAATATCTTCGTAGATCTTGTGTCCCACTTGAACCATAGGAATACCGGCTAATGCAAATGAAGGCCCCATACTTGTTTGGTAGTATAAAGCTCCATCTGCAACAACCTGCATATCCTCAGAATTCTTATCAGAGATGACCATTTTTGGGCAGCCTCCCATCCCCCCATATTGCTTTATCCACTCATCGAGTGCTTGAACATCAAGGTTTTTACTTTTGGCTCCGGGATGTTGCTGCAATACTACAATTGTATTCGATAGATCTGTCTGTTTTATTCCACTGATGAGCAAGTTTAAAAAGGCAGGGAAAGCCTCTTTAAAATATTCCTCATTGTTTCCACCGAAATAGACAAGTATTTTTTGATTTTTGTCCTCTAGTTTAAGAGAAGTAAGCACCTTAGCGCGCATTGAACGATGTTCCTTCTCACGCCGTATTGCTACTTTCTCAGCCCCCGCAACCGGATAATATCCAAGTCCCACCCGACGAGCAAGAGGGAGCTCTACTTTTGATTCGCGCTGCTCGTAAATATCTCCTTTTTTAAGATGGGAATTTGCAAATAATACTTTTTGCGCTGCAAGCATCACTTGCGCAGCCACCTGAGAATATCCCCCAGGGACATAAGGCTCAGGATTGTCATAATAAGCTATACGGAGCACCTCTGGGGCTTTTTCAGCCAGAGTTTTTTGAAGGACCACATCAAATGAATGACCTACGTCGGTAATAACAACTGCTGCTTTCGAACACTCTTGTGCCATTTGAATTGCACAAGCCTTTTGTTCTCCCTCTGTTAGTCCTTCAATAGCAAATGGGATAACTTCAAGGCCCCGGTTTTGCAACTTATCTAAAGCCGGACCTGAAGCATATACTTTTACTTGCGCGCCATCATTGGCCAAATGATCAGCAAATGTAGCAAAATGGTCCGCTGGACCACCGTGACATGCTACGAAGCAGATAGATTTAGTTACTAGTTGAGACATAGATCCTCCTCATTTAGAAATTCCCAGTCATTATAGAGAGAATAGAGGGAAATGCGCAACAAATTTATTGACAGTTTTTTTTTTAATTGTTAAGTGAAATTTAAAGAAACAGAGGAGGACACATGCGTATTGAAGGAACCACACCACCAAGCTATAGTTCGCAGCCACCAGCGCCCCATGGGCTTGACCCTGCAGGAACAAAGCTTTGGAATGCGCTTTCCACTGTCCCTGGCTTACAAACTCAACTTGACAACTTATCGCCTGAGCAACAAGGAGAAATAGGACAAGGTATAAATCAGATAGCCTTGGATCAAGGACCTCCCGTACAACAAACAGTACAGTATTTTTAGCGTAGGCCCCCTTATTTGTACCGATGATTTGCTATAGAAATTTCCTCAAATTATTGTTTGAAACAGGAATCCGTGCTCCCACCCCACAGGGCCGAATGGCTTCGATTCCTGACGGGAAGCACGTTTATTGCTCGGAACAGGAATCGAACCTGCACGGGATTGCTCCCAAGAGATGTACAATCACATGTATTTGTATGCAAAAAGCCCTGACTATCAGATGAATATACTTAACAAACTATTGAAAAGGGGGAGCAAAGGGGGAAGCAAAAAGAGAATAATGCCGACAAAACTCATTTATGAATAACTTACTAAGCATCGTAAAAGTTTCATCTATCCAAGGGGTTGAATAATTTTTTCTATCCATGTTAGAGTCTTGGACTTGAAAATTCAACAAAGGCAAGCATGAAAACTTTTAACATTTATTGCGTTGAATCGTGCCATTTAGAAAATGATCAGCAGCAAGTGATGGTTTTAGGAGCAGTCTATTGTCCAAAGGAGTTTTCCCGAAGGATTGCCCTAGAAATCAAAGCGATTAAGAAAAACCATAACTTAAGTCCAACTTTTGAAATTAAATGGATAAAGGTATCTCCTGCAAAAATCGACTTCTATCTAGAGATATTAGGTTATTTTTTCAAAGAAAAAAATCTTTACTTTCGCGCTTTAATAATCCCAGATAAAACCAAGCTTCATCATGAGGCCTTTAATCAAGATCATGATACCTGGTATTACAAAATGTACTTTGATTTGATTAAAGCCATCCTTAGCCCTCAAGAATGCTACCGAATTTATTTGGATGTTAAAGACTCAAAATCAGGAGAAAAAGCCTTAAAGCTTCATGATATCTTATGTAATAATAAATACGATTTTCAGCGCCAAATCATTGAAAAAGTGCAGAATGTCCGTTCTCATGAAATAGAACAAATACAGCTGGTAGACCTTCTTATCGGCTGTGTTTTAGCAGCAAATAGGAATGTTGAACTAAGCACAGCAAAAAGAGCGCTGGCAGAAAAAATGCAACAACTCTCAGGATATTCATTAACTCACACAACCCTCCTAAGAGAAAGAAAGGTCAATCTGCTTTGCTGGCAACCTAGGGAGGTTAGCAATGGATAAAGACACTCCTTCTTGGCTTCCAGAACTAATTTTATTTGAAAATTACAAAGGCAACTGGGATGCTTATGTCGATACAATTTACCAATACTTTCACGCAGACTTTATAAGAAACAGAACTTCTTTTCAAAGAGCTCCGATCTTTGTAAGACACCATCCTTCCCACGATAAAAAAGGAGCGACTTTTTGGCATCTCATTTCTGAAGGAGATCTTGAGTCAGAGCGAACGCCCGATTTAAGGCGCTGCGAAAGAATTCGATGGCCAAAACCCATCATCGAAAGCCCCAACACTATCAATATTAGAATTTGGGAGACAGTTCGTCCTTGGAAAAACCAAAAACAACGAAGAATCATTTTCGCTCCCGATAATTTTAGTTATATAGTTGTGATAGCTGAAACTAGTAGAGGCTTCAATCTGATAACTGCATATTGCGTGGAAAAACCACATCAGAGACAAAAGCTCAGAAAAGAATTTGAAGCTTTTTCAAAACAAAAAAAAGAGGGTGCCGCTGTTTAGACGGACCCCAAACTCCTTCCACACTTGGTAGATGAGCTACTCTCATTGTATATCGTGGCCCATTTTCTAGTCAAGTTATCGCAAAATAAACACTACTAACAAGCTGTTCTTCAAATACTTAAGACTATTAAAATAAGACAAGAATGACATCAACTAAAGCATCATAAGCAATTGTTGCTATAGAGAGGCCCAGAGGAATCAGGCAGAACTGACGACTTTTTTTATAGTCATTACGTGAATACCGAGACCAGATGAGGTAGAGAGTAAATGGTATTGACAAAGGAACACAAAAATACATGAATATAATTGATAGACCAATAGGTACTGCCATGTCGGGACAATCAAATACCATAATGCTAGCAACGGCCATCATAAAGAGAAAAGGAAGCAATAAAAGATAAATAATTGTCGCTATCCAAGCACACCTTTTTGTTTTTTTCTGATCCTTTTCAAAGACAATAGGAAGATTCATCGTTCTCTCTTTAAATAGAAGATTCTACAAGTATTTTTTTAGCATCTGACAATTCAATTTTCTTTTGATTCTTCCTATACTTTTCAATGATTTCACGAACAATAGTCTGATAACTTTCATTGTTAAAAGAATGCTCCCACATACTTGCAGAGTCAACAATTGTCACATTGTTAATTTTCTCAAATTCCTTTCTATAGTATTTACTTCTTTCTTGTGCATATGTCTCAAGAACATGAGGATTTAAACAGTCGAGGTCATGAATAGCATCACCAAAAGCCAAACGCCGAATAATCTCTTCCTGACTTAATCCTTCTTTAAGTCCTTCGTATTTTCTCATTGCAAGATATTGAAGATTAAAAGATCCCGCTCGAGGAATTAGATCACCAACACTTGCATAATTATGAGATTCTGGATGAGCAGCACCTGGAGCAATAAAAGACCATCCTCCAAAGGTGAAAATTCGGATTTTCCGCCTTTCATCATCAGATAATAAAGCTATAGCATGTTCAGCAATAGCCACCCCTTGACTGTGAGCAAATATAACAACGGGAGAGCTGTTTTTTTGGCTTTCAGATACTGAAAGCAAATATCGAAAAAAATTGACCGTATTTTTAATAATTGGAGTATCAACACCCATTTTCAGAAGTATCGCAACGCCCACTTCCTTAACTCCCTGCAGAAACTGATCGTTTCGCAATGAAAAAACCTGTTCATTTCCAGCATTGCTTGAAATTAAGTTACAAGACTTAATAGCTTTTTCTTTTGTGTTTCTAATACCATTAATAAATCCCCATATACATTGCCCAGAGGTTTTCTCGCCTACTACCCGAGCTAACACCTCTAATTCCCCAGATGTCTCACAATGTTGTTCCCATGTCAGACTTAACGTCTGCATCTGATAACGTGGCCTAGAACGTAAATGAGTATTTGCATTTTGACGATGAACAACAACAGCATCAAGGCGATGTGAAATAATCCAGCTTATCGCTTCATCATGTGTCAAAGTCAGATCTGTACCAATAAGGTAGAGATCTTCTTTCCCGGGACATTCAATTTTTGCAGCTATTTTTGGCAATAAGAGAAACTCTTCATTTCCTGTTCGGCTAAATCCGCACAGCTTTTCTATAGAAGAAAGTAAAATCTCAAACTCAGAATGCGTCAAATCCTTTAACTTAGTTTTAGGCTGTATCCCACTAGATAAAGCTAAATTCTGAGCGAATTGCTCTATGCTATCTGGTTGATAGTGCTTGGCTATAACGTATAAATCTGCTTGAAGCATTGTTTTAGAATGCAACCATTCTTTCAAAGCCTGATGACCCTGAAGAAGATTCGAAAAAATGGCAAATTTTTCCCAAGTTCCTATTGAACCGTTTTTCTTTGCAAAACGGCAATGATGTCCGACCAACCCAGGATTATTTATACGCCATGCTAAATTCCCATTCTTTGCAGCGTACCTGCAATCAGAAGCATCTACATAAAGAACAGTATCCCCCTCTTTCCAAGCACTCGTGTAGGTCTTCATAGTTATTTTTTCATTCATAGAAGAGCCAGTTTAACATATTCAGGTTATCTGCTCTACAAGATGTTGAGAATTGTTGCCACTGATTCCCCCACCAGTCCCCCATGAAGGGGATTATAAATAAATTTTTCAATCAAAAAACCAGATGATTTTCATGGAGGATGCTCGGAACAGGAATCGAACCTGCACGGGGTTGCCCCCAAGAGATTTTAAGTCTCTAGTGTCTACCGTTCCACCATCCGAGCGTGAAGGGACATTCTATAATATGAGGTAAGATAATTTCAAGAGATAATCTTAGGCCCGAACAGGCTGATATTGAATAACCCAGCCCGTAAGGGCTGGGTGTAGGGCATTTCTTAGGTTAAGAAGTTGTTATCTTCGAGAAAACTTCTTTGTGTGTTAAAGTTTTGTTCCGACTCGAAGTAGGTAGATGAGCGAAATAGCTCGGTCGACTCTGTGCTGGGGAAATCCTCTTCTTTTTTAGGGGGGGCTTCTATTTGATCTGCGACAATAGGCGGCGGCAAAAGATCTTTATAGCGAGAGATAGTTTGCGAAATGAGGGTCGGAGGAGGGGGAATGAGACGTGTGAATGATTGTGAAGGTTGCGCTTCATCCATGGAGCCTGATTCTTCATTGGAAGATCCTTCGTCTCGGGGTGATTCATCTTTTGTTCCGTCGGCAGGAGGGTTTTGTCTTCTGTCTTCCCATCTGTCATCTCCACGACGACGCCGGTTTCTGTTGCGGCCTCCTCTTTTTCTATCTTGGGCTTGGCGTGCCTCTTGTGGAGGGATTTGCTCTTCTTGAGATCCTTCTGTTTCTTCAGCTGGTTCCCGCTTAAGTGAGGCTTCTCTTCCTCCTCCAATTTTGATATTGCGTTCATGAGGGGCGTTTTTAAGGGCAACGCGCATTTCTTTAACTTCACATACTTCATAGTCGCTTACAGGGACCAAAAAGGCCTTAGAGCGCTCTAAAGAACGGTAAAAAAATGAGTGTCCAAATGATACCACTTCAAGGGCATCTACATAATATTCTTCTTGTGATCCACCTTTGCTGCTTCTAACTAGGAGTTTAAAGCCCTCTCTTGGGGAAATCACTGTTTCTATGATAGGTTCACGTGTAAAATTCATTGATCCTCTTTTATTTTTCTCGGGATGCCATATAGTTCATAAGGTCGACTACTCGATGTGCATATCCCATTTCATTATCATACCAAGCAATTAGTTTATAAAAACGGCTGTTTAGGGCGATGCCGGCACCTTTATCAAAAATGCAAGAGGCTGACGTTCCAATAAAATCAGAGGAGACAACTTCTTCATCGCAAAATTCAAGGATGCCTTTCATAGGGCCTGCTGCCGCTTTCTTCATTGCTTCACATATTTCTTCATAGGTTGTGTCTTTAGAAACCCTGACTGTTAAATCAACAACAGAAACATCTGCTGTGGGAATTCTAAAGGCCATACCTGTTAACTTGCCCTTCACCTCAGGAATGCATAGGACAACAGCCTTTGCAGCTCCTGTAGAGGAAGGAATAATATTAATACTTGCAGCTCTTCCACCTCGCCAATCTTTTTTTGATGGGCCATCCACAGTAGCCTGCGTTGCTGTGAGTGAATGCACTGTTGTCATCAGTCCTTCTTCGATACCAAAATTGTCTAAGATCACTTTGGTAAGCGGGGCAAGGCAATTTGTAGTGCATGAGGCATTGGACACTATATGATCTGTTTTAGGGTTATATTTATGATGATTAACACCCATAACAAAAAGGGGAACATCTCCTTTTGAGGGAGCGGTAATCACCACTTTTTTGCTGCCCGCAAGAAGGTGCTTTTCAACATCCTCTTTGTGGGTAAATACTCCTGTTGATTCGATCACGAAATCAACATTTAACTGTTTCCAGGGAAGTTTTAAAGGGTCTTTCTCAGAAAAGACTTGAGTCTTCCTTCCCTTAACGATGATATTCTCCTCTTCAACATTGACATCAAAAGGTGCCCTGCGATGAACAGAATCATACTTTAAAAGGTATGCCAAATTTCCTGCGGAGACCAGATCATTAATAGCGACAATTTCAATATTTTGAAAATGTTCAGCAATAATTCTGAAGGCTAATCTGCCTATTCTCCCAAATCCATTTATGGCTACTCTCATAACCTCATCATAACCGACTAGACCAAAAATTAAAAGGGAATTTCAGGGCTTAAAAGACTAAAAAAGAAGATCGGGCACGCACGCGGGCAGGGGCACGGGCACGAAAGAGGGAAAAGCTTAAGTCTTCTTCTCTTTCCGGATTTCGTGCCCGTGCCCGTGCCCGCGTGCGTGCCCGATCTTCTTCCCCTTAATTAGGCAAATACTCAAGAATACAGGAGGGGGCATTATCGCCCACTCTGTTCCCGATACGAATAATGCGGGTATAGCCCCCATTACGTGCAACAAATCGCTCTGAAAGCTCGCCGAAAAGCTTATTAATGACCCTTCTGTCTGTGTTATAGACCAGGTCCATTGCTTTTTCTTTGTCGGTTGCTTTCTTTACCATTTTTGCTTCCTTTGGCGTCAGCGTGTTATATCTGACCATGAGTTCGCTGATAGCGCTTCTTCTGCTTGCCAAGGTGTTTTTCTTGCCTAAAGTGATGAGGTGATCAGCGTGTCTTTTTAATTCTTTTGCTTTTGCAACAGAAGTGACAACGCTCCCATGCTCGATCAAAGACTTTAACATGTTAGCTATAAGACTTCTCCGATGAGCACAAGTACGCCCAATCTTAAAGGTGTGTTTTCCGTGTCTCATACTTCTTTTCCTGCCTTTTCAGTTAAATATTCAGTGATCATTTGTTTTACATTATCTCGAGTAATGCCGATTTTGCTTAAGTCCATTCCAAGGCCAAGTCCCATTTCTTCCAACTTAGCTTTAATCTCATTAAGCGACTTTTTGCCGAAATTTCTAAATCTGAGCATTTCAGATTCTGGCATCACAACAAGCTCTCCAATTGTTTCGATATTAGCTCCTGCTAGGCAATTTGTAGATCTAACAGAGAGTTCAATTTCGTTAATCTTAAGTGCCAACTTAGCCAAAATTGCATCACGATCAGTATTGATCTCGATTTCACCCTTATCAAAAGAAATTTGTTGAAATTTAAGCTCTTCAAATACTTGAAGGTGAAGAATGCCGATTTGCGTAGCAAAAGAAAGAGCTTCTTCAGCAGTGATCCTTCCATCTGTTACAACATCGAGAATCAATCTGTCATAGTCTGTATCCTGCCCTACACGAGTGTTCTCTACATAGTAGTTAACCAATCGAACAGGAGAAAAGGCAGAGTCGATGATAATTTCATCGGTGACCCTGTCTTTAATGCTATGTCTTTCAGAAGGAACATATCCTCTTCCAATAGCAACTTTTAGGTCAATCCTACGAGTCATTGGCTTTGTAACTGTAAAAATCGTCAACTCTGGGTTGACAATATCAAAAGTAGAATTTTCTACGATGTCTTTCAGGGTTACTTTATATGATCCACCATGTTTCTCTAGTTGCTCGGGAGTGATTTCGATGATTTTGGTGACAATTTTAAAGTCACGTGAGCCATGTTCTTCATCGGAAGGAAGTTTACGCAGCAGAGCTGTTTTTAAATTCAGCACGATGTAAGTCATATCTTCTACGATACCTTCTACCGCCATATATTCATGAGAGACTCCTTCGATTTTAACAGAAACGATTGAAGGGGCTTCTAATGAAGAGAGGAGGACACGTCTTAATGTGTTTCCTACTGTATGTCCAAATCCTCTTTCAAAAGGCTCAGCAATAAAGCGGACAATCCCCTCTTTCTTCATCGACTCATCAATCTTAATCTTGACAGGCAGCTCAAATTTGCCGTATCTTATTGCCATGTTTTCTCCTTTAGATTTAATTAAACTCTTCTTCTCTTTCTAGCTCTGCAACCATTGTGAGGAACAGGGGTTGTGTCTCTAATAAGGGTGATCATTAGTCCAGAACTTTGTAGTCCCCTAACTGCAGATTCTCTTCCGGCTCCAGGGCCTTTTAGATTGACTTCAACTTCTTTCATTCCAGCAGACATAGCTACTTTTGCAGCATCTTGTGCTGCAACAGTTGCAGCAAATGCAGAGGATTTTCTCGAACCAGAGAAGTTAACTTTTCCAGCTGACGCCCATGAAATGACATTTCCTGACAAGTCTGTAATGGAAACGATTGTATTGTTAAAGGAGGATTGTACATGTGCAATCCCACTTGGTGTGTTCCGCTGAATTTTCTTTTTTGCCTTTGGCGCAGGCTTTTTAACCATTTCTTTTTGTGCTTCTTGCTTAGCCACAGTTTTGCTCCTTGATTATTTCTTCTTGTTGGCGACAGTTTTTCTTTTACCCTTTCTCGTGCGGCAATTGGTTCTTGTACGTTGACCGCGGACAGGAAGTCCCAATCTGTGTCTCATGCCTCTATAGGAATGGATGCTTGTCAAACGCTTGATGTTGTTTTGAATTTGGCGTCTTAAATCCCCTTCAACGACATACTCTGATTGTAATACAGCATTGAGTTTTGCAATATCATCGCCTGTGAGCTTCACCGCTTTCATATTTGGATCAAGCCCTAATTTCGCTATAATTTCGTTTGAAAGTACGCGGCCGACTCCATAGATATACGTTAAGCTGACTTCCAATCTCTTATTATCGGGGATATCTATCCCAATTATACGTGGCATACAAGTCCTTTTTAAGTTCTTAAAAATTTATCAAAATCTTGGATTAAAAACAAGGAGGTAATTTCCTCCAATTCAAATTTATTTTTTACGCTTCATAAACCCCTCATACCGTTTCATCAGTAAATGGGCTTCAATTTGTTTGGTCGTATCCAATACCACCCCAACTAGGATCAATAGTGAGGTTCCTCCAAAAAAATAACTTATTGTTGAATCCACACCTAGAAGCCCACCAACAATGTTTGGCAAAATGGCTATCAAGGCTAAGAAAACGGCACCAACAAGGGTGATCCTATTCATTGTGGCCTCAAGATAATCCTGTGTAGGCTTTCCTTGACGGACTCCCGGAATAAAGGCTCCATTTTTTTTCATATCTGAAGCGATCTGTTCTGGATGAAATTGTGTAGCGGTCCAAAAGTATGTAAAAAATAAAATTAAAACTACGTAAAAAATAGTATGTAATATATTTCCCGGAGAAAGCATCCCTGCAAATCTACCCAGCCAATTACCTGTTCCTAAAAACTGGGCAATTGTTGCTGGAAACATCAGTAAAGCTGAGGCAAAAATTACCGGAATAACACCAGCATAGTTCACCTTTAAGGGGATATAAGCATTACCGCCTTGAACCTCTTGCCTCCCAACAACTCTTCGAGCATATTGTAAAGGAATTTTTCTTTGCCCTTGAATAATTAGTATCGTCCCAAAAATAATTGTCACAAATACTGCCGCCAAGACGACTAATGAAGAAAAAGTCAGTTGACCAGGCTCTTGTGAGTCAAGGTTAAGTAACCGCAGTACTGAGCCTAAAGTTGTGGGCAAGGAGGCTACGATACCCACTGTAATGATAAGACTGATCCCGTTCCCAATCCCCCGTTCTGTAATCTGCTCCCCAATCCACATCAGAAGCATTGTTCCCGAGGTCATTGCAGCCATCACGACTGTAAAAAACATTAAGGGGATTCCAAATACCTGCATTTCTACGAGCCCATTTACAATAATACCGGGGTTACTTGCATTAAGCTGGATGGCATATTTCGCAAATAAACAGGATTGAAAGAGAGCAAGTCCTACAGTTAAAATTCTTGTCCATTTACCCACTTTTCTTCTACCGGCTTCGCTATTTTCTTTAATTTCCCTTTGAAGAGAAGGAACAAGCGCTACCATCAACTGCATGATAATAGACGAGGAAATATAAGGCATCACACCCAGCGCAATAATAGTCATTTGCGCAAAAGCGCCCCCGGAAAAAACATCCATTAACTGAAATAAATTCTGACCGCCGCCAAGGGAATGTTTAAAAAGATCAGCAGCAGCAGCTCCATTAATGCCCGGTACAGGAACATAAGATCCTATACGACAAACAAGAAGCATCAAAAGTGTAAACACAATTTTGGTTTTCAGTTCGCTTATAGATAAAATACGTCTTATAGCTTCAATCACGTTAGTCTAACTTTTTGAAAGAAATTGAGTTTTTTTCAAGTTTTGCAATTGCTCCTTCCGAAAAAGAGGCAGCTTCAATATTGACTTTTTTAGTAAGTTCGCCGCCAGACAAGATTTTAAGACCTCCGTCTGCTCTTCTTGTGGAACATCCTTTTTCTTTCAATGTGTCAAGATTAACTGTCTCGCCATCATTGAATATACGTTGGATATCTCTTAAGTTAAGCGCACACACACTCACACGAAATCTGCCATTGCTGAAACCATTGCAAGGGAGCTTTCTGTAAAGAGGAAGCTGACCACCCTCTCTTCCAAAGTGCTTTTTATAACCTTGTCTAGCAGAGTCTCCCTTACCGCCACGTCCGCAAGTTTTTCCTCTATTAGAACCCATTCCACGGCCAACCCTTTGGATCTTTTTCTTTGGCCTGCTAGTGTTTGCTAATGTTGAAAGTAGTGTCATGCTAGGCCTCTCATTTCTAGATTTTTTCTGCGATTTCTCAAGGCCATTAAACCTCGTATCGTTGCTCTAACCTGATTTAAAGGATTATTAGAGCCATAGCTCTTGGCAACAACATTCTTAACTCCGCCAAGTTCTAATACAGAACGGACTTTAGATCCTGCAATGATACCAGTTCCTTCAGGAGCAGGCTTCAAAAGAACTTTCGCCCCGTCCCATTCCACTGTGATCTCGTGTGGTATTGTAGTTCCTTCCATTTCGAAAGTAAGGATGTTTTTTCTAGCAGCCTCTCCTCCTTTTCGGATAGCATCAGAAACTTCATTTGCCTTCGCAAATCCGTAACCCACATGTCCTTGTCCGTCTCCTACCAAAATTAGGGCTGAAAAACTAAATTTTCTTCCCCCTTTGACCACTTTGGAGCAACGGTTGATATAGAGAACTTTTTCTTCAAATTCTGTACCGAAATCTTCTTGTCGGCGATTTTGTTTATTTTCTTTCATCTTTAACCTTTTAAAATTGCAATCCTTCTTGTCTTGCAGCTTGAGCAAGTTCAGCTAAAACGCCATGATATTTAAATCTACCTCTGTCAAATATTGCAAACTTAATCCCCTTATCGAGGGCCAACTTTGCAAGTTTACTTCCGATCAGCTTGGCAGCATCTTTTGATTTTTTGGAGGTTTTTTCTCCTTTAAAGTCAGCAGAAAGGGAACTATAGCTAGCAAGAGTTGCACAAGAATCATCATCGATCAATTGAGCAAATATATATCTATTACTTTTGTGTACTGATAAGCGTGGCTTTTCAGCTGTTCCTTTAATAGTTTTGCGCACTCTAAATACTCTAGACTTTCTTGTTTTATTGCGTTTAATTAGTAAGTTACTCATATTTACCCTGCTGTTTTGGCTTTAGCCGCTTTTCCTGCTTTCTTGCGGACATATTCATTTTCGTATCTTATCCCTTTTCCCTTGTAAGGTTCAGGAGGTCTCATTGAACGAACAACGGCTGCGAATTGACCTACAGCTTGTTTATCGATTCCAGTAACTACTATCAAAACGCTTTTATCAACAGCAACCTGCACAGTTTTAGGGATAGGAACCTGAGTAGGATGAGAAAATCCTAATTGAAGATCGAGTTTAGCTCCTTGAACATTAGCTCTATAACCTACTCCAATCAAAGATAATCTTTTTTCAAACCCTTTAGAGACTCCAACAACCATGTTGTTAAGAGTAGCTCTATAAAAACCATGCGCTGGTCTAGCAAGCTCTGCGGTAGGATCTGCTTCCACTACAGCCAAGCCATTTTCAATTTTAATAGAGATACCTTTTTCTAATGGGTACTCCAATGTTCCTTTTGGCCCTTTAACATGGACTTTTCCATCTACAGTTTTAACTTCAACACCCTTAGGCAGAACTATGGGACTTTTTCCTAATCTTGACATATTTTAAACCTTTTTATTAAACCTCTTTAGGTCTCTTACCAAACGAGGCAAAGCAGTTCGCCACCACATTTATTTTTACGCGCATCTTCACCATCTAATATTCCTTGTGGTGTAGAGAGAATGGCTATTCCCATTCCACCCAATACTTTTGGTATTTTACGATACCCGATATATTGTCTCATTCCAGGTGAAGATTTACGAGTGATCCCTTGCAATACCGATACTCTTCCTTCTGCGTATTTTAAAAATACGCGCACTTTAAAAAGTTCTTCATTAACTAAGAACTTGTCTATAAATCCTTGTGTCTGAAGAAGTTTGAGGATTTCTACGACCTGCTTGCTAAAGTTAACATCAGCAAAGCGATGCTTAGCATCTTTTGCATTTCTGATACGTGTAAAAAAATCCGCAATTGTGTCGCTTAATGACATTATTTCTTCTCCTCTTCAACTTTAAATGGAAGTCCTAACAATTTTAATAATTCAAAACACTCGCCATCATTTCTAGACGTTGTAACGAATGTGATATTCATCCCTTGTGAACGCTTCACTTCGTCTAGGTTAATCTCTGGAAATATTTGTTGATCTTCTAGTCCTAGAGAGTAATTACCCATTCCATCACATTTCACAGGGAAACCGCGAAAGTCACGGATACGAGGCGAAACGATATTGATAAAACGGTCGAGAAAATCATACATTCTCTTACGTCTTAAAGTAACTTTAATACCAATAGGTTGTTCTTCGCGTAATTTAAAGTTAGCAATAGCCTTTTTAGACTTAGTCAAGATCGGCTTTTGGCCAGACAAAAGGGTCATCTCCTTGACACAATCTTGCATTGCATTTTTATCTTTAGAAGCTTCTGCTATACCCATACTTATAACGATTTTCTTTAATTCGGGTATAAGCATAGGATTCTTATAAGCAAAGGTCTTATTAAGAGCTTCTTTTACTTCTTCTTTGTATCTTTTTTGTAATCTTGACATTTTTCTAACTTAGGTTATATTTTTCTGTGTACTATCTCTTTGCCTTCAAGAGTATAATACAACTGTTTATTTCCGTCTTTATCTAACTTAACTTTAAGTTTTACAGGCTTTCCATCGTCTGTGCATAAACATACATTTGAAATATGTATGGGGCACTCAATCTCTAAAATATTTGATCGTGCAGCCTGATTTTGCCTTTTTACATGTTTCTTTCTGATGTTAACACCTTGTATGACAACATGTTCAGGTCTTCGAAAAACAACGGTCCCAATTTTTCCTTTTTCATTACCGGCCTGAACGACTACTTTATCACCTTTCTTAATCCACTTGCTCATATTACCTCCGGCGCCAATGAGCTAATTTTTACATATCCCCTATCGCGAACTTCTCTGGCTACGGGTCCAAATATACGTGTTCCGCGAGGATTATCTTTGTCGTCGATAATGACACAGCTATTGTCAAAAAAACGTAAAAAAGACCCATCCCGTCTGCGAATATAAGACTTTGTTCTTACGATAACTGCACGAACAACTTCCCCCTTCTTGACGGTACCTTTAGGGTCAGCTTCTTTTACGGCGCAAATGATGATGTCGCCTACGCTGGCATAACGTCTTTTCGAGCCCTTAAGGACCTTAAAACATCTCACTTTTTTTGCACCGGTGTTGTCAGCGACTTCGAGATTTGTTTCCTGTTGAATCATAGGTATTTATCCAATTATTTAATAATTTCGACAACTCTCCAGCGCTTAAGCTTGGAAAGGGGTCTTGTTTCTTCAATCTTCACGCGCTGACCGACTTCTACATCTTTATTGTCGACATGAGCGTAATACTTTTTAAAGCGTGTAATAACTTTTTGATATTCAGGGTGTCTAAATGTCCGTTCTACGCGGATAACAGCAGTCTTTTGCATCTTATTAGAAACAACTGTGCCATGAAAATGTTTTCTTGTTCCTTTCTCTTGATTGTCCATTTATTTACCTATACCTTTTCGCTAAGGACTGTTAAAACTCTCGCTCGATCTCTCTTTTTCTGGCGAAGAAGATGAGGCTTCTCTAGTTTTCTAGCAAGTTTTTTCTCAGATCTTAAGTTAAAAATTTCTTTTGAAAGATCCTCTCTCGATCCTTTTAGATCTTCAACCGACTGTTCTCTCAATTCTTTTGCTTTCATAATTTTCCTATACTCTTTCAACCCGTTCTACAAAGCGTGTCCTCAGGCCTAATTTTGCAGCTGCACGTCTTAATGCGTTTTGGGCTACCTCTTTTGAAACATTCCCTACTTCAAATAGGATTCTTCCGGGTCTCACCACTGCTACCCAGTGGTCAAGATTTCCTTTCCCTTTTCCCATACGTACTTCAGCAGGCTTTTTAGTCACTGATTTATCGGGAAAGATCCGGATCCAAACATTACCTCTACGATTAAAATATCTATTAATTGCAACGCGGCATGCTTCTATTTGTTGTCCTGTGATGCGTCCTCTTTCAAGAACCTGCATCCCATAGTCTCCAAAATCGACAAAATTTGCAGCTCTGCTAGTACCAGAATGCTGCCCTTTTTGCATTTTGCGAAATTTTGTTCTCTTGGGCATTAATGACATATTCTGTTAGCCCCCCAAAACTGCTTTTTTATGTATCTGTTCTTCCCCTTTATTGATCCATACTTTCACGCCAATAGATCCGTAAGTGGTTTCTGCTCTTCCGTGAGAATAATCAATAATGGCACGAAGTGTGTGAAGAGGAATTCTACCTTCTTTATACCATTCAGTCCGAGCAATCTCTGCACCGCCGATACGTCCAGAAATCTGGACTTTAATTCCGGCAGCGCCTGCGTCCATAGAGGCCTGCATGGCTTTCTTTAAAATCCGTCTAAATGGAATTCTACGCTCAAGCTGCTTAGCTATCCCATCGGCAACTAATTGGGAATCAAGGTCTGGGCGTTTAATCTCTTCAACTTCTATCCAAATCTCTTTTCCAAGAAGGGCGCGAAGTTCTTGTTTAAGCACTTCAATTTCAGCTCCTTTCTTTCCAATAATTAGTCCTGGTCTGGCAGTGTGAATAGTCACTTCTACCTTTCCACTCATTCTCTTAATGGTTATGTGAGAAGTACCAACACAAGCGGGCTTCTTCATTAGATATTCTCTAATAAGATAGTCTTCTCCTAGTAGCGTTCCAAATTCTTGTTTGTTGGCGTACCAAAGAGACTTCCATTTTTTGTTTATTACTAATCTAAAACCTATAGGAGATGTCTTTTGTCCCATTTTTACTCCTTCCCTAAAACGATTGTAAAATGACTAGTTCTCTTCATAACAGGAACCTGTCCCCCTTTGCTTTTCGATTTTGAACGTTTCAGAACTGGACCCGCATCTACACGAATTTCTCTCACTTTTAAGTCTCTTCGTTGAACATTCATTTGTGTTTCTGCGTTAGCTACGGCACTATCTAATGTTTTTAAAAGAAGTCTTCCACCTTTTAATTGGCAATGTTTAAGCTGAAGAGTCGCATCTTCTACTTTCATGCCCCGTACAAGATCTGCGGCAAGTCTAGCTTTTCGCGGACTAATGCGCACAAATCTGGTCTTTGCAATTGCTGTTTCCATATTTTATCCTGCCGCCTTTTCTGCTGGCTTTGCTGCTGCTGGTACACCACCGCCGTTTCCGGCGCCATTTCCGGGAGCTGCTCCTGGAACTTCAGCTTCTTTTTTAGTTCCGTGTCCTTTAAAAATCCTTGTCGGTGAAAACTCACCGAGACGATGTCCAACCATATTCTCAGATACAAACACCAAAATGTGTTTGCGGCCGTTGTGAACTTCAAATGTATGCCCTATCATATCTGGAACGATCATTGATCTTCTCGACCAAGTCTTAATCGGCTTTTTTGCACCAGATTTGTTCATCTTTTCCACTTTTGCTTGCAAGTGGTGATCAACAAAAGGACCTTTTCTTAACGATCTACCCATGATTCACCTATTTCCTACGATCTTTTACAATCCATTTATTTGTCTTTCTCTTGCAGCGTGTACGATACCCTTTTGTATACATTGCCCAAGGCGTTTGAGGAAGATAACCATTATGTTTACCTTCGCCCCCTCCGTGCGGATGGTCTACCGGGTTCATCGCTGTACCACGAACAGTTGGCCTAATTCCTTTCCAACGGGAGCGGCCCGCTTTTCCTTCTACTCTCAGGTTTCTTTCAGCATTAGAAAGGGAACCAAAAGTGGCCTTGCAATCTTCGTTGATCATGCGCACTTCGCCAGAAGGCATTTTTAATGTCACATAACCGGCGCTACGAGCCATCAATTGAGCCGATAATCCCGCAGACCGAACAAGTTTGCCGCCCCTACCTGGAAACATTTCAATATTATGGATCACAGAACCCAGAGGCATATGTTTTAATCGCATAGAGCATCCCACCTCAAATGGAGCCGTTTCCCCTGAACTCACAGCGTCACCTTGTTTCAACCCTTGCGGAGCTAAGATATATCGTTTTTCTCCATCAGCATAATTTAAAAGGGCGATATGCGCTGTACGGTTAGGATCGTATTCAACCGAAGCCACCTTTGCAGGGATGGCATCTTTATCTCTTTTGAAATCGATGATCCTGTAAAATCTCTTATGCCCACCACCGCGATGACGGCAAGTGATATGGCCATGGTGGTTGCGCCCATTTGTGCGCATCTTTTTTAGAAGAAGCGACTTTTCAGGCTCTGCAGTTCTCCGCTTATTTTCACCAAAGCGTGTAAGCTCTCCATTGCTTGTTAAGATTAGCTCCCTCTGTCCGGGAGTTGTAGGACGAAATTTCTTTGTCATATCAACCTTCTATTGTGTCGCCAGACTTTAAAGTCACGATAGCTTTTTTAAAGCCGGGCTTAAATCCCTCTCTACCACGAACTCTGCGTCTTTTTGGTTTTGTTGTTACAGTATTCACTGCAACGACTTTAACTTTTTGTTTTGCGTAAATTTGCTCTACTGCTAGGCCAATTTCTTGCTTGTTAGCACTGTTGTCTACGATAAATACATACTTGGGAGATGTGCATTTTCGGAGTGAGCGGTTGCTTTCGCTAAACTGGAGCTGTTCTAAAACTTTTGCCTTTTCAGTCACGTAGCGCGCTTTAATAATATCGTAAGGATTTTTCATTTAACTTCTCCTCCCAAGAGGGTAATAAAATCATTTACAGCAGGCTCAAATATGACTAAATTCCCAGCTTTTGCGATATCGTAACCGCTAAGTTGAAGAAGGGGCATAAATTCAAGCTTGGGAATATTTCTCATGCTCTTTACGAACATAGCGTACTTTTCAGTGAGTGCACCGCTTGTTTGATCAACTTCTGTCAAAAAGGTAACTCTTTTATTGACTAAGTTAAGTCCATTAATGAATGCCTGCACTGCTTTGGTTTTAGGTTTTTTTAACGGATTGTATCGTAGAACATAAACATTGTTGCTTCCCACTTTTTCAGCGAGCAGATGTCTGATTGCTGCACGTCTCTCTTTTTTATTGATACGAACATGCTGATCAAATTTTGGTCTTGGCGAGTGAACCCGCCCACCCCCTTTGTACTGAGGTGCTCCCAAATATCCTTGACGCGCTCTTCCTGTCCCTTTTTGAGGGTGGGGCTTTTGTCCAGAATGGCAAACTTCAGCGCGTGTTTTCGTATTTGCAGACCATTGTCTGGCATTTGCTCTAATCGCAACTATGTAATCTTTGATCATCTGCAGATTCGCATCTGTTTTGATGAGCTTATCGTCAATAGATACTTCGCCGACTTCCTTAGCATCCAGGTTGTATGTTTTAATAAGTGCCACAGTATACTCCTAAGTCGCTTTTTTCGTTGCTTTACTAATATAAACAAGTCCTTCTCTGGCACCTGGAACAGCACCCTTAACGAGAATCACCTGATTTTCCAGGTCAATCTTCACAACTTGAAGATTTTGAATTGTCACTTTTTCATTTCCCATATGGCCAGATTTCTTTTGGCCTGGCAAACAACGCCCTGGAGTTGTACGCATACCGCAAGATCCACCATGACGATGAAACCCAGATCCGTGAGCAGCAGGACCGCCCAAGAAATGATGTCGTTTAATTACCCCCTGATGTCCTTTACCCTTGGAGACTCCTGTGACATCAACAAATTTGCAATCTGCGAACAGACCCAAATCTATCTCTTGACCCACTTGATACGTATCGGTTTTGTCTACAGAAGACTGTGCTAAATAACGGCGAGGCTCGATCCCTGCTTTTTTGAAATGTCCCCGAAGGGGCTTATTCACATTTCTAAGCTTAGGGGATTTTACTTTTTCTGAAGCTAACTGAATAGCATTATACCCGTCGCTATCAATGCTTTTGATCTGAGACACAATATTTGGCTCAGCAGAAATGACTGTGCACACGACAACATTACCTTCGTCGTCAAAAATGCGGGTCATCCCTCTTTTTTTTCCCATGAACTTCAATGTCATAACGTTCCTATATATTTACACAAGGCAAGGCAACTGAAACAGTCGACAGTTAAGCCCTATTGTAGTCATCAAGACTGGAGACTACGGGCTCTTGTTCTAAACTGCTTCATATGAAGCTTTAAGCAGACAGACTAACAAATTACAAGAATTTCGCACAACAGTTTTTTTGTGGGGGGTGTTTTTTTTTGGGGATGAGAGGGAGAAGAAGGGAAAGAGGGAGGGGAAATGGACGGCGCCATGGACAATGTAAAATTTGAGGCGTTATGCAAGCGTAGGCTTGACAGGAGATGGCTGAGGGAGCTTATTTTTTTGGTCTTCAAGGAATTTGTCGAAAAAGTGGTTAATCCCTTTTAGGAGAATATGGGCAGTTGATATAGCTAAAAGCGCTCGCGCAGAGGTTAGACTGCCTGATTTTGCCATTAGATAGGTAATCACAAGAATTCCTATAACTAACGCTATACCTACAATACGTCTAATAAGATCCAGAGTTAAATAGCCGATTCGAGCTTTATGATATTCTTTAAAAGCAGGTCCTTCTGCAGTATTGCGGTATCCTTCAAATTCCTTATCTATTTTGAAGCAATCATTAATCGCTCTAATGGCATCTGCGATGATAGTGCAAAAACTACCGATAATCGCAATGGGAGCTAAGGCCCTTCCCACGACAAGGCCAACTGAATTAAAAAATTGAACACCTTCTGTCCAAGAGGAGTTAAAATCAAAAAAACCAAGCGCTAGTTTTATTCGAGCTTCGGTCAATGCTACTTGAGCTTCGGCTGGTTTTTCAGGATGAGAAAGATCAGGATACGTCTTTTGCCAGATAACACCCACTGCATCAGCTATATTTTTCAATTCAACAAAAGACTGCAGGATATAACAGGCAGAACAGGCCATACCAAGACCAGCAACCGCTTTTGCTGCCTTTAGATTTTTACCAATATCAGCTACCCATCCGGCAAGAATGGCACCGAATGAAAGGGCATCAGCTACGAGGTATGGCTCGTTAAAGCTCACACCTCGAATAATCCATGGATCTGATGTAGCCGGAGCTACAGCGCTCGCCATATTTATGCCGCTGCCGCTGCAATGCGCGCATTCTGTTGTCTTTTCGATGTTCTACAGAATACATCTATCCTATTAGCAAGGTCGGAACGCTTTTTAAGCCCTTTTAGGCCGCTATAGTTCTCATAGACATACGCAATAATACTAAAGGAAAGAGCAGTGCCAGAGCAAGTAAGCGTTGCGTACTTCGGCACCCATATTCCAGAAAAGAGCCCGTACAAAACAAGGGAAGCAAGACTTGCGTAAGCGAGCCATTGGACAATTACCGCTGCGCAATGGATCATACGTTTTTTAAGCTCTTTCTTGTCATCAGGTGTGGTTGTAGGATCGCGCCATACTTCAACGCATTTATAAATTTCATAAGATTTAAGCGCAATGCCCAAAACAGATGAAATGCCCAAAAAGAACATGTTAGACTTTCCAAAAATTTTAGCTTGCTCGGGGGTAAGTTTGACAAGCCCAGCTGTTTTCGAAGCAAGAGCACACATACCATCGCAAACCTTATTGCCTATCTCCGATAATTTGCTAACAATATCGGCCGCTGCAAAGTAATCATTATGCGCGCCATTTACAATCCATTTAGCCACAAGCTCGAGAAATTCTATGATTGTTGCAGGAAGCTGAATAAGTGCAAAAGTGTGCCTTCCAAATTTGAACGCATCGGCCGCAGTAGTCATGGTAGAGCTTGGTGACACTTCATTACTTATCAGGAAGCCATGTTCTGCAAACTTAAACCCATTCGTCCATTGCTCTCTGGCACCCTCTTTTGTGTGTTCCTTTGCTTTAGTTAGCTTATTTCTGATGTTTTCCCCGGTAGTGACCGGAAGAGTTGCCTCTACTACCTTTACAGTCTTTTCAGCTGATTCAACTGTTTTTCTTGCCTCGTCTACAGCTATAAAACGTCCACCAATTGCTGGCTCCCCTTCTCGAGGGTTAACAGCAACTGCGGCCGCTACTGCCGCTGCAGCTGTTTGTGCTACTGTAATTGTTGCCATCACAGCAACCATTGTTGGATCAACTGGATTTGGTGGTAGGTTTCCACCCTGAAGAGTGTGCGCCGGTACTTGTGGTGCTCCTGTTACTGCTGCTGCCATAGTCAGTCCTCCTTTTTCGGTTTAAAGACAAGATAAAGATTTTACACACACAGCATAATCGATGCATGAGGTTTATGTAAATGCGAAGAGTTATTTTAAATTAGGGAAATTTTTTGATGGATTCCTTTAAGGAAATCTTGGGTAGATAGGGTATTTTTTCCTTCAAGCTGCACTTCTAAAAGCTGGAGAGCTTGCTCTCCACAGGCAACGATCCACCCTTCTTTTCCGTAAGATAAAAATGTTTTTGGTGGACCACTTTTTTCTTGAATGACAAGGGAGCGTTTAATTTTTAATCTTTTCTCTTCATCGCCAATTTTAATTTTGCACCAGGCCCCAGGACGGGGAGAAAAAGCGCGGATTAAATTATGAATTGTCTTTGCGGGTTTATTCCAATCGATGATCTCATCCTCGGGAGTGAGCTTTGCAGCAAAAGTGACAAGATTGGGGTCTTGAGGGGTTTTGATGACAGTTCCTTTTTGAAAATGATGGATCGTGTTCATAATAGCAATGCAGGCGAGTTCGCATAGTTTTTTTTCTAGCTCGCCAAAGGTCATATCATCAGGAACAGGTGTCTTTACCACTTCAAGCATGTCCCCTGCATCCATCTGCAAAACCATCTCGATAATCGTGATTCCCGTCTCTTTTTCACCGTTCATCAAAGCGCGATGTATGGGGGCAGCTCCCCTGTACTTGGGAAGGAGGCTGGCATGGATATTCACACATCCTAATTTAGGGATCTGCAAAATATTTGCTTTAATGATTTCCCCATAAGCCACTACTACAAAAAGATCTGCGTGAAGTTTTTTTAAAATATTTGCAAACTCATCTGTCGAGGCTTTTTTCGGCTGATAAACGGGGGCCTTGCTAACTTCTTTTACAGGAGGGGGGGACAGAGAAAGAGACCTTCCCTTAGGACGGTCGGGTCGCGTAACAACAGCTAAAATTTCAATATCTTTTTGCTGCTGCAAATGCTTTAAAACCTCCGCCGCGAAGACAGATGTCCCAAAAAACACAATTTTCATTTCGCAAATTCTTCCTCGAGCTCTTCTTGTTCGACATCCTCTTCTGATAAGGAACCCTGAAGGCCGATGAGCCCTCTTTTCGAGGTTTTGCAGAAATCAATCCAATGTTTCACATGTTGATTCATCTCGATCTCATTTTCTATAGCTTCAATGGCGTCGGCCAATTTTAAGTTTGAGCGGTAGGTCAATTTAAATGCTTTTACAAGAGATTTGCGCAAGGCAAGACTAAAACCGTTTCTTTTGAGTCCGATGAGGTTAAGTCCTCCTAGTTTATAGGGACAACCACCGCCAATTGCATAAGGAGGCATATCGTGTGTTAACCTACTAAAACCGCCCACCATCGAATATCTTCCAATTCGAGAAAACTGATGCACTGCAGCCATTCCACCAATCACAACGTTATCTTCAACAGTCACATGCCCTGCTAAGTTCACGCTATTGGCCATGATCACTCGATTTCCAAGCGCACAATTGTGCGCGACGTGGCAATAGGCCATAATGAGACAGTTATCCCCAATGCGGACAATTGTGTTTTCCCCGCAAGAAGAATTGATTGTTACAAATTCTCTAATTTCACAATTTTTGCCGATCACGACGAATGTTTTTTCGCCCCGGTATTTTAAATCTTGAGTTTTTGTTCCTATGCTTGCAAAAGGCCAGATGATTGTCCCCTCGCCAATTGTCGTATTCCCATCAATGTAGGCGTGGGATTTAATCACTACATTGTCTTCTAATGTAACGCCCCCTTTTACGGTGGCATAAGCCTCAATCGTAACGTTTTTTCCAATCTTTGCACCTTTTTCTATGATCGCCGAAGGATGAATATCTGTCATGTAGCTCCGTTCTTTTTATAGTTGGTCTTTATCTATGAGAGCAAAGCCGATCTCGGCCTCAACAGCAAGCTTATCGTTTACTAATGCTTTCGCCTGTACTTTTCCACCTTTATGGCTAAGATGGACTGCGCAAGCATGCAAATAAAGCACATCGCCAGGAACTACGGGTCTTCGGAATTTTGCGTTATTGATGTTCAAGAGGACAGCTGTCTTTTCCTGATTTCCTTTTTGATGGACAAGGATCCCCCCTGTTTGTGCAAGGGCTTCTAAAATGAGCACACCGGGCATAATGGGCGCTCCAGGAAAGTGGCCTTGAAAAAACTGCTCATTGAATGTCACATTTTTTTGTCCAATGATAATATTCTCTTCAAGATTAAGGTGAATAATTTTATCGACAAGTAAAAAAGGGTAACGGTGGGGTAATATTTTTAGGATATCCTTTATATTCATTATGATCTCGTTTTGCACATCCACAAATTGTTCCATCATGACACTCCCATCTTATTAAAGTAGTTTACTATTTCCCGAGCAAAAGCCGTATTTGAAGCATGTCCTGAACGGATTGCTATAATATGTGCTAAAAAAGGCTGACCCACTAGAGATAAATCTCCAATCATATCCAAAATCTTATGGCGTACCATTTCATTGGGATAACGCACACCCTCAGGATTTACAATACTATTCTCTTTTATCACAACAGCGTTTTCCAATCCTCCCCCTTTTATCAATCCTCTTTCAATGAGGGGCGCTATCTCTTCGTAAAGAGAAAAAGTACGACTGGGAGCAATTTCAGCTTTAAATTTGTTTTCATTCACAACTACAGAATAAAACTGGGACCCGATAACACTAGAATGGGGATAATGTAATGTATAACTTATTCTGTACTCATCAGAAGGAAGAGCGATGATCTGAATATCACCTTGCGACCAAAATACCGGGGATTGGATTTTCCGTTTTTCTTTTTCCGATCCCTGTTCACAAATCCCCCCCTTTTCAATCATCTCGACAAAGCTAGCAGAGCTTCCGTCAAAAATAGGGACTTCAGGACCATCGAGCGACACGAGTAAATTATCAATTCCATAAGCACTTAGAGCGGCAGTGATATGCTCTACTGTTTGAATAGAAGTTTCCCCATTGCCGAGAATCGTGCATCTTGGAGTTTCTTTTACAAACTTTATATTCGCCGGAATTTTTGGCTTATCCGGGAGATCCACTCGCTGAAAAACAATTCCATGATCAACGTCTGCAGGGCTTAAAGTGATATTCACTTTTTTTCCAGTAAATAGCCCAACACCTGATGAGGATATTGTATTTTGTATGCTCTTTTGCTTCATCTTACCCACTACCTTGTTCCGTAAAAGGGTACCCCAGTATAATATTTTGAGCAAGTTTAAAAAACAAAACGAGAAGACACAAAAAAATGATTGCCATATCTCCCCAAAAACCATAGAAAGTTTTATAACTATAAGGGACAAACGAAGCAAACAAAACGCCTGGCGTATCTTTTTTTGAAACCGTCCTACCCAAACTGTCTACCACACCACTCACGCCCATATTACAAGCCCTAACCAGATAGGCCCCGTTCTCTATGGCGCGAATTTTACCGTGTTTAAAGTGCTCCTCGCCTAAAATAGAATAAGGATACCAAGCATCATTTGAAAGATTGACTAAAAGCTCCCCCCCTTTTTGCCTTCCTTTCCGAACATACGAAGAAAAAGTTTCTTCATAGCAAATAGACACTGCTACAGGAACTTTCCCAGTAAAAATTTTAGTCTCGCTGCCTGGAGTAAAAAATTCTGTAATCCCATAATATTTTGTGAGAGATCTTGCCCATTCAAACGGCAAATATTCAGCCAAGGGGAGTAAAACTTGTTTTTCAATACGTTCCCATTTGTCTGAATGAGGTATAAAGTGAAACGCCGCATTGAAATTTTTATCATCAAGCCCAACTATAACCTCAGCCCCAAAATAATCTGCTAACTCTTGACAGGCATCTCCATTTTTTAAAATTCCAAAGGGAAGCGCCGCTTCTGGCAGTATAATGTAATCTGCCTTCGGAGCCCCGTTTAAACACTTCAAAATATTTTCCCATTGCACAGGATGGGAAATAAAATCATGGATCCTGTTTCTCATAGGGACCTTTTGCGAAGGGAGTAAATCTGTCTGCACTATGGCTACACTTATGGGCTTGAGATTTGATGATGCATCATGGTATTTAATATGAATCACTCCAAATAGGTAAGGGATCAAAAATAAAATAGCGGCCATTGCATGCTTTTGCCGGTAGGCCGCAAGATTTATCCACATCACCCAAAATGAAAGGCCTAAAACCCCCCAAATTGAAGCCCATTGCAAAGAATAATCAGTAGAAGCTAAAGCAAGCCCCAATGGATTTAAAGAAAAGCCGCATAAAATAAACTGCCTCCCCCATTCAAAAAGGGTCCAAAGGGAAGCAATAAGTAAAATATTGTATCTCAAAACAACCAAACGGCTCATCACCCCCCATTGTATGCCGAGAAAGACAAGCAAAAAAAGATAAACAAATAGGATGTATATTCCCTGATACTCGATGGATGTCATCCAAAAAAGAAAGCACCCTTGTAGAAGGGCAAACCAAACAGTTGCTACAAGAAATGGTCTTTTAACCGTTGCTAGCCCTTTCCAAAAAAGAGCATACCCAAAAAGGGAAGTGAATACACCAAACAGCGAAAAATTCTCAAAATGACCCAATGCTACTATTAAAAAACTGAGGAAGATCATTCTTTTACAGGCTTAGGTTTAATAACTTTGCCCTTGCCAAAGGCCAGGAGAATCAATAATCCCCCTAAGATGCTCATATTTTTTAAGAACATCACCTTCTGAACATGATCATGAGGAGTAAGCCAAAAGGGGTAGAATAGTATCGTATAGGGGATCAAAAATAAAATAAGGAGAAGAGCACCAAATCTTACCCTTATTCCTAAAAACACGAAAACTCCTCCTACAAGCTGAAACATGGTTCCAAGTACCAAAACAAGTGTGAGATGGGAAGAGGCAAAATCCAGGACAGAACTTATTTGAGGGCTCTGATGCATATCAGAAAGGGCATTTGTAACTAAAGTTTGATTCCCTTGCCAATCCACAAGAATATTTAGAGCAGACAAAATAAAAATTGTGCTGAGGCACATTCTCCCCAAAAAAAGAATGATTAACTGTAAAGGATTCATTTATGTTCCCTCCATAAAATATTAATGTTATACTGCATGGTAATTTCTATGAATAGCAAATTTATTGAGCATCACATCTTTAGTATCCTCAATTCAATACAAACAAAACCACTGGATGTATTTCTTAGCCATTATTTGCGAAAACATAAAAATATTGGTTCTAAAGAACGCGCTGCCATTTGCGAACCGATTTACGGAATGATCCGATGGCGTGGGTTGTTAGACTATTTATCTAAAGGGCCTGCAAGTTGGGAATCCCGATATAAAATTTATAGCTCCATCAATCCCCTAGATTACGCGGCTGACACGACTATACCTCCTCATATTCGGGTCAGTTTTCCAAAAGAATTATTTCAGCTAATAGCAAATGCCTTTGGAGAAGAAAAGGCGATGGCGTTTTGCCTTATTAGCAATACCAAAGCTCCTACTACCATTCGAGCTAATGCTTTAAAAATCACTAGGGAAGCGCTTTTAAAAAAATGGGAGGGACTATACGAGGTCTCTCCTACAATCCAGTCTGAAGAAGGGATCACCTTCCATAAAAGGATCAACTTTTTTGGACTTCCAGAATTTAAGGAAGGTCTTTTTGAGATTCAGGATGAAGGGAGCCAGCTCCTCGCAAAACTTGTAAAACCTCAGCCAAAGGAACATGTATTTGATTACTGCGCAGGCTCTGGAGGAAAAACTTTAGCTTTTGCCCCCGCAATGGAAAATAAAGGGGTGATTTATCTGCATGACATCCGCGATTTTACCCTGCAAGAAGCAAAAAAAAGACTGAAGAGAGCCGGAATACAAAATGCACAACTCATGTATTATGACGATCCCAAAAAGAATCGTTTAAAACACAAAATGGAGTGGGTTCTTGTCGATGCTCCATGCAGCGGTCTTGGGACAATTAGGCGCAACCCCGACATGAAATGGAAGATCGACTCTGAAGTAATTGAACGTTTGCATCTTGAGCAACGAGAGATTTTTAAAAAAGCACTAGATTTTTTACATCCAAAAGGACAAATTGTTTACACAACTTGCAGCATCCTTCCAAAAGAAAACGAGGAGCAAACGGCCCACTTTATAAAAACTTTTGGGTTAGAGATTGTAAAGGAATTAAAAATTTTTCCCCAAGAAGGAGGCATGGATGGATTTTATGGAGTTGTTTACAAAAGAAAACCGATTTGATAGGATACTCTTATGATGAAATTTTTACTCTCCCTTGTTTTTATAGCCACTAGCCTTCTTCATGCTGATCAGAATGAAGAAATCGTTGTACACAACCGGATCCTTTCAAAAGTCATGGGCAAAACCATTTCTGTCCTAGACGTTATGAAAAAAATGGATCTTTACTTAGACCGGTATTACCCACAATACGCAGCTTCTAAGGAAGCTAAAATCCAATTTTATAATGCCCAGTGGCGCTCCACACTCGATCAATTGATCGACAACGAACTGATCCTCGCTGATGCAGCTGAAAAAGAGATCAAAACAACAGATGGAGATGTCAGAGAAGAGATCCAGATGCGTTTTGGCCCCAATGTGATGGCCAGCCTTGATAAAATTGGGGTTACCTACGAAGAAGCGCGCAGTATGATCCACGATGAGCTCATCGTTCAAAAAATGAACTGGTTCAAAGTCCATTCAAAGGCCTTTGCAAACGTCAATTCCAAGGACGTAAAAAAAGCCTATACCGAGTTTTGCACACACAATCCCCCCAAAGAAACTTGGACCTACCAGGTAGTTTCCATCCGTGCACCCAAAAATTTTAATGCTGAGGAAATCGGGGAAAAATTCTACCAATGTCTCTTAGCCGAGAAAAAAGATGTTGAAGAAGTGGCTGCAAATTTCAAAGCCCAAGAAAATCTCGACCCAGCTGTTTCCATTTCAGTATCCCAAGACTACGTAACAGAAAATAAAGATCTTTCTACTTCCCACCAATCCATTCTCACTTCCCTACAAAATGGAGAGTTTAGCTTCCCTGTGCTGCAACAAAGTCGTATTGACAATAGCAATGTGGTGAGAATCTTTCACAGAAAAGATCACAACGCGACAACACATCCCCTATTTCAAAGGGTAGCTAACACTATCAAAGATGAGCTACTACAATTAGAGGTTAACAAGGAATCATCTCGCTATATCAAAAGACTGCGCACTCGCTATGGATATGATCAACAATTCTGGAGCGATCTTGTCCCGCCTAATTTCCAACCGTTTACCCTTAATTAGTGGGTATTTTTAAACCAAAAGAGCTCCATGAGTTTTTAGCATCTCATGGAGTTCATGCAAAAAAGTCTTTATCTCAGAATTTCCTCATCGATGGTAATATTTTAGATAAAATTGTCAAAGCCGCTGAAATTAAAAAAGACGATCTTGTCTACGAAATTGGCCCTGGGCCCGGAGCGCTCACCGAAAAACTTTTAGAAGCCAAAGCCAAAGTGATCGCTATCGAAATGGATCGCACCCTTGCAAGAGCTCTAGATAGGGGTCAGAAAAACTTAACAGTTATCGAGGCGGATTGTCTCAAGTTTGATTGGAAAAACATCCCTAAAAAAGCCAAAGTGGTTGCCAATCTCCCCTATAAAATCACAACACCCATATTAGCTACACTCCTTCCACTCTACAATAAAATCAGCACCATCACCGTTATGGTACAGCGGGAAGTAGCCTTGCGCTTCATCGCAAAAAAAAACACGAAAGACTACAGTAGCTTCACCATCTTCCTCCAATTCTTTGCCGATGCAGAATATTGCTTTACCATCTCTCCAAACTGTTTTTATCCAAAACCCAAAGTCGATTCTGCCCTCGTAAAACTAACCCTAAAAAAACCTCCTAACCTAGATCACCCAGAAAAATTCTTCCAATTTGTCCGCACCGCTTTCCAAAAGCGGCGCAAAATGCTCCGCGCCTCTTTGAAAAAAGATTACCCCAACCTCAATCTCGCCCCCTTCGAAACCGCCCGCCCCGAACAACTCTCGTTGCAAGACTTCCTTTCACTTTTTACTCATGCATCCGTTAACAACGATCTCTGAGGTTTATCTGTTACTTTAATACAACGAAGATGGGGAAATGAGGCAATAATACGATTACATTCTTCATCATTAGGAATGAACAACCACACAAGTACATTAACGCCTTTCCTAAATTCCAAAGAGAGAGTTTCAACATCCCTGACTAAATTAGGTTCTTTAGATAAGGTCAATTTATTCAGTCGAAAAGATGATACATTAAAAGAAGAGCGAGCCTCTGGTTCTCTCCCCATTGTTATTCCAGACATAATAAACTCCTTTAATTATTCAGAAGCGGATTTTTTACGAGTGACTAGAAAAATGCTACCCGTGAAAAAAAGCATAAGCAATGTCAATAAAGTGATCTTGTTGGAGAAGATCTCCTTCAAGCGAAAGCATGTGGTTTTAGGAACGTCGCGCGTAGCATAGATAGGGGCTACTTTAATCATCCTGTTAGCGTCAGAGATCACCCGAACCTCACCTACCAGTTGGTCTTTTAAAATGGGCATTTGGGGTTTGTTCCAGTGGAGGACAGTTTTAAAGTTGGGCTCTTCGGCAGGGTAATATTCAATTTTCAAATCCTCTGATAAAGCGGCCTCTAATGGAATGCTCCCTCCTTTTATGGGAACTGAGAAATGATCATACTGTTTGGTAAAAAGGATGCGAGTGGTTTTCACTTCTTGGAAGGCAGCTTCAAATAGGGCAATGGTATCCCGATATCTTTGGTATTTATCCTGAGCATTTAAAAGGACAGCAATTAAAACCCTCCCTTCATGTTCTGCAGCTGCAACAAGATTTGATCCTACAACTGAAGAATAGCCAGTTTTTATCCCAATGGCTTTAGGGTAAAAGGAGGGTCCAGATCTCAGGAGTCTGTTAGACTGCAAAAGGTAGCTCTCAGGTTGCTTATTTGTTTGGGGTCTTGTATAGCGGACCGTCTTTACAATTTGCCGAAATAGGGGATTTCTCATGGCAAGCGCAGATATTTTTGCCATTTCATAAGCAGTAGTCACATGGTTAGGATAAGGAAGCCCATGAGCATTATATAATGTTGTTGTAGTGATCCCATTTTTTTTCAGAAATGCGTTCATTTCCTGAGAAAATTTGCCAATATTGCCCGAAACATACTCCGCAATCACGTTAGCAGCATCATTTCCAGAAGAGAGCATAAGTCCATATAAAAGAGTCCGAAAAGTCAAGACCTCACCCACCTTAATTCCAATATGCGTTCCTCCCACTTCAAGCCTATATGGAGGATACTTAAGAGGATTTGCCATCCTTACTTTTTCGGGAACCGCGCTCACAGCATCTTGTGAAGCCACAATTGGAACATCCAAATCGTCCCCCTTCCTCTCCAAGGCGTATAAAGCAGTCACAATTTTGGTAATGCTAGCCGGCTGGGTCACTAAATGTCCGTTTTTTTCAAAAAGTATCGCGCCCGTTTCCCCATTTATAAGAACGGCAATTGGCACGGAAACATCAGTTCTAAGCTGTTTAGCCTGAACCTGATAAGAAAATATAATAAAGGTTAGAATGCATAACATGCGCATAAAGAAGGTAAAATTACCCAAAAAATTAAATCTTTACAAGTTCAAAGAAAGATGAGATATGTGAATAAAATTCTTGACATGGGCCTATAAACGCCCTATACTGATCCTAGAGGGGATAATTAATGAGCGATCCAGTACAATTAGAAGATGCGTATAAGGAGTTTTCCCAAAATTTACCAAAATGGGTTCCTGATGGGGTCATCTCTGTAAATATCAATCTGATGCAAGACCTGGGTCTCTTAAATAATGCCCAATTAGACGAAATCACTACCACCACATCATTTTCCAATTACTTTCATGTTCTCGAAACCGATGATAAAGTGACTTTATTTAATGATCAGTTTGCCGTTTGGATCGTCCCTAGTCTCATTAACGATAACCCCACCACCATCACTTTTGTAGCCCTCATGATCCAAACCAAACCCCATCTCGAACTCGTCTTCTCCACTACAGGGGTCTACAACACTCCCCGCTATATCCTAAAAATCCTCCAACATTTCCTCTCCGAAGTGATCGACACTGAATCGATCATCAATTCCATGGGCAAGAAAAAAAGCGGATAAAAAAACGCAAAACATAATAATAGAAGACTTAGAGCTTTTCTTTAATGCGAAGCATTTTGGAGAGGTAATTGCAAAAGTCTATCTTAGACCACGAAGTGGTAATTTTGCCGCGAATGCGGCTACAGTTGCTAGCCGGGGGTGACCAGAGGGAACCCCCGGAAATTGCCCATCCCACATCAGAGCCGCGAACAGCGGCGACACTCTTTTTGCATCTGTCGCCGCTGTTCGCGGCTCTGATGTGGAGGTGAACGTTTTCCGGGGGTTCCCGCTGGTCACCCCCGGCTAGCAACTGCCATCGCTACGCGATTTGATTACCACTTCGTGGTTTAAGATAGACTTTTGCAATTACCTCTCCAAAACGCTTCGCGTAAAGAAAAACTTAAGTCTTCTTTTCTTCTGTTTTGCGATTTGCGTTTTGCGATTTGCGTTTCTTCAAATGCAATACATTGTATGGTTCTTGTCGTTCGTAGAAAAGCTCGTCCATGAATTTTTTGATCATGAAAAGGCCGAGCCCTCCTTCTTTTTTTTGTTCTAAGGTTTCGGTGGAGTTTATTTGTGGTAGAGAGGTAAGAGGATTGAAAGGAGCTCCTTTATCTTTTAGGATAAATTCGATAGATGTGTCTGAAATAGCGCACGTGAGTTCTACGAGATCGGTCTTTGAAAGGTGTGCATGCTGCATGATGTTGACGAGGGCTTCTTCCATGGCAAGTTCAATGCGGCGGATATCGGGTTGTAAAAAACCAGCTTTAGCTATATGCTCTTGAATCCAAGGCATGACTTTTTTAAGTTCACTCAGATTTGCTAAAAAATAGGTTTTTTCTATCATAAATGATTAATCATCCCGTCGACTATAGATTGAGCGAGTTGTCTGTATAAGGGAACACGAACATTGTCTGTCCCTCCTTCTTCTGAATCAAGCTGACCCAAAGAAAACTGGATGATTTTCTCTCTTATCCCAAGAGGATTGACAAATGTAAGATCGTCAAGCACAGATGGGTTTACGCTATCAAATTCCCCGTCAGCAAAAATGGCCTCAGGCCCAAAAATCACTTCCTCGCTGCAAGACCTGATAAATGTGACTTCAGCTAACACCGATCTTCTATATTCTACAGGAATGAGATTTTTTTTAACCTGGCCTGTTTGGGCATTCCGATCGTATCGATAACCAATCCGATTATTGCTATCGGCAATCATTTTTACTTTTAAAGTGTATTCTCCCCCATTTTGCACACACTCAAACAGCCCTGACTGCGCACATTGCCTAGTGAGCTCGTCAGTAAGCATTCCATCTGTATCTCCCTGGACATAGGGGATCGTCAAACTCACCCTCCTCTCCTCGCATACCTGGTCCTCAAACCGATAATGACAACCAGCGAGAACCAGCAAGATTACAATCGCCATAAAATAAGAAGAAGATCGGGCACGCACGCGGGCACGGGCACGGGCACGAAAGAGGGAAGTACTTGACCTCTCTTCTCCCTCCGGATTTCGTGCCCGTGCCCGTGCCCGCGTGCGTGCCCGATCTCCCTCTTCTATCCTGCACATCCTGCCATCCTGTTAATATTCTTATTTCTGTAAAACTTCTAGGCGCTCCTTAGAGAGCTCTGCTAGCTTGGTGTTGGGGTATTTTGCAATGAGTTGAGAATAATAAATCAAAGAGGCCTTTGCCTTATTTGTCCTTTCGTAAAACTGGGCTGTATCATAAAGGTTCTTTGCATAAAGTTCTTTCATTTGACAAAGCTTTTGTTCAGCCTCAGCAATCTTTTCATGTAGAGGAAAGCTCGCCTTGAATTTGCGGATATTAATCTCTGCAAGGTCAAGAAAATCGGGATCTGTATACTCTTTTTTGGCTTGAGTGAAATAAACCTCCCCAATTCCAATAAAGCTTTCTACTGCAAGTGGGTGCTTAGGGAACCGACGAATAAGGGTTTGATATGTTTCAATGCTAGGCTTAAATTCCTCTTCTTTAAAAAGGAGGATGGCTTTGCCAAGAAGGGCCCGTGCGCCCATATCGTGGTGGGGAAGAGCGGTGATCACTTCATCGTAGATTGCAATAGCATCTTCTCTTGCAGAGATCCATTTTGGAAGATTCTCCATTCCCATGAGATGCTTTCTCTCGCCCGCTTTAAATTGCTCGGCAATTGCAAATTTATATTCGATGGCCTCTTCAAAATGCTTTGGAGTAGCCTGGCTTTTTAAGTAGACTGTAAATTGCCTATTAGAAGGCTCATATTGTTTAAGGTTGTAATAGCTAACCGCTAGGAAAAAGTGGGCTTCCTGCCCAAAAGGAGTTTTTGAATAATTTTTTGTAAGATCCTCTGTTAGTTTAAGAAGTTCTGTCCAGTTTTTATTTTCGTAAGCTTCTACAGCGGCATTAAATGTTTCCTGGATGGAAGCCACAAGAGGCATAGTCATTAATGAAAGAGCGATCAATAAATTACGCATAAAATCCTTGGTTTTTACTGTGGAGAATACCCTACCTCAACTATACTGTCAATTTGCTTGAGATCCTCTTCCAATTTTTTATTCCACTGTACCCCCCATTGAGGGGCAATTGCAATGCGGCTTACTTTATTTTGGTCATTATAAAATTCAAGATTGACCGGCGTCGCCCCACCTGATGCACGAAATAATTCCTTTAATTTGAGAAAATGGCTTAAACGAGCTTTTTCAATATTAATCTTTAATGTGATCATTTTTATTTCTTCCTTGAGTGCAATAGAGGGGGGTTTTACAACTGTAAGTCTTTTTTCCCTCTCTTGCGACATCTTTATCTGAACTTTTGCCTTATCATAGGCATGATCGCAGTCCTGTACCATATTTTCATTTGCTTTTGTCAAATCGTCAAACCAGCGACACTGGAGTTTTGGGCCGGCATCAATTTGCAAGACAGCGTAAATCAATTGATTCTCAACAAGGAGGTGATGTTTTTGTTCATAAAGTTCGGGCCATATGGGGAGCTCAAGCCTTTCCATCCCATCATTGATCATAAGAACGGCAAACTTTTTTTGAGTCTTAGTAGAAACTTTCAAATTAATAGACTCAATAATAAACGCTGTTCTTACAATACTACCACTGGGCATTTCTACGATCTGCGCAAGTGGAACGCAGGAAAGACGGTGCAAGCTCCCCCTTACCTCATCCATTGGATGACCGGAGAGATAAAACCCTAGAAGCTCATTTTCTTTTTTTAGAATTTCACCCTTCGATAGCTTTTGTTTTATTTTAGGCGGAGCAAGAAAGCGGTTATCTTCTTTTTCTAAGAGGTTAAATAAGCTAAGCACCCCCTTTTTATTCTCTTTGTGCTCTTGATCAGCTGCATCAAACATCGGATCGACGCTCATCGCAAGTTCCTGGCGCGACCAGAGAGTAAAATCAAAGCCCCCAGCATAAATCAAATGTTCAACAACTTTTTTTCCCACTTTATTTGTATCGATCTTTTTAAAGAAATCATAGAGGGATGTAAAGGGACCTTTCTTAATCCGCTCTTCAATGATCACATCGACCACCCCTTCTCCCACTCCTTTGATTGCAGTAAGCGCAAAGCGGATCCCTTTTGCTGTTGCAGCAAACTCTCTTCCAGATTCATTCACATCGGGAGGGAGGATGGCTATTCCCATTGTTTTAGCTTCTCTAATAATTTTGGCAACTTTAGTGATATCTTCTCTATCGGTTGTCATGAGAGCAGCCATCCACTCTCTGGGATAATTAGCCTTAAAAAAAGCTGTCACATAAGTGAGGTACCCGTAAGCCGCAGCATGCGATTTATTAAATCCATAGGAAGCAAACTTTTCGATCTTATCAAAGATCTTCATCGAAGTTTCCTGATCGATTCCACATTCAAGAGCGCCCTTGAGAAATTTTTGTCTTTGGTTAGACATTTCCTCTTTATCTTTTTTCCCCATCGCTCTTCTTAGAACATCCCCCTCTCCAAGTGTATATTTCGCAAGGAGGCTTGCAATTTGCATCACCTGCTCTTGATACACCATAATCCCGTATGTCTCTGCGAGAATATCAGCCATCAGGGGATGATCTATCTCTATCTCTTCTTTTTTATGCTTACGGTTGCAAAAAGAGGGGATCATCTCCATGGGACCTGGGCGATAAAGGGCGCCTACCGCAATGATCTCTTCAAACTTATCAATATGAAGTTGCTTGGCAAGTTCTTGCATTCCGCTTGACTCTAGCTGAAAGACCCCCATTGTCTTTCCCTGGTTAAGCAAAGAAAAGGTGATCTTGTTTTCTAAAGAGAGGTTGACCCAATCGATCGATTTTCCATAGTTTTGTTTAACCGCATCTGCCGCTTTTTGTATTGCCGTTAGAGTCTTTAATCCTAAAAAGTCGATCTTAAGCATTCCTACGGCTTCCACAGGTTTCATGGAATATTGTGTGACAACCATTTCAGAATCTTTAGCCGTGCAAATAGGAATAAGATCAATGATCGGCTTTGCACCAATAATGAGTCCTGCAGCGTGAATCCCTGTATTGCGAATTGAACCCTCTAGTTTTTTCGCAATATCAATAATAATACGCACCTCCTCGTCTGATTCATAAAGACGAGTTAACTCTGGATCGAGCTCGAATGCTTTTTCCAAAGTCATTGTAGGGTCTTCCGGGACGAGCTTAGAAAGGGCATTAACTTTAGCTAAAGGGACACTGAGGACGCGCCCCACATCTTTGATCGCCATTTTTGCTTTCATCGTACCAAAAGTGATGATCTGCGCTACTTTATCTTTCCCATATTTGCGCACCGTGTAATCGATCACCTCTGAACGCCTCTCCATGCAAATGTCGACGTCAATATCAGGATAAGAGATCCGTTCAGGATTAATAAACCTCTCAAAGAAAAGATTAAAGCGCAGAGGCTCAATATCTGTGATCCCAATCAAATAAAGGATAATCGATCCCGCACCTGACCCTCGCCCTGGGCCCATCGGAATCCCTTGCTGTTTTGCCCAATTGATAAAGTCGTAAACAATCAATAAATAATCACACATCCCCTTTGATGTGATGATCTCAAGCTCATATTGAAGCCTATCAGTCACAACCTTCCAAGGGTCTTTGTCAGGATATTTTTCTCCCACCTTACCCAGCCGCTCTTTCGTATATCTTTGTTTCAATCCCTCTTCGCAAAGATGCTTTAAAAAATCTTCCCTGCTCAATATTTCACCGTTCACTTCAGGAGGGGTATAATGGGGATAATATCTTGTTTTAAAGTCGAGCTCTAAAGAACACTGCTGTGCAATTTTATCTGACACCTCAAGGGCTTCAGGAAAATCTCTAAAGAGCTCCTGCATTTGCTCTTTTGATTTAAAATAATGTTCGTGTGAAGGGGTAGTCTCCCTCTTTGGATTGCGCACCCGATTTTTTAGATTTCCCGCTGAATCTTTTTCCCAGATTTCACAAGGCTCCCCTGACTGGATATTCATTAAAATTTCATGCGCGCGAAAATCTTCTCGCTCAAGATAGTGAATATCATTGGTTGCAACACACTCAATTCCCAGTTTTTTCGATAGATCCCTCAAACAGTTAATAATTTTTTCTTGATTTGCAACATTGTTTTTATAGTTTTCATAAGCCCACCCCTCTTTATCAAGTCCGTCTGCTACAATATCTTCTTCCTTCATTAAATGGCGTTGCACTTCAAAATAGAAATTCTCTTTAAAAACGCCCCTATACCACTCCACTTCCTGAAGCAACTCTTCCTGCTTATTTTGTAGAATGAAGGGATGAAGCACAGAGCCCGATAAACAAATGAGCCCCTCAGAATGCTGCCCAAGTATTTCTTTATCGATCCGCGGCGTATAATAAAATCCTTCCAAATATCCAAGAGAGCTCAACTTACAAAGATTGCTATATCCCACTCCATCCTTCGCCAAAAGAATCAGCGGCACACCTGCAGCCACACCCGGAATCCGCTTCTTCTCATGCCGCGAGAAGGGGGCCATCATGAGTTCACACCCCAAAATGGGCTTAATCCCTTCCCCCTTACAAGCCTTATAAAAATCGACAGCCCCATGCAAATTCCCCTGATCGGTCAGCGCAAGAGAGCTAAACCCCATCTTCTTTGCATACGCAGCAAGCGCCGCGACAGACGCAGTCCCATTAAGTATAGAGTATTGAGAATGAACATGAAGAGGTGTCATGCACCTAAGAATAAACGAAGAAAGATATAAAGAGAAACGCAAAACGCAAAACAAGAAACGCAAAACCGAAGAAAGAAAGAGGTTAAGTTCTCTTCGTTTCTTCCGTTTTGCGTTTTTTGTTTTGCGTTTTGCGTTTTCTTAAGATTCAGCAGGTGAAGGCTCTTCTTTCTTAAGGTATTTGGGATTGACGGTGACGGACCAGAGGGGGAGGAGGAGGAGGGTGCCGAGGATGCCGCAAGTAACAAGGGAGGCAAAAAAGCCATACCAGCCCCAGGTTTGAGTAATGAGGCCAAGAGGATAACCGGCAACAGCTGCGCCAGCGTACGCCCAACAGCCTGCAAAACCACTGGCTGTTCCCGCTGCATTTTTATGAGAAACTTCTGCGGCGAACATCCCTATTAACATTTGGGGACCAAAAACTAGAAAGCCGATAGAAAACATGCCGATGTAACTTAACGCGAGAACTCCCGCGGAATTACACAACATAAGAACAGCGAAAATAACACCCAAACTATAAATAATGCATACAGGCCCTCTTTTGCCTTTAAAAATCTTATCCGATGACCAGCCAGCTATAAGACTCCCACAAAATCCCCCCACCTCAAAAGCGCCTGTGCACGTGTTAGCCATCATGAGGGAATATCCTTTCGTTTCTAAAAAATAAAGAGCTCCCCAATCGCTCATAGCAATACGGATGATATAAATAAAAAAGTAAGAGATCGAGAGAAGCCAAACATACTTATTACTTAGAACATATTTAAATAGGATTTCCTTTGCAGAAACATCTTTCTTATCCTCTATCACCTTAGCCGCAGGATAATCATTTCTAAATTTTTCTATCGCAGGAAGTCCCATCGATTGGGGGGTATCTCTTAAACAATAAAGGAGGAACAATCCGACACCAATACACATGACTCCAGGGAAATAAAGGGCAACACGCCAGTTCCAATGGGTTGCACAAAAGGCAACAATAACAGGGATGAGTGCACCGCCAACGCTCATTGAGGTGTTCCACATTCCCCACCATGTTCCCCTTTCTTTTTGTGAATACCAGTGAGTTAACAGTTTTGCACAAGGAGGCCAGCCCCAGCCCTGAAACCACCCATTTAAGCCCCAAAAAATCGCAAAGAATATAATGGATGAAGACATCCCAAAACAAATATTAAAAATACCCGTTAAGATAAGACCAATACTCATAAAGAAACGGGGATTGCAACGATCAGATAAAATGCCGCTTAAGAATTTGCTTGCGCCGTAAGTGATGGAAAGAACGCTTCCTAAAATGCCTAGATCGGTTTTATCAAATCCAAGATCTTGCATAAGAACGGGCATGACACAGCTATAGCTTCTGCGCGTAAAATAATAAAAAATGTACCCGATATACATCCCCATGAAAACGCGCCAGCGCCAATACTTATAACGCTTCTTGACTTCACCCTCATCTTGTATCTCAGAAACGTTCGATACTGTTTTTAAAAAATTTAGCCAGCCCATTCCATACCTTCTTTTTGAAGGGAGTATAAAGGAAAGACCTTTTATTACAAACACTTGGAATTTTTTCTTTACAATTCCTTTTCAAAATGAGATGATCACATTTCATGAACGATTTTAAAAAACCTCCTATAAACCGAGAAGAGCCTAGAGACTATATTGGCAGAGCCCATTATCTTGAAAGAGACAAGAAAGAGGAAGCCGAAAGGTATCAGGCAGTTGCCCAAAAAAACATCGGGTTTATGCTCGTCAGCCTGGTCGTCATTATAAGAAAAATTTTCTTTTTCCTATTCCCTTTTGCAAAATCATCAAACAGATCAGAAATTACCACCCTTGACCAACAATATGTCACAGACCAACTCCTTATTTTTAAACAAATGCTTTTACTGCTTGCCCGCGATGATCAAGGAGAAAACCTCAAGTATATCCAAGACCTTTCTGAAGTCTGGCACAAACTTAATGAGATTTGCCAAAATGATTACATGCTCAAACAATTCCCCTCCCAGGCCTTAAAGCTAAAACTCCTTATCAAACAAATCCTCAACTATCCCCCTCATGAGGACCATTCTTTTGGCTCCTATTTATTCAAACATGTCGGAATGGAATGGACCCCCTTTCCTTTCCTCGAAATACTTAAAAAACTCCACTACAGCTATCAAAAAGATCCCCGCCTGAGCGAACTCTCCGTCTGGCTCTCCTTCCTGAGCGAAATCATCAAAGAACTTGAAGAAAGATAAAAAGAAGAGAGGAAAGGGAGAAGATCGGGCACGCATGCGGGCACGGGCACGGGCACCAAAGAGAAGAGAGCTTAAGTACTTCCCTCTTTCGTGCCCGTGCCCGTGCCCGCGTGCGTGCCCGATCTTCCTCTTCAACTCTTACGATGCGGCTTGATTGATTCTGTCGATTAGTGGCAAAGCTACATCCGGGTTAGATCCAAAGCCCGTGAGCCTGTATGAAGCTGCCGTCAGCGGACCTTCCCATAATTTATTATGCAGGCTGGGATTTTCGCTTTCGAACTTTTTCCAGTCTGGCAATGCTCCGATCTGCCTAGCTAAATCGTCTGCAAAATTTACATAATCGCCGTGGGGAAATTGCGGCCGTGGACGGGCTTCTCTAATTTGCCGTTCGACCTGTATCCCATTTTCCATTTCTTGTTTTGATGGGGCTGTGATTTTTTTACTAAGAGCCATACAGGCCCATCTAGACTGCAATTCCAAGATACCAAAAAAGGGTCCTCTGTACATGCCTATGAAGGCAATGCCTGGCAGGTTGGGATGGAAAACGGTTTTGTGTAAGAGAAGCGGCTGGAGTTGATCTGCGGGGTCAAAATCCAGAGATGATAGAATATCTTTACTAAAAAAGGGGATTTCAGTTTGGTAGCCCGTACAGAAAATAACGGCATCGGCATCGAGAGCGCTCCCATCTTTGAAGATGAGCTTGCCCTGTTCCATCCGTTCGATCGAGCCCTTCTTGAGCGCTATCTTCCCCGCTTCAACTTGCTCAGTATATGCGTCGGAAATGACCACAAACTGAGAAGACGAAGGGGCGGTTTCTACAGCCAGTTCAGGACACTTTTCTCCCTGCTTCGTTAGGCCGCGGAACCAATTGCTCTTCCTTGCATTCAACTCTTCGGCGGGAACTCCCTGCGATCTTGCGTTAGCAGCTCTACTGTAAAAAATCAAATCGAGAGGCAGCTTCTGTTCAGGCTTCTTGGCCGAAGGGAGGTAGCGAGGCAATATCCACATGGCGCGGTGGAAAATATTTGTGACACTTTTTGCTGAGGGAGCGAGCTCAGCGGTGATTTCACATCCGCTAAAGGCGTTGCCAACCACAGCCACCCGCCGCTCTCTAAAAGCCTCGGGTGTTTTATAGTCCTTTGCATGAAGGATGGGGCCTCCAAAATTTTCGCTGCCAGGAATTTGAGGGATATAGGCCTTAGAAAAAATCCCTGAGCAAACGAGGACGTAGTCGAAGGTCTTGGAATGGCTTTGGCCATCATGGATCCACATCACCAGCCATTTTTCGTTCGACTTTTCTACAGACCGAATCGACGTGTTCATCTGCAGATGGGGTTTAAGTTTGAAATGCTCTGCATAGCTTTCTAGATAGGCGTTAACTTCGCTTTGTGTGGGGAAGTCGCTTGTAGATTGGTTCCATGGAAAATCAGAAAATAGGCACGTATGATGGGAGATGTTGGTTTTCATCCTGTCCCATACGGAACCCGATTTTGGTTTCCAAAGCCCCCCGACACCATCTCCTTTTTCAAAAACGGTCGGTTCAAGGCCACATTCTAAAGCAGATTTTGCAGAAACAATTCCCGCAGGGCCCCCACCAATAATTGCTACGCTCATAGATACTCCTTTTAAACTCTTACGCAAAAATAATTGCGTATGCTACAATTTACAGCAATATGAACTATTTATTACCTAAAGGGACTTTTGACATTCTTCCAGAGCAGCCTGCTGAGGATGCGTGGTGCACGTCTGATCGGTGGCAGTATTTGGAAAGCGTTATAAGAAAGACGGCGCAAGACTATGGATTTAAAGAGATCCGCACGCCCATCTTTGAAAAGACTGAGCTTTTTATTAGAGGGGTAGGAGAATCTTCCGACATCGTTACAAAAGAAATGTATACCTTTCTAGATCGGGGGGAAAGATCGATGACCCTAAGACCGGAGGGTACAGCTCCTGTCATGCGCGCCTTTGTCGAACACCATATGCAGAGCAGTGGATCTGTGCATAAACTTTTTTATATTGGTCCCATGTTTCGTTATGAAAGACCCCAAGCAGGAAGATATCGGCAGCACCACCAATTTGGCGCTGAGGCCGTGGGGATTGGAGGGGCGCAGCAAGATGTCGAGGTGATCGATTTATTATGCGAACTTTATCGAAGATTGGGCTTAAAAGATTTGACTGTAATGGTCAATTCCATTGGAAATGCAGATTCGCGCACAACCTTTTTAGAAGCGCTGCGCACCTATTTAGAGCCCCACTTTAGTCAGCTTTCTCCAGAGAGTCAAAACCGGTTTTCGAAAAATATTCTAAGGATCTTGGATTCAAAAGACAGCGGCGATCAAAAAATTTTAGAAAATGCCCCATCCATATTGGATATGCTTGACGTTGAAGCTAAAGAACATTTTGCAAATGTTTGTAAGAGTCTTGAAAGCTTGGGGATAACTTATCAAATCAATCCCAAACTTGTGCGCGGGCTTGATTACTACAATAAAACTGTGTTTGAAATCACTTCTACTGCGCTCGGATCGCAAAACAGTATTGGCGGCGGCGGTAGATACGATGGTCTTATTTCCACGTTCGGCGGGCCAGAGCTCCCTGCCTGCGGATTTGGCGCCGGCCTGGAAAGAATTTTGCAGACAATGTTAAAACAAAATGTTCCTATTCCACCTCCGCCGCACCCCTTTGTTTTCTTAATTGGGATGGGTGAGGCTGCGTGTGAGTTTTGCTTTAAATTACTAGCGAGCTTAAGAAGAGAAAATATTCCTGCTGAAATGGATTTAGCAGGAAGAAAAGTTCAGGCTGGCTTGCAGAGAGCAAGCAGTTTAAAAGCTCACTACTGCATTGTCGTAGGTGAGCAAGAACTAGAGGGGGGCATTGTTCAATTAAAAAATATGGAAACCAGGGAAAGCGTGTCTGCACCACTTTCTAATTTAGTTTCGATTTTGAAGGAAAAATATGGATTATAGAAGAACCCACAATTGCGGGGCGCTTTGTCTTAAAGACATTGGCAAACATGTCACCCTTTCTGGATGGGTTCATAGAAGAAGAGACCACGGCGGCCTTATTTTTATCGATTTAAGAGACCGTTTTGGACTCACTCAACTCATCTTCGATCCTAAAGTTCTTGCCGACGCAGCAAAGCTCCGCTCCGAGTGGGTGATCTCTATAAAAGGAGAAGTGATCCCTCGCGCTGAGGGGATGACAAATCCCAAACTCGCTACAGGGAAAATTGAAATTAAAGTGAAAGAGCTTGAAATTTTAAGTTTAGCAAAAACTCCCCCCTTTTCCATTGCTGAAGAAGAAACAGAAGTCAATGATGAGCTCCGTTTAAAATACCGCTACCTCGATTTACGCAGGGGAGATATCACTAAAAAACTTATCATAAGACATCAGGTAATGATCACTACAAGAAATTATCTGGATAAACACGGGTTTTTAGAAATTCAAACCCCCATTCTTGCCAAATCAACACCTGAAGGCGCACGCGATTATCTTGTCCCTTCACGCATTTATCCGGGAAATTTTTACGCACTGCCCCAATCTCCACAGATCTTTAAACAGCTCCTCATGGTAGGGGGATTGGACCGCTATTTCCAAATAGCCCCTTGCTTTAGAGATGAAGATTTAAGAGCGGATAGGCAACCTGAATTCACCCAAATCGACTTGGAGATGAGTTTCTGTACTCCGAAAGAAGTGATGGGACTTATTGAAGGATTGCTAAGAGAATTATTTCATGGCCAGGAACATCAATTCCCTCATATACCTTACAAAGAATGTTTAGAAAAATATGGAACAGACAGACCTGATCTCCGTTTTGGAATGGAACTTATCCGTATTGACGAAATTGCAAAACGCTCTTCCTTCACGATTTTTAAGCAAGAGCTGGAAGGGGGGGGCTGCGTGAAAGGTCTTTGCGTCAAAGGGGGCGCTGACATATCACGCAAGGATATCGATGGGTTTATTTCCTTTGTTTCTAAATTTGGAATAAATGGCCTTGCTTGGATGAAAAAAGGGGAAGAGGGATGGGCCTCGAGCATCGTTAAATTCTTTACTCCCGAACAATTAAACGAGATCGAATCTGCCATGAATGCGGCAGTGGGAGATCTTCTCCTATTTGGAGCTGGGCCTGAAGAAAGAATTAACCAAGGGCTAGATCACTTAAGACGCCATATTGCAAAACAACGCAACCTCATTAAGAGCGGTGATTTAAAGTTTTTATGGGTAACCGATTTCCCCATGTTCAAATATAACACAGAAGAAAAAAGGGTAGAGAGTGAACACCATCCCTTTACTTCTCCTCATATTGAAGACATCCACCTGCTCGATTCCGCCCCATTAAAAATGCGCGCCCAGGCCTATGACATTGTCCTTAATGGATATGAAATAGGGGGAGGCTCGCAACGGATCCATAGTGGAGAACTTCAAGAAAAGATTTTCCAAACCCTCAAGCTCTCCCCAGACCAAATAAAAGAAAAATTTGGCTTCTTTGTCGAAGCTCTTAAATATGGAACGCCACCCCATTTGGGAATTGCCCTTGGCCTCGATCGGCTAGTAATGATCCTTTCCGGAACAGAGAACATCCGAGATGTGATCGCCTTTCCAAAAACTCAAAAAGCCAGCGATCTCATGATGCAGGCTCCAGCAAAGGTTTCAAAACAACAACTTAACGAATTAGAGATCGACTGTGAGACTACAGAAATCTCTTGGCTTTAAAGTATGATCTAGATAAAATCGTATGTCTATGGAGGATTCTATGAAAAAATTTAGTTTAATATGTTTATTCGCAACACTTTCGTTATTCGCAGATAACCCCGAAGAGACACCCGTTGTGCAAGAAGAGGTGGAAATCGATATTGCAAAAGTATCTGAATCTTTTGGACATTTGATTGGGAAAAATATCGAAAATCTCGGATTTAAATTCGATGTTGCCCAAGTTGTCAAGGGGATCAAAGATTGCGCAGAAGGAAAAACTGCTCCTATGACAGAAGCAGAATGCGTTAAGGCAATCACAGCCGTTCAGGAAAAAGCTTTTAAAGTTAAAGCTGCTGAAAATTTGCAAAAAGCTGAAGAGTTCATGGCAAAAAATGGAAAAGAAACAAATATCATTTCTTTAGAAGAAAATAAGCTTCAATACAAAATTGAAAAAGCAGGCGAAGGCGCTGAAATTCAAACCCATTTTTCTCCCCTAATTAGATATACCGGCAAATATCTCGATGGAACAGTTTTCGGTTCTTCTAAAGAAGATGAGATGATTGCTCTTGACGAGACTATCCCGGGTTTGAGCAAAGCACTTGTAGGGATGAAAGAAGGAGAGAAAAGAACCGTCTATATCCACCCAGATCTGGGATATGGCACGCACGGATATCTCCCCCCAAACAGCATGCTCACATTTGAAATCGAATGTGTAAAAGCAAATAATGCTCAGCCAAAAGAGGAAAGCGCCGTAACAACTAACGCGCAACCACAAAACGCTGAAATAGCAACACCCGTTACTGCAACGGAAACAGCAACAGAGGCTGTTAGATAAAAGTTAAGAAGGAAGATCGGGCACGCACGCGGGCACGGGCACGGGCACCAAAGAGGGAAGTACTTAAGCTTTCTTTTCCCTCCGGATTTCGTGCCCGTGCCCGTGCCCGCGTGCGTGCCCGATCTTTTTATTCTAACCTTCAATCAAGTATGTACCATGAACATCATCCTATTTCAGCCGCAGATTCCTCAGAATACAGGAAATGTTGTGAGAACATGTAGCGTTACGGGCTCAAGTCTCTATCTTGTGAGGCCTCTTGGTTTTAGCACTTCAAGTAGAATGTTAAAAAGAGCAGGGCTTGATTACTGGGACGAGGTCGATATCCAATATATTGATCGTTTAGATGCGTTCCTAACACCGGAAAAGAAATTCTATTTTTTTTCCATTCACGGCAAAAAAAGTCACACTGAGGTCACTTATCAGCCTAATGACTATCTTGTATTTGGATCAGAAGTTTCAGGATTGCCACCTCTATTCCATGAAAAATATCCCGATCTTTTCTACAAAGTGCCTATGAAAGAAAATAGTCGCTGTCTAAATCTTGCAAATACTGTGGCAATAGTGTTATACGAAGCTTTAAGGCAACAAAAGTTTGATTTTCATGCATAATTTGAAAAACTCGCTAACTCTTCAGATGGTCATTGCCACCCTAGTGGGGATCTTTTTTGGATTATTTTTTGGTGACTACCTCACCTTTTTCAAGCCTTGGACAGATGCCTACATCATGATTTTGAAAATCACGATCCTCCCCTATTTAGTAGCGGCGATCGTCCACGGGATAGGACAATTAGGAATTGCCCAATCTAAAGAGATTTTAAAAAAAGGGGTCATCTTTCTAGGACTCGCCTGGGCGATCAATATCTTCGTGATTTACCTTGTCTATTTTTGTTTTCCTCAAATCAAAGCAAAAGGCCTTGCAACTTATAATCCTGAAGAGAAAGTCACATTAAACTTTGCTCAGCTTCTTATCCCCGAAAATATTTTTGCAGCACTAACGCATAATCTCGTCCCAGCAATCGTAGTTTTCTCGGTGCTTTTAGGAATCGCGTTTATGTGCATTAAAAACAAAGAAAATGCGATGTCCCTTTTAGAAACAGTTGTTGATGCCCTGACAACTCTTACCTCCTGGATTAGTAAAATTACCCCTGTCGGAACCTTCATGATCATCGCCTATCAGGTAGGCACAATGGAGCTCACCACAGTTAAGCAAGTAACCACCTATATCTTATTCTATATCCTCGCCATTTGCACAGTCGTCTTCTGGATTTTTCCCAGACTCACAAGTATGCTAACCACCTTAAATGGAACTAAATGGCTAAAGGATATGCTCCCAGTCCTACTTCTTGCTTACACAACCAATGTAGTTATTGTATGTTTGCCATTTATTATGCAGCTTGTGCAAAGGGAAACCTTAATTTTACTCCCTAAAGATGATAAGGCGCAAAGCCAGATTCAGGGTACCGTCTCAGTCATTTTCAATGTGCCTTTAGGTTCGCTATTCATGGCCTTATTTATTTTGTTCTGCTCGATTTTTTTCCAAGTCCCTCTATCAGTGTTTAGTCAGATTAAGCTTTTCATTATCAATTTTCTAACATCGCTCGGCGCAGTGGGCATTGGCTCTTGGCTCAACAGCTTAACCTTCCTGATCGAAAATCTTGGCCTTCCCCTTGATTCAATTGATCTATTTTTAACCACTATTCCATTCACAGCTGGTTTCCAATCGATGGCTTCTGCGATGGAGATTGCCACCCTTTCTTTGTTTATCACCTTTGCTTGTAGAAAATTGATCCGCTTCAACTGGAAAAAATTTATACCCAGTCTTGCAATCACTTTTATTCCTGTGATATTTCTATTTGGAATTCTTTATTTTTATAATCCCTTTCCTCCTATCAGAAACACCACCAAAAGCATTTATGAAATTGCCGTCCTTTCAAATGTAAAGTCACATATTCACACTTCTCGAAATGGGATATCCCCAGCAGAAATTCTGCCTAATGAAGACACTTTTGATAGGATCGTAAGAACAAAAACACTCCGAGTGGGTTATTATCCCGATGTCGCTCCTTTCTCTTTTTACAATCAGGAAAAAGAGCTGGCTGGATATGACATTATGTTGGCTTATACTCTTGCGCAAGATCTTGATTGCTCCCTCGAACTCATCCCTATTGATTACGACACAATCTCCCAAGACCTCGATAATAATCTTTATGATGTCGGCATGTCTGCAATTACGATCAACGAAGAGCGACTAAAAAAAGTCTCTTTTACAGAACCTTATGTCCAGAGTCAGTATGTCTTTGTCGTTAAGGGGCCCAAGAATGAAGACTACGTTTCCCATTCTTATCTAAAGGAAAAAGAAAACATTAAAATTGCAGTTCTCAAAGGAAGCTCCTACGCATTAACTGCTAAAGCGATATTTCCCCAAAAGGAAATTATTCTTCTAAATACTTATGAAGATTTTTTACAAACGGGACCTGAAGTGGTACTTTTATGGGCAGAACCACAGGCGATCCCATGGATCAGTAAGCACCCTAACCTTCACATCATCACTCCAACACCTTCTGTCGGAACCGATTCACTCGGCTATCCGGTGAATGAACGCTCCGGAAGATTTTTGACTTTCCTCAATCAATGGCTCGAGTTAAAAAAAACTGAGGGTTTTACCGCAGAGCAGTACAAACTTTGGGTCCTTGGTAAAACCAATCTGGCGAAACCAGAAGGGAGACGTTGGTCAATTCTGAACAACGTCCTTGGGTTTAGACAGAAGTCTGAATAGACCTTTTGCATGACCTGCTTTGTCCGGAAAAACAAAAGATTTTCGAGGCAAATTTTTAGAGACAACGAAGTTGTCTCGGATAGCGGAGACGAAGCGACTTGAATAAGTCGGTGAGACGACGATATAAAAATTGGCCCGAAAAGATTTGTTTTAACGGGCAAATGAGGTTATGCAAAAGGTCTAATAAACTGTTTAATGGATTCCGCATCTCTGAGTCCTACAATCCTCCCAACCTCTTTCCCATCTTTGAATAAAATCAAAGTGGGGACAGAAGTGATATCACAGGAAGAAGCAGTTTGCTGTGCATGGTCGATATCCAATTTTACAACAGTTACTTTGCCGGCCATTTCCTGTGCAATTTTCTCTAGAACAGGGGTAAGCATTCTGCAAGGGCCACACCAATCCGCATAAAAGTCTACGAGAAACAACCCTTTTTCTAATTCTTTTTTGAAATTTTCCTGCGTCACTTGTCTGATATTCTCACTCATTGTATCCTCCGTGTTGCTCGCAATTATAGACGTATATGAAAAATAATGCTAGACTATTTCATTCGCGGTCATGGCGGAATTGGTAGACGCGCTAGATTCAGGTTCTAGTCGGGGAAACTCGGTGGATGTTCGAGTCATCTTGACCGCAATTCGTCTTTTATGCATTGTGTAGAAATGGATAACACAATTGCACTTAAACAGAGTAGACTGGGCTATTGGATACGCACAACAATTGGCCCTTTATTGCTGATTCTCTTATGTCCTCCAGCTGCTATGCTCATGTGGCATATTAACGTCGTGAATGACGGCTCTTTGCAAAATTTCATCAGTCAGGGTTTGCAAATACCACTTCTTTTTGGTTCGTTAATTGCCTGGAAAATCATCGCTGTATTCGCTGCTACTCAACTTATTTTCATGAGAATTATCCCCGGAAAAACTTTTCGCGGCCCGATCACTCCAAAAGGAAATATTCCGATTTATCAAGCTAATGGTATTCCTTGCTTTCTTTTGACCATCCTCCTTTTTTATCTCTGTTCTTTCAAATGGAATTTATTTTCTCCCACGATTGTCTACGACAACTTTGGAGAGCTCATAGGAGCCTTAAATATTTTTAGTCTCCTCTTCTGCTTTCTTCTCTACATCAAAGGGCGTAAAGCCCCTTCTACTACCGATTGTGGCGTAAGTGGAAACCCAATCTTCGATTACTATTGGGGGATCGAGCTTTATCCCAAAGTCATGGGATGGAATCTTAAAATGTTTACCAATTGCAGATTCGGTATGATGGGGTGGGGAGTGATTATCCTCTCCTTTGCAGCAAAACAATCCCAGCTCTACGGACTTTCTGATTCGATGTTCGTTGCAGTCGCCTTGCAGCTTCTCTACATCTTCAAATTTTTCATCTGGGAAACCGGATATCTCCGTTCCCTTGATATCATGCATGATAGAGCGGGTTTTTATATTTGCTGGGGATGCCTCGTCTGGGTTCCTGCAGTTTATACCTCACCCATTTTATACCTCGTCAATCACCCCAATAACCTAGGCATTTTTGCCTATCTCATTTTTGCTCTTGGAGTGGGCTCCATCCTCATTAACTACCTGGCCGATCGGCAAAGGCAATTTGTCCGCTCTACAAATGGCAACTGCACAGTGTGGGGCAAAAAACCCACCCTCATCACCGCACACTACACAACCCAAGACGGAGAGAAAAGGCAAAACATCCTCCTAGCCTCTGGCTGGTGGGGAATCGCCCGCCATTTCCACTATGTCCCCGAGATCCTCGGCGCCCTCTTCTGGACTCTACCTGCTCTGTTCACCAACGCCCTTCCCTACTTCTACGTCCTGTTCCTAACCATCCTCCTCATCGATCGCACAGTCCGCGACGAAAAGCGCTGCGCCCTCAAATACGGCCCCGACTGGCTCACCTACTCCCAAAAAGTCAAATACAAAATAATTCCTTATGTCTACTAAAAATGGACGCGCGCACATGGACAATGGACGACATGCAAACAAGCTTATTGACCGAATATTGAATTCCATCTGCGCAGAGTGAAGACTGAGACGCAGAGGTCGCTGAGGAAGAGGGAAATGCTGGGGGTTAAAGAGTGAAGGGATCATCGCCTCTTTTGAGCGAAGCTCTACGCCGTAGGGAAAAAGAAAGTTTTGAGAAAGCAAGGTAATCATTGTCTCAAGGTTTTTTAACTCCTTGCTTTCTCAAAACTTTCTTTTTCCCTACGGCGTACGTTCCGTAAAAGAGGCGATTTTTCTCCCCCTCAGCGACCTCTGCGTCTCAGTCTCCACTCTGCGCTGATGGAATTCGGCCTTTAGGTGATAAGCACGTTAAGAATTGTACGTGAGGGCTCTAAGCAAGAAGAAACAAAAGTATTTTCTTGTCACTCATACAACTGTCTCATTTCGTCTATTACCCACTACCGCTGCTCGTCTTTCTTCTAGATTGTTTATATAGATTCTGTTAAAATTCTTCCCATGAATAAATTTATTTTTCTTATTATTTGTTTTTGCTCTGCTTGTTTTGCTGGGCCTACGGTAGTTGTGGTAGGAGGCGGGCCAGCTGGGCTTGCTGCTGCAATCGAGGCTCAAATGGCGGGCGCCGATGTCACCGTCGTAGAAAAGCGGGACAAATATGAGCGTGCCCGTTGGATTTTCCTTACCGAGTACACATTACAACTTTTTGAAAAATGGGGGTTGTCCAAAGAAGTGGGAATAAAAAGATTTATCCCAATAAATGCGATGGAAGAAGCTCTTGATAAACGTAGAGAGGAGCTTGGAATAAAAAAGATCTACGCCACGTTTACCGAACTAACAGACTTTCCATACGATATCCTCATAGGTGCAGATGGGTCTCATAGCCAAGTTAGAAATATGCTTGGTATTTCTACAAAAACTTTAGGTACTGCCACCGGAATCCTTGCAGCAAAACAAAACAATTCCGAGAAAGCCTTCACACTCACTGACTATCCTTCTAATGACGGCTACTTTTTAAGACAAATCGATGTTCCCGGCAAAAGCATTGTCTTTTTGCAAAGCTCCACCAAAAAAATCTCCTTAGATGTCCTAAAACAAAAAACAAGCATCGAAGACCCTTTCTTTGTTGTTGTCGATATTCAGCTGCAACAAGCCCAAACTTTTTCAAATAAAGAAAAGTCGGCCATCATTATTGGAGACGCAGCAGCGGTGGGAAGCTTTTACCAAGGCACTGGCGCTAACAACGCTTTTAAAACAGCAGAAATAGCCGGCAATTTTCTAAAAAACCTCTCCTACGAAGAATTCAATGAGGCGATGCAAAAAAACACCGACGAACTTATCCAGGACAATCTATTTTTATTCAAAGATTGCGCAGAAAAGTCGTGATACAATAAAATAAAAGTCCTATGAACCGTGCCTTAATTTTTTTCTTTATTATATTTTGCAGCTTTGCTCCGAAGGCCCATGCATCACAGACTAAGAAAACGATCTGTTTAAATATGATCGTTAAAGATGAAAGCGATGCAATTGAAAGATGTTTAGGATCGGTCAAACATCTGATCGATTATTGGGTCATTGTCGATACAGGATCGAGCGATGGGACCCAAGAGATTATTAAAAAGTTTATGAAAGATATCCCCGGAGAACTCCATGAGCGTCCATGGGTCGATTTTGCTCATAATCGGAATGAGGCTCTCAAATTTGCAAAAAACAAGGCTGATTATCTCCTCTTTATCGACGCTGACGAGATCTTTGAATATTCCCCGGAGTTTGCCCTTCCTCCTTTAACTAAAGATATCTACATGGTGCAAGTGAGACAACTGGAAACAGTCGATTTTCGACGCCCCTCTCTCGTGAATAACCATCTTAATTGGCGATGGGAAGGGATCCTGCATGAATGTCTTGAGTGTGAAGAGGCAAAAACACGGGAAGAGATCAAAGGTGTCATCAATATATGCAACGCCGTCGTTGGAGGGCGCTCAAAAGTTTCGCGACGAGAAAAATATTTGAAAGATGCGATGGTTTTAGAGGCGGCTCTGAAAAAAGAGCCCGCAAACAGCCGCTATGTCTATTACTTAGGACAAAGCTATTTGGCCGCCGATGAATATGAAAAAGCCATACAGGCCTTTGAGAAACGCATTATACTAGGAGGCCATTCTCTAGAAACATACATGGCCATGTACCAAAAAGCCATCGCAGAAGAAAAATCAGACAAGTGGGACACTGCCATAGAAAGCTATTTTAAAGCCTACGAATTCCACCCCATCAGGGCAGAGCCCCTCTTTCACAGTGCTGTACTATACCGCAAAAAAGGGAACCTCTTGCTCGGCTATCTGTTATCAAAACATGCCCTCACTTTCCCTTATCCCGCCCAAGATGAATGGGTAGAATACATGTCCTATGACTATGCCATGCTCATCGAATTTGCCAACTGCGCCTTACTACTAAATAAAAACCAGGAAGGGCTAGACGCCTGCGCCAAGCTCCTTGCCAATCCCCGCCTGCCAGACGAGTACAAGGCTCAGGTCACATCCAACTACGAGCTTGCCAAAAACCGCCTCTCCCAAGACTTTAGGTATACACCGAAAAAAATATCCTACGAATCCGATGTAAAATAGGGTGTTGCTTCGCAAAAATACGATCCATAGCAGCCCGCTTATAGGGCGTTTTATTTGCAAACATTTTTGCTTCACCAAAATGAGAAATTCGCAAATTTTAATTTCCTTACGTAATATTTCATTAACTTGATCTTGTTGCTGAATCAATAATGATCACGATTATCTACTGCGCTCATAAGTATCCAAGCGGTTATACATCATGATAAACTTCTCTACCGTGTCCGTATCCAGTAATTCCGTGACTACAGAAGCAAAATACTTTAGAAATCCTCTCTAAAACAGGATGCTGCCTTATAAAAATAAGCTTAGTACCCTTCTTAACGCAGAACATTTTATTTGAAACCATTTTAGCCTCATCAAACCGCCCCAGATTACAAAGATCGGTCATAACCGCTAGAAATAACCAACATCGATGTTGTTTCGGCTCTAAGGGGCCAGGACCTAGTATATCCAAAATCTCAATTGCCCTATCAAAAGATTTCCTCTTAGAAAAAATACTCACCAGTGTTTCAAGAAGTTTCGGGTGTCCTTTTTTCCAGAATTTTTTTGCGGGTTCTAACCAACTATCAAGATATTCCTTATCTTCAATTTCAAGCTGACTAAGAAAATGAGAAATGGTGTTACTCAAATGATAAAGGATTCCATGGGCCGGAGGAGGCTCATCACCAACGTCAATATAATTTGTGATTATACCATCGATAATCTGAAGCACCCGATCTAAATATTTTCTACCAACAGGGGAAAGTGAATTAAAAATGTTATGTAGCCCCCTTTTTTTAAGCCTTCGTTTCCACTCAATATTTAAGTCCGGTAATTTATCTACAAATTCAATAGCCTCACTATATCGGCTCTGAACAATGAGAAATTCGTAAACTTTTATTTCCTTACGTAATATTGCATGATATTGAGCTGGTGACTGAGTCAATATTTCATTAATATTTGCAATACCTGCTATTCCTTGAGCAAATGGAAGGGCTGCCCGAGTCCATGAAGCTATAGCAAGCGCAGAAAATATTTCTCCCTTTAAATCACTAAGCGGAAGATGGTCTATCCCATCTGTTTTTGCTAAATCTTCATTGCTCAGAGAAAGAAACAAGTTCAAGAACTCTACATAAATTTTCTTCAGTTTTTTTCCCTTATTAATCAATGTTAAATCCTTTGTTAGAACGGCTATACACTCTTCAAAAGGAGCCACATTTGCCTGAAAATTTTCTCTTGCAAAAGAGAAAAACACATTGATCTCACGCAAAAAATCTCCTCGTTTCTGTCCATCAACGCTCACCCTGTCTGCTAAGGCTCCTCTACAAGTCACTCCCAAATAATGCTGCTCAACAGGAGTCAAGTTTTGCCAAACAAGCCCAGCCACACCGGGGGGAAGTGTTGCCAATGTGTGGGTCCGCGTGGGTGGCGGGACATAGGCTCTCAAATGATCACGAATATCTACTGCAACCATAATCATCCTTCGTTCGCAAATACATTGAGAAAAACACCCTACAAATCCGGACCAAAATAGGATGCCGTTTTATAAAAATATGTTTCTTAGCATCCTGTTTGCCACAGAGCATTTTTTTTGCAACCACTTTAGCTTTACTAAACCGGCGTGCCTCGCAAAGATCTTCTACAACCGCAAAAAACATGTAGCATCGATCTCTCCGTTCACCAATTGGGAGCCCAGGGCCTAGTATATCCAAAACCTCAATTGCCCTATCAAAAAATTTATGTTTAGAAAAAATTGGCACCATTTTTTCAAGAGGTTCTACCTTTCCTTTTTTCCAAAGTTTTTTTGCGAGCTCTAAAACACTATCAAGATCAACATTATCCTCAACCTTACGACGATCAAGAAAATGATAAGAAGTATCGCTAGCAATCTGATCAAGGAATCCACCTAAAGAATCGCGAGGTTCAACAAGATCAACATAATTTGTGATTATATTATTTAAAATTTGAAGTAACCGACCTAAATTTCTTGTCTTACCATGGATCAGTGGATCACAAACTGCACCTAGAGCTCTTTGCCTAAGCCATCGTTTCCACCAAATACTTAAAACCGGTAATTCGTCTACAAATTTAAAAGCCTCTTTACATCTGTCTTGAATAACGAGAAGTTCAAAAACTTTTATTTCCTTACGTATTTCATGAAGCTGCGGATAAATCAGTATTTCATTAATATTTTCAATACCCGCTATTCCTTGGGCATCTGGAAGAGCTGCACGAGTCAATGAGGCTATCGCAAGAGCTGAGATTATTTCTCCTCTTAAATCACTGAGTGGGAGATAGTCTATCCCATCTGTTTTTGCTAAATCTTCATTGCTCAGAGAAAGAAACAAGTTCAAGAACTCTACATAAATTTTTATTAGTTTTTCACCCTTATTGATCAATGTTAAATCATCTATCAGAATGGCTATCCGCTCTTCAAAAAGAAAGACGTTTGTTTGAAAATTTTCTCTTGCAAAAGAGAAAAACACATTGATGTCACACAAAAAATCTCCTCTTTTCTTTCCATCAATGCTCACTCTGTCTGCTAAGGCTCCTCTACAAGTCGCACCAAAATAATGTTGTTCAACAGGAGTCAAGTTTTGCCAAACAAGCCCAGCAATACCAGGTGGAAGCATTACCAATCTGGACGTTCGGGTCATCAATGGAGCAAAAATTATTAATCTACCATTATTATCTACTGCGCTCACAATCATCCTTTTTACAAAAATGTAGTGATTATGTCTGAAAATAAAACGGGTGTCCATCGGCGTCTATAGGAAATGAGATCTTTTCCAAGGTTACCTCGCCAAAATACTTCACAAATCCGACTTAAAAAGGGGTGTTGTTTTGCAAAAATAAACCTTTTACCAGCGCGCTTACTGCGGAACATTTTACGTGAAACCATTTTAGCTTCATCAAACCGGCTTGCATTACAAAGATCATTCACAACCACAATAACTTGATTAACTTGAAATACATCTACCCGACGGGGAGGGCCTAGTATATCCAAAATCTCTATTGCTCTATTGAAAGACCCCATTTCGGAAAAAATACCCGCCATTTTCGCAAGTAAATCTGGTCGTCCTTTTTTCCGAAGCTTTTTTGTGAGTTCTAAAAGGCTATCAAGATGATCCTCAGCCTCAGCCTGATCAAGAATAGAAGAAACAAAGTAACAAATCCAATCGATAAAGCTAAGAGAGGAATAACTGTTGAGATCGTTTCCAACATGAACATCATGTATCATGATATCATCCAAAATCTGAATTGCTCGTTCTAAATTCTTCTCCACGCCAAAGATAAGTGAAGTACAAATTTTACTTAATCCTTCTTTTTTGAGCTCTTGTTTTGCCCAAATGCTTAATGGTAACTCCTCTACAAATTCAAAGGCTTCCCTATATCTGCCTTGGAGAATAAGAAGTTCGAAAACTTTTATTTCTCTACGCAATATTTCACTTAATTGCCTAAAATTTAACATTACGTCAACATTCCCAATGCCCCTTATTCCATGAGCATCTGGAAGAGCTGCACGTGTCAATGAGGCTACGGCAAGGGCTGAAACTATTTCTCCCTTTAGATCATTTAGCGGGAGGTAGTCTATCCCATCTATTTTTACTAAATCTTGATTGCTGAGAGAAAGAAAGAAGTCCAAAAACGCTAGATAAATTTTCTTTAGATTTCGTTCCTTGGAGGGCAATGTCAAGCTATTAATCAAAAAGAGTATGTCGAGTTCACAAAACCGCCCATCGCTCACAAAATTCCCTCTTGCCCACGCAAAAAATACACTCATATCACACCTAAGGCACACCTTTATTTTTGTCTCCATCTCCACCCTTGTAGCTAGGATTCCTCTACAAACCTGGCTTAAATGATGCATCTCGAGCGGGCCCAGACTTGGATCTTTCCAAATGAGCTCAACAATACCTGGGGGGAGTGTTGCCAGTGTGTGGGTCCGGGTGGGTGGAGCAAAAGTTGTTAATCTACTATTATTATGTACTGCACTCATAATTATCTCTTTTGCGACTCATACCAAGCGCGGAGAGCGAGGATGCTCTCGGAGAGCTTGGTGGCAACAGCTTGTTGGGCTTCTTTTTTCTCGAGGTGGGAGAAGGAGGACCAGAGGATGGGGGGGCCGAAAATGCAGGCTGTTTTGCCGAAGAGTTTGGGGAATTTGCGTGATTTGCCCCAAATGTCGTAAGTGCCGTGAATGTAGACGGGGATGATGGCTGTATTCGTGCGGGAGATGAGCATCGCAATGCCTGGCTTAATGGGGGCAAGGGTATTGTCAGGGCTTCTTGTCCCCTCAGGAAAGAGGATCACTTTTTTTCCTTCAGATAAAAGGGCGCAAATGGTTTTGAACACTTTTGTATCAGATGCCTCACCACTTACGGGGTGGGCATTTAGAGAACGGATAAGCCATCCAAAGAGGGGATTTTTAAAGAGGGATTCGCGGGCAAGAAAGTGAACTTCTTGAGGCCAAGAGATAGAAACGATGGGAGGATCAAGAAAAGAGGTGTGGTTTGCGGCGATGATCGCTCCCCCTTCATAAAAATTCTCTAGACCGTAAACTTTGCAACGGTAAAAAATTTTATAAAAGGCCCACGCAAGAAAAAGTGTGATCCGATAGAGGAGAGACATCCCTTTTGATCTTCGCGCCCAAGCAGGTTTCATGGAAATTTCGTGTGTTTATAGTTGAGAATTTTTTCTACGACCTGATCTATTGTTAAATCTGACGTATCAATTTGCAAGGCACCTTCGGGGCATCTTAAAGGGGATATCTCTCGAGTGCTGTCCATGTGATCCCGTTGAATGATATCAGCTAAAAGTTTTTCGTAAGTGATCTCGTAATGGGTTTCGTTCAGTCTTCTGGTCGCACGTATTTCGGGGCTTGCTGTTAAAAAGATTTTAATCTCTGCATGGGGGAAAATAACCGTGCCAAGATCTCTCCCTTCAAAAACTGCATTGGCATGCTTGCCAAATTCTTTTTGTATGGGCCCAAGAGATTTACGCACAAAGGGGAGAGCCGCAACTTGTGATACAAATGCATTCACTTCTTGAGAACGGATCTCTTTACTCACATCAACCTTGTTTACAAAATAGCGTTTGTCCTTCGTAATTTCAAAGGTGAAATTTTTTAATATTTCTTCGATTTTTTTTGTATCATCGAGAGGAATTCCATTTTTTAGCATCAAATAAGTGACACCTCTATACATGGCACCTGTATCAAAATAGACAAAATCAAGTGCCTCAGCCACCCTTTTTGCCACAGTCGATTTACCGGTTCCCGCCGGCCCGTCAATAGTTATGATCATAATATCCGTAAGTAGCAGTAGAGGATTGGCGCCGTGAACAATAAGGAATCGATCATGTCAAGAATCCCTCCAAGGCCGGGAAGCTTGTTGCTGTCTTTAAAGTCGGCATCTCTTTTAAATAGAGATTCTGCAAGATCCCCAATCTGTCCAAAGATCCCGAGAGCCGCGCCCAAAAGGATCGCATGCTCACCCCCCATCGCATAGCTCAAGCCAATAGCACAGAGAAATCCTGCGACGGCACCTTCGATAGTCTTCTTGGGACTCAGCACAGGCGCAAGGCGGTGTTTTCCCCAAAGCCTTCCTATGAAATAGGCACCGATATCGGTGATTTTTGTCACCAAAATAAGGTAAACCAGCCACCATCTTCCATCTGTATAAAGGATATCCAACATGAAACTTAACGGAACTGCGATATAGCAGATTCCAAAAAATGCTGTTGCGACATTTGAAAGAGCATCCGCAGGCCTTTTAAAATGGACAAGAAATAAAGCAACCCCCGCAGCAATAAGAAGCACAAGCGGCATCGAGGTGAAGTAAATAGCAATAATTTGTAAAACCCCAAAGACGATCATCGTCTTTTTAGATACATTGATCTCCTTAGCAAAACTCAAGTTAGCGTATTCCCAAAGAGCTGTCGCCGTGATCAATGCAAACACAGCAGTGATAATCACTTTCATGATCGGATTTTGTGAGTAATAAATTAACAAAAAGACTAGAGAAACGAGTACTAGGGAAACCAAAACTCTTTTATTTAAATCGTATAAATTTTTCATCTAAACACCCAGCCGCCTTTCTCTCCGTTGATATTCCATAATCGCTTTCATTAGTTCCTCTTCATCGAATTCGGGCCAATGCACTTTTGTCACATACATCTCTGCATAGGAGATCTGCCAAATTAAAAAATTGCTAATCCTCTGCTCACCGCTTGTACGAATTAAAAGATTAGGATCTGGCCATTTTGCTGTATCAAGATAGCTAGAAATCGTTTCTTCTGTGATCTCATCTTTTCCAATCTGTCCCCTCTCTACATCATCCATAAGGGAAGCAAAAGCTCTTCGTATATCGTCCCTTCCTCCATAATTTAAGGCGAGAACAAGCTCTATGGTACTCCCTTCTTTAGTGGCCTCGATGGTCTCTTCTAGAACTTTTCTAGTCTTACAAGAAAAACGTGTTAAATCTCCGATCGCATCTAATTTTACACCTTCTTTAATCATCGTCTCTTTTTGGTGAGTGAGATAATGTTCAAAAAGTTCCATTAAAGAATCGACTTCTTCATTTGAACGGGCCCAGTTTTCCGTTGAAAAAGCATAAACTGTCAGTACCTTCACCCCCAGCTCTGCAGCTGAGCGAACAATTTTAGATAGCGTTTCAGCCCCTTTCCAATGTCCCATATTATAAGGCAAAAGGTTCTCCTTGGCCCATCTACGATTACCATCCATGATAATAGCGATGTGCTTGGGAATTCCTATTAAAGAGCGTTCATTTATAGAATCAGCGAGAGTTACGGCATTCATAGATTTCAAATATGTCCATGGTAAAAAATGTTTTCTCCCTTTCAGGTCCAACAGAGACAATGCTTATGGGAGCGCCGCATAGCTCTTCAATCCGACGTAAATATTTCTGTGCATTTTCAGGAAGTTCTTCAAAGTGTTTGCATCCTGTGGTATCAGATTCCCATCCGGGCAATATCTCATAGATGGGTTCTACCTTTGCCATATCTTCTGTAATAGGAGGAACTGTAGACAATAGATCGTTTCCCAAGCGATAAGCATGGCAAATTTTAATCGAGGGAAGTTTGTCTAACACATCTAGTTTGGTAATGGCAAGAGAAGTCGCTCCATTAAGCCTCACTCCCTGCCTGGTTAAAACCGCATCAAACCATCCCATCCTTCTTTTTCGCCCCGTTGTCGTTCCGATTTCTCGAGCGATGTGGTGATCTAAAAGAAGATCTGCCTCTGTAGGCATGGGGCCATTTCCTACCCGAGTCGTATAAGCTTTAACAACTGCGAGCGTGTGATCTATTTTTGTAGGACCAATGCCTGCGCCGGCGCAAACACCTGCAGCAATGGTGCTTGATGAGGTGACATAAGGATAGGTCCCAAAAGTTGTGTCCAAAAATGTCCCATGGGCCCCTTCAAATAAAACATTATCCCCATTATCTAAGGCATCAGAAACAGCGAGCTCAACATCTGAAATAAAAGGAGAGAGCTTCTCTCCAAAAGACACGTACTGGGCGTAGAGATTTTCAAAATCGATTGCCACCTCTTTACTCTTCATCGAAACAACAAATTTTAATCTTTCTTTGAGTAAATCTTTTCTCACGAGCTCACACATCCGGATTCCCACACGGTCTGCTTTATCGACATAACAAGGGCCAATTCCCCTCCCCGTTGTCCCAATTGTGTGGGTCCCTTTTTGCTGTTCATGAAGCTTATCCAAATCTCGATGATAAGGAAAAATGACGTGTGCATAAGGAGAAATGAATAGGCGTCCCTGCAAGGATATCCCGCGAGATTTTAACCCCTCCATCTCTTCCAAAAGGACCTCAGGGTCGATGGCTGTTCCTCCTCCAATATAACAGCGAACATGGGGATAGAGAATTCCCGACGGGATTAGATGAAAGCGGTATTCTTCCCCATCCACAATGATGGTATGCCCTGCGTTATTCCCCCCCTGGGCGCGTACAATAACTTTGGCTTTAAGGGAAAGAAGATCTATCATCTTCCCCTTGCCTTCATCACCCCACTGGACCCCTACAACAATGACGCTTGGCATGATCACTCCATTTTAAAGTTGCAATCATACCTAAAGGTTGGGTATTCTAGGAAGAAATTTTAAAATGTGGGACCACTATGGAAAAGCAAAAACGCTGGCAGTTCTTTCTCATTCTAGCCGTAATTTTTTTAACTGTTTATAATATTTTACCGACGGTTTTTTTCTACTCAAAGCCGCTTAAAAGTCCTATTGATGAAAAACGCTCTGTAGTTATCTCCGAAGCAATTGCTGATAGGGTAAACAGTCTAGAGACAGATTCTATTAGCTGGCTGAAATCCTATTGCCGTCTTCTGAATATCAAACCCCAAAATATGACTTTTGACCAGAAACATCCTGAATTCATTACTCTTTCTTTTAAAGAAGCCAAAGAGGTGAAGACATTTAGAGAGCATATTCAAAGAGCAGGGGCGCTCATCCCTTTTGTACCGGCCCAGCTTACCCTCTATGACTCTGCTGATAAAACAATCGTTCTCCAAAGAAAAATCCCCGTCCATTTTGAACGTGGACAGTTAAATCAGGTTTTCCAATTCTCTCAAAAATTTAATGATAAAGGCCAAATCACAGATCTCTACCGCGCCCTCGTTAATGATAGAGCTTTAGAGCTAGGCGTTTCCCTTGCAGGAGTCAGTGAAAACGCTCAAATGCTTCAAGCCTCTCTTTCAGATAATGAGATGATCCTTCCGGCCTGTCAAAATATCATTGCCTTCACAAAGACCTTTGGAGAAACTTCCCCCATTTCCCAGCGCTATTTTGCGAGCTTTACTCAGGACGATATCAGCAATAAATCGGGAGCTGTAAGACAGTTTACAGAAGCTGTGGACCAATATAAAGACCAACTTAAACTCGAGCGCGTTACCTTGGAACAAGAAAGCGAAGCGCTTAAAGCTAATGGAGAGTTCTTAGATCCAACAAAACAGCAAAGGCTCGAGCTATTACCCCCTCAAGAAGCCACCCTAAATCAAGCCTCAATCATTCTTAAAAGCCATGCCGCCGTATTTGCCGCAGGTAAAACGCCCCTTACCTTTGCAAGCATCGCCGCACTTCTTCAAGAAAATGGAACTCTCTCCTTGGGCGGAAGAAATCCCTTTATCGAGCAAATAGCCATCGACCTCAAAAACGAAAAAATTTATTTAAAGCCCTACTCAGGAATGGATCTAAGCTCTCAACAATTATATAACACTATAGCAACAGCTTCGAGCGTTTCCGGTGAAAAAATTGTTCCTCTGGCGGATAAATTTGAGATCTCGCTGAGCGAGCTGCAAAACAGTAAAAGCTTTTTGGCCATGCGACTTGGACAAGTGGCGCAGAAAGAAGCTGCTCAATTAAAAGAAACTCTTGCTAAAACATGGAATCCGAAACACCCCGATTTACTTAAAGATTCCTTCCCGATCTGGGACTACGAGACTTACCAAAATCTTCCTGCCGAGCAAAAAAAATTAGGCCTGCTTATTTATGCCCCTGCTGTGAATTCTAAGATTCCTGCAAAAGGTTTTAGAATGAGCTCGATCTACATTGTTGCAAAAGGGGTCGACAAGATATTACAAACGATGCAAGCAGCTCCTAACTCAACGGAAGCGAAACAGTTTATGGCCGACTTCCAGGAATTGCAAAAAATTCTTCAAAACAATGGTTTTTTTGGCTACCGCGCTGTCGCTTATGCGTTTTCTCCAGAATATGCTTCAGACTATATCTTTGAGCAAGAAAACTACTATCAAACTATTTTAAAAGCAACACGAGAAGATTTTTCAGTTCACGGCACTAAACGTTACGCCATCCTCGAATTTACCGATGTTGAACAAAGAATCCTGACAGAAAATAAAATCGACAACCGGATCCATGAAGATCTCTTAAAATGGAGAGACGATTACAGATCTGCCCAGCTCGATATCAAAGGAATTTCCCATTTCGATGTTCCGGCTCCCACAAAGAGCGCCTTCCTGAGCAACTTAAAATTAAGCACCGTTAAGTATTTCCGAGGAGACGATCGTAAAGTTCTCCATTGGGGACTTGACCTCTCCGGCGGGAAAACTGTTCAGCTCGAACTGAGAGACCATAACAATCGCGTTGTCAAAAATCCTATGGATATCAAAGAAGGGATTAATGAACTCTATACACGCGTTAATAAAATGGGGGTATCAGAAGTCAATATCAGACAAGAAGGGGACACGATCACCCTTGATTTCCCAGGATCTCAAGGCTTATCTGCAACAGATCTAGTAAAAGCCTCCTCAATGTTCTTCCATGTAGCAAATGAAAAATTCTCCCTTTCTAACGAGAGTCTTAAAGACCCGGTAAACCGCTTCTTACAGGATGTTTGGAATGAGGCAGTCATCACTAACAAAAAAGATCCTGAGCAGATCAATCTCATCGCATGGAAACAAATTCACGGCGACTCAATGGATGGAGAAGTTGTGCAGCCTCGCAGCGAAGCTGCTAAAATCCTTTATTCACAAGGTCTAAGGCTCGCTAATCCCCTTGAAACAAACGCAAGCAGCGCATTTAACGACATGTGGTCAAAAATTAGTGTTCTGCGAGGGGAAAACTTCACTGACTGGCACGGACAAACACATCCGTTAATGATTGTTTTCCGCAATTTTGCGCTTGAGGGAGCTAACCTGGAGAACGTTCATGCCTCATACGATCCCTCAAAGGGGAACTACCTCTCGTTTGGAATCAGGGGCTCTTATACAACAAAACTGGGGATGAAGATGAGTCCCCGAGAGGATATTTCAGCCTGGACAACTGCTTTTTCTAAAGAAAAAATTGCCGATACCCCCAATGCCGTGTATACCCAAGGCAAGGGATGGAGAATGGCAGTCATATTAAATGGCACTATCATTAGCGCACCTACACTCGATTCCCCTTTAAGAGATAGCGCTATGATCACAGGAAGCTTCACGCAACGGGAAATCAATCAGCTAGAATCTGATTTAAAAGCGGGATCGCTCACATTCACCCCCCATATTCTCTCTGAAAAAAATGTCAGCCCAGAACTTGGATCACATGAGAGAAACCTCGGTATTTTAGCAACACTCATCGCCCTTGTGCTTGTAATCATTACAATGTGCAGCTATTACCGTTTTGCAGGATTCATAGCATCTACTGCTCTCATTTTTAACCTCCTTATCATGTGGGCAACACTGCAAAATTTAGGGGCTGCTATGACCCTCGCAGGCCTTGCGGGAATTATTCTAACAATGGGGATGGCGGTCGACGCAAACGTTCTTGTCTTTGAAAGGATCAAAGAGGAATTTGCAGCTTCAGGCAGAATTGCATCTGCGATTAATACCGGATATAAAAAGGCGTTTTCTGCAATTTTCGATTCCAACCTGACTACCCTTATCGCAGCGGTGATCTTGCTCCATTTTGATTCGGGCCCTATCAAGGGATTTGCTGTCACGCTGATCATCGGTATCGTCTCTTCGATGTTCACATCTCTCTTCATGACCCACTACTTCTTTGCGGGATGGGTCAAAAATCCTGCCCATAAAGAATTAAAAATGATGCATTTGATTAAACCCACTTCTTTTAATTTCTTAAAACATACAAAAAAGACTCTGATGTTAACTAGCGTAGTGATTATCATAGGAGGATTTTTCCTCGTCACACAGCGCCACACAATTTTCGGTATGGACTTTACCGGGGGCTATGCAGTAACCCTCGAGCTTGAAAATGGGAACCGTGAAAAAGTGGAGCAGGCGCTCATAAAACAAAGGGTTAACCCGCAGGATTTCCAAATCCGCGAGCTTAGTTCTCCGAATAACATTAGAATTTTCATAAAAGAAGTTCCCAATAACGGAAATTCCAAAAGCGAATGGGTGATTCATGCACTCCAATCCTCAGGAATAAAAATCGCTCCAAGTTCTTTAGAAAATTTGGATAAGAACTGGACAGATGTGAGCGGACAGCTTTCAGATACCATGAGGAAAAATGCAGCTATTGGACTTGGGATCGCCCTCCTGTGCATTTTAATCTACATCACTTTCCGCTTTGAGTTTGCTTATGCGTTAAGTGCAACTATCTGCTTAGCCCATGACGTACTCTTTACCATTTGCGTTCTGGGAATACTTAATGCACTAAAAGTACCCGTCCAAATCGATCTAAACACTGTTGCGGCATTGATGACCATCGTCGGATATTCCTTAAATGACACCATTATTGTCTTTGACAGGATCCGGGAAGATATGAAGGCTCTAAGAAAGTCCTCTCTTTCCACGATCATAAACCATGCCCTAAACGTCACGCTAAGTCGAACCACATTGACCTCTGGAACAACCCTCCTTGTTCTCATTCCCCTTATTGCACTCGGTGGCAGTACAGTCTTTGGTTTTGCACTTGTCATGGCTATCGGTGTGATTTTCGGAACCCTCTCATCCCTATTTATTGCAGCCCCCCTGATGCAATACTTTTATGAGAAACAGCTTCAAAAGAATAATAGTAACAAGCCTATCGTTCTCGATTAAAGAGGGATCGGGCACGCACGCGGGCACGGGCACGGGCACGAAATCCGGAAAGAGAAGAGAACTTAAGCTTTTCTTTCTTTCGTGCCCGTGCCCGTGCCCGCGTGCGTGCCCGCTCTTCTCTTCCCTCCCAAGATGGATATAGTTCTTGATTGAATTGTCGTTTTCATGCCTAATGAAGCTTATGAATAACATGGAAATATACAATGCCACCCCAAACCCCCAAGGAAACCCATTGGGTATATCCCAAGATCGATGCTGCTTGGACAAAAGAGATCATAGATGAATTTAATATTCATCCAGTTACCGCCCAAGTTTTAGCATCCAGAGGATTCGATTCTCTTGATGATATACACGATTATTTATACGCCAAGCTCCCCGATCTATTAGATCCAGCTCTGTTTCAAGACATGAACAAGGCTGTGAATAGAATATTTGAAGCGATAAACAACAAAGAAAACATCCTCATCTATGGCGATAACGACGTTGATGGGATCACAGGCGCATCCCTTCTAACAGAGTTCCTACGCTATCTCGATGCTAGCGTGTTTTTCTATATTCCCAACCGCAATTCTCTAAAACAAAGCGTCATGCTAGATGCTTTGGATTACGCCTTAAAAAATGAGTGTAAACTTATCATTACAGTCGATTGTGGAATCACTTCTGCAGAAGAGATCGAAGAAGCTGTAAAGAAGAAAATTGATGTTATTATCACCGACCACCACGAACCCACAGCCAAACTTCCTCACTGTATTGCGACGCTAAACCCAAAATTATTAGACAGCACCTACCCTAATAGAGATATTACCGGCGTTGGAGTTGCCTTTAAACTTGCCCATGCAATCACAAACGCTCTTATCTCAAAAAATGAAATCTCAGCTACAAAGATCGACCTTAAAAAATACCTCGATCTTGTAGCATTAGGGACAATTGCTGATATGGGATCATTGCTTAGAGAAAATAGGGTCCTCGTCCGCTATGGATTAAAACAGCTGCGCAAAACTAAAAGAATGGGACTTATAAAACTCTTTGCCGTATGCGATCTTAAACTTAGCGAGATTACCACCATAGACATCGCATCAAAGGTCGCACCCCGATTAAACAGTTTGGGAAGAATTGCAGATCCTACTAAAGGGGTGGATCTCCTTCTCATCAGAGATCCCGTTGGAGCTGAAGAACTAGCTAAGGAACTCGATTTAAATAATATCGAACGACAAAAAATTGAAAGGAGAGATTCTGTAGATATTGAAGAATTTTTATTAAATAATCCTCAAATTCTTAAACACAAAGCGATTATTATTCATTCCAAAAAATGGCATCCTGGAATCATTCCCATTATTGCAGCCAGAATTACCAAACAATACAATCGCCCCACCATTGTTATCGCTATCGACCAAGGGGTGGGGAAAGGCTCTATCCGAACGATCCGTGAATTCCCCCTTTTAGCAGTGCTTAAAGAGCATGCAGATCTCCTCATAAATTTCGGTGGGCATGATTTTGCGGCAGGGCTTACAATCAAAGAAGAAAACATTGAAGCCTTTAAAAAGCGGTTCCTAGCCTCTGCAGATAAACAGCTCAAAGAACAAGATATTCTGACCAAGCTCCACTTAGATGCAAATATTAATTTTAAAGACCTGACCTTCGATTTCATGGAGTCCCTCAGTCTATTAGAGCCTTACGGCAATGAGAATCCCGCCCCCATCCTCTATTGTGATGCCAAACAACTCTGGCCTCCTAAAGTGGTCGGAAAACTGCATTTAAAGCTCTATTTAGAGCAGAACGACAGACACCTAGAAGGTATAGCCTTTGGCATGGCCGACCGGCGCTGGCAGCTCACCAAAAAAAACCTCACCCTCCATCTCGCCTTCACCCCCTACGTCAACAATTTCCTTAACAAATCGAGCATCCAGCTTCAGATTAAGGATTTTAAAGTTAAAGAGTAAGAAAGAGAAAGAGAGAGAGAAAAAGAAAAAAATTGTACTTGAATGGAGCTAACCATACACATGTCGGGGACACAGCACTTCGTGTCCGGTGTCCCCCGCTGGCCCCCTTGAGCTTCACCTCGCTTCGCCAAATCGTGTGCTCGGAGGATCGCTGTGTGCCTACACAGCTTCACCCGCGCTGCGCGCTGTGCTACGATTTTGCTTTGCGATCTGAAGCCGCCGGCTGCTCGTAGCGCTCATCCCGCTCCTGTCGTCGCGGGTCCCTTTCGCGTCGTCTCGCAGAGCCATCTTTTTTCCAAGAGAACCAAGATTCTCCGTGGGACAAATCTTTATCCCGCTAGGAATCCATGGGACAAAAATGTATTTAATCTTTATCCCGCTAGGGATGATGGTTTATAGCCAGGGATGAAATCCCTGGAATTGGATCATTATTCATAATGCGCCCCCCGAGGGGCGCCGCAAAGGTGGATACAATCACCAATGACCCTCTTGCCCAAGTGACTGAATAAGCGAAAGGCACTCTGCTGGAAATTCATTATTTACAGTTAAAGCTCTAAATAGAATTTTTAAATTGTCTCGGTTATCTATGTTATCTATTATAATGTCGTTTCCACTCGATTGATAACTCACTCCGATCCTTTTCAGGTACCCGAAAAGAGAGCTCATCAATGAGCTTACCGTTAGGACAACCGCAATACTCTTATCTGCATAACCATAAATCCGCACCCTCCATATATCGCGGTATTTTCTACTAATAAAACAAAGATATCTTTGAATAGATAATCCTACAGGAAAACGTTGAGGATCCACAAGCCCCCACTGCGTAATAGCTCTAAATTCATCTCTTGGCCAAGGATAGGGGTTACTATACATCTTTTTTTGCGCAGCTACCTCTTTTTCCCCTGCTTCCACAGCCTTTGAAGCCTCCGAAGCCCTTATTGCTAGGCTGTATGTGGCATCTAGCAAATAAGATGTTACTATCTGCTTACAATGTGAAAATGGACAATGACCAGGTTTATATACAAGACCTTGATCATTCGTTCCTCCATAAATACTTTTGGCTAGTTCTTTAGTAATTTTGTGCATGCAAGGCACTAGCGATACCATATTCACAGTAGGACTTGGAGCTGAGGCCACGGATGCGGATGTTGAACTTGCTGCTGCTGCCATTTAAAACTCTCCTTTTTATTTTGTTAAATACAAAAATTTATCATTTCTTAGCCGCAAAGCGGCTACCAAATCGCGATAGCGATGGCAGTCGATAGCCGTGGGTGACCGAAGGGAACCCACGGAAAATGCCAATCCCCACACGAGAGCCGCGAACAGCGGCGACACTCTTTGGCCCCTCTGTCGCCGCTGCACGCGGCTCCACTGTTAATAATGACACCGTCCGTGGGTTCCCTCTGGTCACCCACGGCTAGCATCTGTAGCCGCATTCGCGGCAAACTCACCACTTCGTGGTTGTACTAAACTATGACCAATTACCAGCGTCCCTCTTCTACAACTAAGCGAATGACTTCACGGTATTTTGAGGGAATGTCATTATTTTCATCTAAAACTCTAAATAACATTTTTACATCTTTGTGACTTTCTGCCCTAAAACGACCCGCAACTTTATCATACTTCTCCAGAGGTATTCCGAGCGCTTCCATGTAAGTTGCAACAGCGTTTCTGTGTTTTGCTTCTACGCGAATGTAAATTCCAATGCTTCTATCATGTTTACCTAAAACTATCACCTCATCAAACAAAGAATCGGGTGTACAACTAGCAAAACTAAGTTCCGCCATTGCTTGTCCGGGTAACCCCCAACAGTCGTTAATAATTTGAAAGAAAGCTCTTTTTCCAGGAAAGGGAACACCCACGATGTCTTTTGAAGCCAGTAAAGCCTTCACTACAGATCTGTATGCGTCATCAACATAATAAGCTGTTACTATACTTTTACAACCTAAATGGGGGCAAAGTTGAGATTTATTTACAAAACCATCGAGTTTCATCCCTTTTAGAGGAATAGTGAGCTCTCCTCCGAAAATACGCAAGGCCGGTCCGGCATTAATTTTGTGCATACAAGGCACTAATGTTACAGCGTCCACAAGAGGCTGATGATTAACCGGACAGGTTAATATATTCATGAAATTATCTACTGGAACTGAGGCTACAGATGCTGAACTTGCCGCTACTGCCATTTAAAACACTCCTTTTTATTTTACGGGACACTCAATTTTTTCCAGGCTTTATCTAAAATGAAATGGGCAACGTACAGGTCATGTGGAATATATATATATTGCAGTTGCGATGGAAGCACAATTGTATTGTTATGAGCGAAAACTTTACAAAAAATTTCTAAATCTTTCTGTTTGTCTATCTGGAAACCAGTCCAAATCTGAATATCGTAATCGTCAGTAGGTAATCCGATGGCTTTAAAATACTCGATAGTAGCAGCTATCTGATTTTTTCTCGGCCAAACGGTAACGGAGATTATGTTTTTTTTATCACATCGAATCTTCATCGCCAGAAACAGAGACCCGAGTGTCTCGCTATTAAAATTGAAATCATTGAAATCCTCTTCAGCACTAGGAAGAGAGAGAATTGGTGGCCAATGATAAGCAAAATCAGCTTTTACGCCAGGAAAGGGAACACCCATGATGTCTTTTTGCTCGGCTTGAATAGCCTTTGAAGCCTCTGGCTGCATTCCTCCAGCTTCCGAATCCAACGAATCTCTTAGTGCACGGCTGTATACGGCATCAAGTAAATAAGATGTTACTATCCGCTTACAATACGGAAATGGACAATGACCAGGTTCACGTACAAGACCTTGATCATTCGTTCCTCCATAAATACTTTTGGCTAGTTTTTCATTAATTGTGTGCCCACAAGGCCTTAGCGATACCATACTCACAAGAGGACTTGGAGCTGAGACCGCAGATGCGGATGCTGGACTTGCTGCTGCTGCCATTTAAAACCCTCCTTTTCATTTTTTAGGGGGAAAAATACGATTTTTAGTATTAATTGTCAACCTCGTATACATTCGAACGGTCTGTATGCGTGGCGGGGGGGGTGCAGGCAAAAAGAATGATCTGCGAGAGGACGCGAAAGGGACCCGCGACGTCAGGAGTGGGATGAGCGCTACGAGCAGCCGGCGGCCTCAGATCGCAAAGCAAAATCGTAGCGCAGTTGCTATGCTGAATTTAAGAAGCCATAACAGAGGCTAAAAGACTTTTCCCTTGAAAAAGGGCGAACACTCCGATTATTTAGATTGTTAGCGAAACAACAAAAAAAGGAGGTTCGCTTATGAGAAACTATACAGGAAAAACTATTTATTTAGGAATAGATGTACACAAAAAGACTTATGCCGTTGTTGCAATCTGCGAGGGACAAATCGTAAAAAGAGATACTTTACAAGCAGAGCCTGCAAGGCTAGTAACATACTGTAAAAAATATTTTGTTGGAGCTCAGATTGAAAGTGCTTATGAAGCTGGATTCAGCGGTTTTCATTTGCATCGATGTTTAGAAACCGAAGGTTTTAAAAATATCGTTGTCAATGCGGCGGGAATAGAGACTGCTGTTGGAGACCGAGTGAAGACTGATAAAAGAGACGCCTTAAAAATAGCAACTCATCTATCGCAGGGAAGGTTAACAGGAATACATGTACCCTCACTAGAACGGGAAGATAAAAGAGCAGTAACAAGGCTTAGAGAAACCTTTGTAAGACAACGTACTCGTCTTGCTTGTCAACTAAAGGCCCAACTATATCAACATGGTTTAATTAGAGCGGATGATAAACGAAAAGTGTCAATAAAATGGGCTAAGTCTCTAAAGGAGCTTCCTCTCTGCGAAGGTCTTAAATATGCGATCGATCAATATATAGATCTCTGGCTCGAAATGGATAAAAAAATTAAGGAGATCAATAAACAATTAGCTGAACAAGCTAAGAATGACGAAGCCTTAGAAAGGGTATATCGAAGCTCTCCTGCGATTGGACCAACATCAGCTCGCGTGCTAGCTAATGAGCTTGAAGATACATTGCACTTTAAAAATGAAAGACAATTGTACAAGTATACAGGGCTTGTTCCGAGT
>JABDAY010000002.1 GCA_013288895.1 Chlamydiota bacterium | reverse complement strand
GACTATTTAGGGTATACCTTGAAAGTTACGAAGAAGGCAGAAAAGAAGGCGACGAAAAAAACCTTATCCAAGCGCAGACGGAACGCAACACCCTCAGTGTAAAGCTCACTCAAAACAACATAACATCAATTATCAGACGTTACATGCTTTATCTCTTCGCAGATCAAGGTCGATTTTCGGATAAGGAGATTTTAAGAAAAAATCTATAAGTGTGTTTTTTGGCGTTCGAAATTTATCAAACTCATTTTTCGAAATAAGAACAGCAACTTGGGTTAATATTCGCTGAAGTAGGTTTGTTTCCCCCTATGCATGGGGCGAATTTAAGGGTTTCGAAGGTACGCATGAAGGTGGCCTTCCTTTGCAGGTTGGCGTCTGGTTTGTTAATTTCTCGTCGGAATGAGCCTGTGGCCGTTGGGATGTATGTGCTAAAGTCTGTAATATTAAGCATGTCTATCCGGTCGTGTTCGTGATCATAACTTATGGAGACTGGAGCTAAAGTAGCATAATCATCTTCCCCTATAATCGCACGTGCTAGCGGGTTACCACTAATTATGCTCTTGCCAGACAGATAAAACGTGAAATTCATTTCGTGAGCGTCGCCGTGATTAGTAGTGTTTTTTTGTTCTCCTCGCTTATTTAAAAAGAGAATTTTGTTGTCATCTATCTTAACTTTTATCTCTGAACCTAAAACAACATATGCGTGAGATAGATTGCAACTAGCGGTTTTATCAACCTCCCCCAGCTTTCCGACAAGTCCTTCAATTGGAACTGAATCGAAGTCTGGGTCTTGGTTGTCAACAGTGGTTTCTTTAAGAATTGGACCGGAATTTCTCTTCAGCTTTACTGTGTAAATATCGGTCCCTTGATCATCTTTATCATTAATCAGTTCTATAAAAGCATTTTCCGGGAAGAATTTTCTAACTATAAATTCAGCTAATTGTAGATCCATTAAAGCTGCGTCAAAAATTTCAATAACTCTTAGTCTAATCGATAAAGATGTCGAATTTTCTGTGGAAACAGGAGCTGCTGCAGAGGCGGCAGGTTGTGCAACTTCAGGAGGTGGCGAGGGAGAGAGGGGTGGAGAAATTACTCGAGGCTGGGACCCTTCCACTCCAGGGGAATCCATTAGGGGAAAACTGCATGAGGATTGTAAAAAAGGTGGAGAAATTGCTTGAGACTGTGGTTCTTCCACCCTAGGGAGATCAATTCGGGGAGACGCTGGCGCAACATCGTCTATATTCGGCTCTGATCCGGAATCAGACACTGGCGATGGAGGGGGCGTTTGAGGTGGAATTGGGTAGTGGGCTTCTTCATGTTTACGGAAGCACTTGTATAAAAGCACAATAGTAAAAAGACCGGCAATGCCCGTAGCTACACCAAAGGTTGTGAGGTTAGAATAGACAAAGGAGGGTTTTAAGGGGGTCGCACACCAGATGATTCCTACTATAGTTATGAGAGCTAAAGCTACGGCAGCAACGATGAGCATTTGCCTTTTACAAGGAGAATGGAGCTCGGGTAAAGGAGCATTTCGCGCTGGGGAAGAAGGTGGAAGTGGACTAGAAGAAGAAGACATAGAATATTTCCTATAAGTTTTTATAGGTATTATATCTCTTTTCGGAAAATAGATCAAATATAATGATTTAAAATGAAATGCAGGTAATTAATTTTTTATTTGATTGTAGCTTGGGTATATATCTACCTGCAACACCTTTTTATGGGTTAGCCTAGCTAGCACCGTGAACGTTTGCGTTTTCCGATCTTCCGTGAACGTTTGCGGTTTACTGAATGAACCATGTTTTTTCCTTCTTTCCTCTAATCCTGTCTCTGGGCTATAAAAGATTTATGTTTGAGATTGTTTCTTATGTTCTGATTGGGGGCGTTGCGGGGGTTCTTGCCGGCCTTTTAGGGGTATCGGGGGGGATCATTACGGTTCCTGCCCTGTTTTTTCTTTTTACCCATTTGGATTTGCCGCAGGGGTATATCATGCATTATGCCATTGGAACTTCTATGGCGGCGATGATTTTTAACTCACTTTCTGCAACCTACAGTCATAACAAAAGAAAAGCTGTTATTTGGCCGGTACTTAAGAAAATGTTTATAGGAATCGTCCTGGGTTCTATTGCCGGAGCTGTCATTGCCGATCACCTTTCAGGGAAAATATTAGAAATTATTTTTGGTGTCTTTGCTCTTCTTGTAGGCTTTTATTTTTTTTGGCCCAGGACACTCCCCGAAGGAGACCATCGACTCCCCTCTTTCTTTTTAATCAATTTAATCAGTTTTGGGGTCAGTTTTTTAGCAAATATTTTAGGTATAGGGGGCGGTATTATTACTGTTCCAATTCTTATGGCCTTTAAAATGTCTGATAGACAAGCGATTGGAAGTTCTTCTGCGATAACACTCTGTATTACTACATTGGGCGCGCTATTATATCTTTATTTTGGAATCGGCATAGTAACATTTCATGAATCGATAGGTTTTATTTATTTACCGGCGTTCCTTGTTATTGCTGTAACAACTCTCTTTGCTGCCCCTTTTGGAGTGAAATTAGCCCATCAACTCCCCTCTTCAATCATTAGAAAGATTTTTGCCTGCGCCCTGATTGCAACGGGCGTAGTAATGATTTTTTCCTAATAATGTCTTAAATGGATCTAAAGTTGGAAATATTGTTATAATTGTTGCTATGTCAACACCAGTTAAAGGTTTTTCTTTTTTTCGTTTAACCGATCAGAACGACGGGACGCATAGGAATGTGTGTGTCGAGGTGCCTGAGGGTTTAGATGCCTCAGCTGTTACAGCCCATGTTCTTGAAAAGAATCATGCAGATGCTGCAAACACAGCTGTTGATAGAGTCCATTTTGCAAAAGCACCTAAGCCGCTGACTTTTGGTTCAAAATATAAAGAGTTAATTGTAGACGCGGGCTGGTGGAATGTCTTTCTTGTGGTTTTTCAAATAGGCCTTGTGTTCTATTGTTATTTTGAAATCCAAGGAGAAAAGAAAGAGGCTCAAAACTATTTAGATCACTTTTTAGGTGCGAGCGTGGCGACCCCTGAAGCCTTTTTCGATCTTCTCGAAACAACAAATAATATCATAGGAAAAAATCCTGAAATCACACAGGCAATTAAGCGGGGTAAAGTTCTTAGAGAAGCGGGGCTTGAAGCAGAGCGTGATAGAGAAGATATCGCAAGCGCTCTTGCAGAAGATTTTGCGACGCCCGGAGAAAAATATCTTCCCACTGGTTACTATAAAGGATCGAAATTTATCCCCGTGATGCTCGGCATCTCTCGTCACCGGGATAAGTATGTCGTTAAGGAATATTCCGTCTCTCCCCAAGATGTGGATTTTAAGAAGGCTGCACATAAAGAATACCATTTGGGCTTTGATGCCCTTCCTACGTTTTTAAGAGGGCTCTCCTTTCTTTCACACAAAGGTAAAGATAATCAGCAAAGAACTGAGTCTACAAAAAACAAAGTAAAGTTGGCCTGCTCTTCTACTTCTATTGGGCAAAATATTGTCGGCGCTATTTTAGATCTTGCGAGCGCCCCTCCTGAGGAACAAGGGAAAAAAGAAAAGCTGAGCGGGGCCATCATTGAAACGCTGATTTTTGCAAATCAAGGAGAGGCGATCGCAAGGGCTGACACTCCCACTATAAAACCTTCTTCCGACCCCCTTTCTATTATCTTAAATTGCCCCATTTTTAACACCGATGATAAGCCCGTTTTCCTCATGCATATGATGAATCATATGCTCAATTGCGTTTTACGCAATGAGGATATTTTGGATGGAAAGAAAAAAGAGCTTTATTTAGATGCCTTAGCGAAAAAACTTGCAACACTCGAAAAGAAGATCGAAAAAGCTTATGGGAAAAAAGCCGCGGCGGCTACCACGGCGCTATTTAAAAAGAAACTGGAAGGAAAAGCTGTAAAAGCTACGAGAAAGGTTGTTAAGGATAAAGAGGCTGCAAGAAAAGGAGCCTTTGATAAGTGGGTGAAAAGTGGCAATGTTCCTATGGAATGGAAGGTTGTTGAAACAGGAGCATCTGTAAAAAACTCTTCTCCCCCCACGGTTAAAATTCACCAGGTCCCAGGATTTAACGATTTAAGGGTCCATTTTAACTTGGGATCCTTAAAACTTCTTTGCGCTGAGGCTAATACCCGTCTGGACAAAAAAGAATACCTCAATGCTTGGAAGATCGCCTCTCATACACTCCATGCACTTCCCTCTATTGAAACGATCAGAAGCTGGAAAGACCTTGTAGGCGTCCAAAAAGTAGAAGCCTGGAAAAGTCTTTCCCCTGAGGCCAAAAATAGGGCGATTGACGCGGAACTTAAAGAAATTTCAACGCAGCTAGGAAAAGTCTCCCACTACTTAATGGAGTCTAAGCTAAAGCTTGCCCAAACAAGAATGCAGACGAATGAAGTTTTAGATAGCATGAATTGCACAGCTCTGATGATCACTGTGATGCGCGAGAGGATCAGGATGCTCGGGATCGATGGTCCTTCCCTTCTTGCCAGAGCTCAAAAGTCCCGTGTCACTCCGTCCTTTGCGGCCGGCATGATAGCCAAAGAAAAAAGGCTTAACCGAGAACAATGTATGCTTCTTTCACTACAGGGGTACACTATTCCTGTAGAAAAGTTCACCCAAGTCTTATCAAACGATCTATTTCTCCCCCTTGCGGTTACCCCTGAAAATCAAACAAAAATTAATAAACTAAAAAACTTTTTTTTACTGGAGTCAGCAGGGAGGAAGGATCTCTCTAACTATGGAGAAGAAAAAAATTACCTAAAAGACCTTTATTGGGCCCTATTAGGATATGAAGGGAAGTCGCCTCCAAGCTTAAACCGCAATTTAGTAGAGAACGAGGCTTACAGAAGATTTGAAAATGAGCGCCCTTTCCTCCTCGAGCGGAGGGATGAGCTTCTCCCCTCAGCGATGATCGATCTGTGCAGACAACATGTGGTAGCTCAAATTCTTATAGATCCCCAATGTTATCTTTTTCCGATTATGGGGTTTTGGAAAGCGATAAAGACTGGCGCAGATTTGCTGCTTGAAGCTATCCGTGATATTGATTCAGCTGCAGATATTGTAACAAAGAAATTAGCAAGAGCAGTGAAAGATCAGATCGAGCCTCTTAATAGAATTGATTTTAAAGTCTCTGCTGTTTTCTCCTTTTTTTCTACTATTAACTTAGTTGATCCAACAAGAGCAGATAACGCGACCCCAACTGTTACCTTTTCTCAGGAGCTTGTCAAGCTTTTGGAAAGAAAGGGGACAAGACGTCTGCATGCTCCAGCACATGGATCTCTTCCTGTTCCTCTATCTTCTTCAGTTTTAGGACGTCCAAGTAATGAAGATAATAGGGAGGATAGAGACGGCGCCATTCCAGCAGATAAATATCGAGCATCGAGGGACTTTCCCGTTTTAGATACAGAAACCGCAACGGAGCATGCCCTTATGTCTCTTTTGATTAAGACAGAGGAGGGGACAACATCTCCTGCCAGCGTCGTTCAAATTCAGAGATTGATCACAGGCGATTTTCATCTTCTTGAAAACGATCTGATTCAGAAACGGATTGCACAGATCCTTTTCTTGCCGGATGTTTTGAGTTCAGTCGATCCCCAGCTGAGAGCGAGCCTGGGAGAAGACTTAAACAGGCTTATTAAACAGGCTTTGGAGGAAAAGAAAATATTTACAGCTGCGTTCCTAATGTTCCTGTTAAATAAATTCAATCAACATAGATTTGGAATACAACCTGAAGCAGATTACAAAATCGAAATGACCCGTGCCCTTCAACGGTGTAAAACCCACCCCCAGTATTCTTCCCTATGCCTCTATTATTTGGACGCCTTCCAAGACAGTCCACGCGCAGATCCTGGGCTTTTTCTAAATGCCTACGATCAGGTGGTGTTTGCCGGTCCTACAGTGGCTATCCCCTTCCTGCAAGAAACACTTATCCCCCAAATTGAAGCAGATGCTCTCCCCCTGTTAGAAGATCAGATTAGAGATAAAGAGAAAATTACAGGTGGAAATAAAGCCGCCCTTCTTCCCGAAGAAATTGTCGATAACAAAACCTACCGGAGACTTTTTGGAGAGGAACCCTTTTTAGCGGAAAAAACTTTTTCCAATGAAGAAAACAAGTTCTGCTATACCTGGAAAGTCAAAGGAGGATATAGGATCGATGCTCTTTATTCTGCCCAAACGAATAAAGTTGAATTTTATATGACCATTAACGGGAAAAAACATCTTCACACAGAAGTTGCGGCTCAAACAGAAAGGCATTTGGGAAAAACATTAGAGCATTATGGAATGTGGCAACAAGTGGATAAGCCGACCTGTGCTTTTCTTATTCCAGCCTTAATTTCTAAGTTTAAGAAAGAAAATATTCTTGTTTTAACTCTTGATCCTACCGGAAAAAAATTAACTCACGCACAAACACTAAATAGACAAACACTCTTTTTTGATGAAGGGAGAAAACTCCTCCCCTACTTGGGTTGTGTGCACGAGGCCGACCTCCTCCTTTTAAAAAAGGGGCTGTCAGTAAGCACCGTACATTTCTTACACGCCCCTATCCATCTTGATAAAGATAGCAATGGGAATTGGATCCCTCAAAGGGAAGAGGGAGGCTGGAAATTATGGACAGAGGGAACAGGCCCCCTACTTGCTGATCTCCCCTTTTATGGTGAATTTATGCTTCCCTTTGTCCACGAAGAGAAAGGGAAAGAATTTGTCATTTTCCCAAACAAGATTAAAAGTGATTTGAGCTTTGAAAAAGTCCCCCATTTTCAATCAGAAACATTCCCATTAAAAATCAACATCGACAAAAAAAATCAAATGTCTGCAACGCACGCATCGCTCCTTTATTTAGCTTATGTGTATTTTGCAAAAGGGGATATTCCAAAAGCGTTCCTCTATCTCGAGGCTTGCCAAAATAAAGGGGAATTTAGCGCAAAAGAGGTGGAAATTTTCAAAAGAATCTCTCGTTGGTTTTTAGAACACCCCTGCAAAACAACAAAGTCCCTTGCCTTCCAACTGAAACTTGAATTAGTTCTCCGCACTATTCAGAGAGAGCAGTTTCATGAATCAGATTATTTTGAAGATGAGAACGATACTTACCATCGACATCTTGTCCACGTTCTTTCTTTATACAAAGAGTATCAACAACAGGTTGGACAGGTTCCCCCCGAACTTGCTTTAACCGATGATGAAGTAGCTGAATATAGATATTTACACCTCGAGTCTTTCCATTATCAGCTAAATAAGATCTCCAGGCCTCCCACTTCAAATAAGCCTGTTACCTCTGTCTTCAAACCGATCAATAGCAAGAAAGATCTCCATCCAGAATTTATGGCCCATTTAACGGTCCTCGCAGGCCCACCAGTTCAAAAGGCAACAATGGAGACGCTCCGAGAATTAAAGCTCACTATGTCGGATGATATCCTGAAACACTTTTGGACAATTTGGACAGCGGTTCAAAATCGGAGCGTTACAGTTGCCAACCTCGCCATCCTTATTGCCCCCATGCCAGACGACTTCACTGACTCCAAACTAAAAGAGATTATTGCAAATGCTTGCAGACTTTTATTTATGCAAGCTGAAAGCAAACGCGCTCCGCCGGAAAGAGGTGATCTTTCTGCTTGCGGCGAGATTCTAATTCAGGGGTTAATTGCCTCCCGAGGCAATTTTGGATGGGGAGCTAGAGAAGAAGAGGCAGACCCCTCCTTCGATCTTAGTCGCGCACAAGTAGCCCTGACCCCTGGCCTTACAATAGAAGAGCTGCGGGCTGTCGGAAGCAAAAAATTTCCAAGGGAGCTCAATGCTAAGCGACATCAAGTAGTCGCCTCAGCTGCGATCGACGAACTTGAGAAAAAAGAGTACCTCCCCTGCCCTTTCCTCAGGCCCGAACCATTCAACCCTGCCGCCCCTCCATTGCCAGAATTTAATCATTTTGAACCTGTAAATGAAGGAGCCCTTATCCGCTCGATCGATGAGAAAGAGGCGGCTGCAGTTGTCTTCTTTGAAACATCTGTTGGCGCTCCGGAAACAGAAGAAATGACTTTAAATGAAAACGCCAAAATTACAGCTGGAATTAGACTTGCCGCTCAGGAAATGAGAGACAATGTAAAAAATATGCGTAACATTAGGGTGACCCACTTAATCCCTTTATATGAAGAGCTTGAACAAACAATCAAAACACTCAAAGCAGAAGCCTTAAGGGCTGAAATTATCAAACTGGCTAGAAAAGAGGCAAAAGCTCTTAAAGTGGAACTTTTTGCGGCTACAAATGAAGAGTTTGACGAGGCAATTTTTAGTAGGCTGCTAGACCTTTATGAAGAGGGCTCTTTAACAAACCAAGCTATTGTAGAAAAACTCACCACCTTCCTTTATATCGCTACAGCCAAACAGCAGCTTGAAATAGCACTTAATCTTATCCCTGAATTATGGGAAACGCCTTATGGAACTGATGACTACAGAGATTTGAGCTATAAACTCTACGCACAAATCCAAAAAGGGAAAGATGCGGCCAGATATACTAATAACGGAACATTTGAAGATAATCCTTTTAATAGAGCTTTCCTCGTTCATGAATTTAAAGAGAAGATCATCCTCACACAAGATCAGATCCGGGTGATTAAAAATGGTGCCCTCGAAGAGCTCCGCATGGGCAAGGGGAAATCTTCGGTGATCTTCCCGCTGGCTGCAAAGCTTATAGCAAGAGAGCGTAAACATTTCCCAGTTGTCCTCTTTACTGAAGAGCTTTTGCTCCAAAGTAAAGATTGGATGGATAAGCGGGCCTACATCTTCAATTTTGATCGTAACGCCCCTATTTCAACCCAGATTTTGCAAGAGGAATATTTGACCCTGCTTAAGGTTAAACAGAAGGGAAGATATGCCATTACAACAATTGAGTGCCTGGCTGACTTGAGAAACAAGATCATTGAAACTCATAGAAAATTAATAGCCCATAAGGACGATGATCTGGCCGGGCAGCTTCACTGGATGAAAAAGGTCTTCACATTCCTACATAACGAAAAGACAATTTATTTGGCTGACGAGATCGACCAGATTTTGAGCATCAACTCTGAAAAGAACTATGCCGATGGGGATCAAACTCCGATCGATGTTAACGTCTTTGAGGCAGGAGACCTTGTTTTTAAGACAATTTTGGAAGACCCTGCTTTAGTTGCACATCTTCATAAAGACAGTTTGTCGACCCTTAAAGACCCACAGCTCACAGCTAGTATGCAAAGCGTTGCCGAGTCCTTATACGATAACGAGAAATTTTGGGTCTGGATTGGGGGTGGAATAGATCGTGCAAATGTGGATAAAAACCACTTTGCCCAGTATATCACTGGCCAAAGTGGGCAACTTCCTTCTGGCCTCCCCCAAAAAGCTGAAGGAGCTATTGCAGAGAAGCTCGACAGATTTAAGCACTGGCTCACAAAAACCATGTTTACCATCTCTAAAGCAAAAAGACGTGGAATTGACTATCGTCTTGGCCCTGATGGGCTAACAGTTGTCCCTGTAAATAAAGAACGGGAACTTCCAAACACAAAATTTGGGCAGGAGGCTGAGCATGTAGCCTACCATTTTCTATGGTATATCGAAGCAGGCCCAAGTATTGAGGGATTCAAAAGGGTGATCGGCTCCATCGAAGCGGAAGCCTTCCGCTCCGCTACTTGGAGAAATTGGTTAGATAAATTGGGCCCCGATGAAAACAAAAGATATGAAGTGCTTTGCAAACCTGAAAATAGAGAATTGAGAATTTTATTCTTGCGCTACCTCATGAGAGAAAAGAACTTTATCATGATGTATGAAAAGCAGATAGTCTGTCACGTACAAGACGTGGCGTTTGGAATAAATATACGTGGGGCTTCGGGGACAGTAAACCATTATGCACTCCTTAATCTATTTGGAATGCCCCGTCCCGTTCCAAGAAAAATCACCGGAGAGACCATTTTAAAGCTCAACCTCGAAGACCCTGTAACAAGCTTTACAAATGTTCTTGAGCAAATGACAACAGTTGCGGCTGATCCTCATTGCAAGGCGATCGTCAACCAAGCATTTTCGATCCCCGGAAAAGACACTGTCGACGTTATCGCATACCTACGTAAACAACACAAACGGGAATACATTTTTGTTCATCCTCAAGAAAAGATCCAGTATATCTGGCGCGTGAATGCGAGCATACCTGTCCCCCTTAATAAAGCCAAAGATGTCATTGATAAGAAAAACTGCCTTTTCTACTTTGGCCCGGCCGACACTAGAGGCGTTCACTTTGCAATCCCTCTCGGATGCTACGGAGCTGTCTTTATAGGACCCACAACTACCCTCCCGCAGAAAGAACAGGCTGAGTGGCGCTTGCGCGCTCTAGGAAACGGGCACGGAATAAAATACTTTATCCAGGAGGAACATGCTTTGCGGATAAGAAATACAGTCGGCAGGGCCGATATACAGGTGAAACATCTCCTTGCTGACGGGCGCGACCAAACAATCGTTGAAGAGAGTATGAACAACTTTAAAGCAGTGGCCTTTACCCCAACCGCTATCCTCCGTTATCAACTCACCGCGCCCCTTGTTGAAGTAAATTCTAGTATTGGCGAAGACGCTGCCAATTTCAAAGCAGTGGAGGATCTCTTCATCCATTCTAAGCGGATGACCGCCTTAAATGATTACATGCCCTCTAAACTCGTCCCGATTTTAGAACGCCTTAGAGAGATTTACTATACCGCACTCGTAAACGGAGAAAAACTGAGCCAAAATGCCCCTCCAAGAATTCAGGAAGCTCTACAAACTGCTTTAAATGAAATTACAGATAAAATGGAAACACTTGATCCTGAAGGTGGAGGTAGAGAGCACATGAAATACCTTAAAGCAAGGATGCAATATGCCACATCTGAAAGCGGCGCAGAAACCCAGATCCAAGAGCAGCATGAGATCCAAGAAGAAGAGGCAACACGAGACAAAATCAATGTGCTCGACGGTGCAAAAAGAGACAAGCGGGAAAAACGGGGCTACAATAGCTTTAACACGGAAAGTTTTGTGCAGGACAAATTATACACTCTAAAAGATCATCGCCATAGAATGCTCCAACTTTCACACGATTTCAAGCAACTCTTCGACAAAGAGATGCCATCTACTGGCGCCCCCATGGGATACCTCGTGCTCGCAACAAATAATCAAGGGGAGCAAAAAGCCTGCCTCATCTCCGATCTTGACTTTGCTCACTTAAAAGAATCAAACAACTACACTGCCCTATCTTGGAAAATTAGCGTCTACATGATCCAAAACGGTTCTGCGGAAGTTAAACTCCAAGGGGGACTTGCTACTGCGCATCATAACCCTAATTACCCCCTTAATTGCGCCTATGCCAAATTCTTGCAAGGCTTCCTCGTCTACTCACCCCAAGAAGAAGCCGCCTTAAAAAACTGGTTCACTGCCCTGCCAGTCAACTATCAAGAAGAGACAAAAAACTACATAGAAAAACGGCACGCCCCAACCGACCTGATCAAAAAACTCTCCGACTGGATGCTCCTCCCAGCCGCCCCCGCCAGCAGCCCCTCCCCTTCCGACGATGAACAGAAAAGCCCCTCCATGCATCCCATAGTCAATGCTACCGACCTGGACTAAGGCAGTGTAATGGTTGCGGGCAGGCTTATCCCTCCCCCACTACTTACCGCTGCAACGGTGTAGAGGTATTTCTCCCCCTTCCTCCGATTGTGATCTTCAAATGTAAGCTGCGTTGCTGGCACTGATCCAATAGGGGTCCCATTGCGATAGATGTTATATGACGTCACGAAAAATGAGGGGCTTGCGCACCATGTAATGGTGTTATACAGGTCGGTTTGAGTCAAAAACCGGTCTTTCTTTTGAAACCCGCTGATGCATGAAGGTGGTTGGAGGAATGAGGACATGGCAATATTGATAGGGCCTGAACCCGCAGGCAAAAACACAGTTGCTATTACGGAATTTGTAGAAGTGTCGATGACGTCTACGGTGTTACCGGCGCCACCATCATAATTTGTTATATACGCAAATGAGCCGTTTGGAGCAATAGCGACTCCCCTGGGGCCTGAGTTAACAGGTAAAGTTACAGTTTTTATTACTGAATGTGTAGAAGTGTTGATGACGCTTACGGTGTTAACGCCACTATTTGCCACATAAGCAAATGAGCCATTTGGTGTTATAGCAACTCCGTGGGGATTTAAGCCCACAGTTATAGTTGCTGTTATGGAATTTGTAGAAGTGTTGATAACGCTTACGGTGCCGGGTACAGCGTTAAAATTTGTTACATAAGCAAATGAGCCATTTGGTGTTATGGCAACTCCTTGAGGTTGGATGCCCACAGTTACAGCTGCTGTTACTGTATTTGTTGAAGTGTTAATGACGCTTACGGTGCTAGGGTTAATGCCATCGCCAGCATTTGCTACATAAGCAAATAGGCCATTTGGTGTTATGGCAACGCCACGGGGGACTTGGCCCACAGCTACAGTTGCTGTTATGGAATTTGTTGAAGTGCTAATAATACTTACGGTGTTAGGATTGCCGGTTATAGTTGTTACATAAGCAAATAAGCCATTTGGTGTTATAGCAACTCCATCGGGTTGTAAGCCTACAGTTACAGTTGATGTTACTGTATTTGTAGAAGTATTGATGACGCTTACGGTGCCAGGATTAGCATTATAATTTGTTACATAAACAAATGAACCATTTGGTGTTATAGCAACTCCGTTGGGGCTTGAGCCCGAAGGCAAAATCGTCACCGTTGCTGTCACCACATTTGTAGAAGTGTTGATAACGCTTACAGTGCCATCTGTAAAATTTGTTACGTAGGCGTTTGTTGGTCCTGCGTGCAATGCGCCCGCAGAGAGAAGAAAAGAAGTTAAAATGCTAAAAAGCTGAAAACGTTTCATCGCAGGCTCCCCTTTAAGGCAGTGTGATGGTTGTGGGGATGCCTATTGCGCCTCCGCTGCTTACGGCTGTAACGCCGTAGAGGTATTTCTCCCCTTTCCTTCTGTTGTGATCTTCAAATGTAAGCTGCGTTGCTGGGACTGATCCAATAAGGGTCCCATTGCGATAGATGTTATATGACGTCGCGAAAACCGAGGGGCTTGGGCACCATTTAATGGTATTATACAGGTCGGTTTGAGTCAAAAACCGGTCTTTCTTTTGGAATCCACTAATGCATGGCGGCGGTTGGGGGGACCAAGCCGTGGCAATTGCCCCCGGGCCTGCGCCCACAGTGACAGTTGCTGTTACTGAATTTGTAGAAGTGTTGATGACGCTCACGGTGCCAGGGTTGCTATTATTTGCTACATAAACAAATGAGCCATTTGGTGCTATAGCAACCCCAAGGGGCTCTGAGCCCACGGGTACAGTTGCTATTACGGAATTTGTAGAAGTGTTGATGACGCTCACGGTGCCAGAGAGATTAGTGTTTATCACATAAGCAAATGAGCCGTTTGGTGTTATAGCAACTCCGTGAGGATCTGCGCCCACAGCTATAGTTGCTGTTACTGTATTTGTAGAAGTGTTGATGACGCTCACGGTGCCAGAGAGATTAGCGTTTGTTACATAAGCAAATGAGCCGTTTGGTGTTATGGCAACTCCTGAAGCTTCGGGGCCCACAGTTACAGTTGCTATTACTGTATTTGTTGAAGTGTTAATGACGCTTATGGTGGCAGGATTAGTAGTGATAATGCCAATATTTGTTACATAAGCAAATAGGCCATTTGGTGTTATGGCAACTGCACGTGGGTTTATTCCCACAGTTACAGTTGCTGTTACGGAATTAGTAGAAGTGTTGATAACACTTGCGGTGCCAGTATTATTTGAGATTCCACTAGATACATAAGCAAATAAGCCATTTGGCGTTATAGCAACTCCATAGGCGTCTAAGTTTACAGCTACAGTTGCTGTTACGGAATTTGTAGAAGTGTTGATGACGCTTACGGTGCCAGCGCTAAAATCTGCTACATAAACAAATGAACCATTTGGTGTTATAGCAATCCCTTCGGGGCCTGAGCCTAGAAGCAAAGCCACAGTTTCTGTCACCACATTTGTAGAAGTGTCGATAACGCTTACGTTGTGACTGACAGAATTTGCTACGTATGCATCTGTCGGCCCTGCCTGCAGTGCGGCTGCAGTGAGAAAAAAAGAAGTTAAAATGCTAAAAAGCTGAAAACGTTTCATCGGAGGCTCTCCTTAGTTTTTGATATGTATATATCTGTAATCGTTTAATTTAACCATCTTTTTCTTTAGAGGATAAAGATATCACCTGATAAGCTTGGGTGGTATGTTACTTGCTCATTTTTCTCATATTCGCCCTGCAAATATTTATTCTCAGGAAACTATTTTGGAATTTTTGGCTGTGTGTCATGCTAAAGCTGGGGCTGATTATTCTGAGATCAAGGGGCGGCTAGTAAAAATGGGGATTGGGAGCAATAAAATTGCTACGCGCGGCACCCACCTTACTCTTGATCAGCTTGCAGGATTGGAGCAGATGGGTTCCCGCATGAAAGCGTTTGACGAGGGAGCAAGCGGCGTTTTTGAGCAGTTCTATGAAAATGCCCCTTTGCCGGCCCATATTGTACATGTTAGCTGTACAGGTTACATCTCCCCCTCCCCTGCACAAAAGATTGTCTCTAAGAGGCGCTCAGACACTTCTGTGACCAATGCTTATCATATGGGGTGTTATGGATCGATCCCTGCGATCCGGATGCTCAGAGGACAAAGTGGAGATATTGTCCATACTGAGCTTTGCACAATCCATTTAAACCCTAATTTCCACAGATCTGAGCAGCTCGTTGTCCAAACCCTTTTTGCTGACGGTTTTATCAAATATTCTGTTGTGAAAGAGACAAATGAGCCCCATTTCGAAGTGTTAGCCTTAGAAGAAAAGATTCTGCCAGATTCTATTGCAGACATGAGCTGGAGGATTGCTGAATGGGGAATGGAGATGACCCTTTCCAAAGCTGTCCCCGTCGTGATTGCAAGAGCTTTGCCTGAATTTATTAAAAAACTAAATCCCAAGGGAGAGGTTTTTTATGCGATCCACCCCGGCGGCCCCAAAATCATCGAGCAGATCAGAGATATTCTTAAACTAGAAGATGAGCAAATAGCTCATAGCGTTGAGGTGATGAAAACGTTTGGCAACATGTCGTCTGCCACCCTCCCCCACATCTGGGAAAAGATGCTTGGAGAGCTCCCGAGTGGAAGTAATGTGATTAGCTTAGCGTTCGGTCCGGGATTAACTTTGTGCGGCGCCCTCTTCAAACTTGTGAAGTAGTAGAGAGAAGATCGGGCACGCACGCGGGCACGGGCACGGGCACGAAAGAGAGAGAGAAGAAGAGAGTTTAGACGTTTCTTTCTTTCTTTCTTTCTTTCTTTCGTGCCCGTGCCCGTGCCCGCGTGCGTGCCCGATCTTCTTCTTTTCTTCTTTTCGCATATCTTGTAGACTCTCGAAGCATGTGGGTACTATTAACAATACCGTTTTTGATTCAGGCGGTCGCGATTGGCTTAGATGAGATGGTGTTTCATGTGAAGCGGGGGCTTCCCAAATGGGAGCGGATTGGCCATCCCATCGACACACTCTCTGTCATTGCTTGTTTTGTCTTTGTTCTCACCATCCCTTACACCCGCGAAGCCCTCTACTACTATATCGGCCTTGCCTTCCTCTCCTGCATTCTGGTGACAAAAGATGAGTTTGTCCACAAGCACCACTGCCCGGCTATGGAACATTGGCTGCATGCCCTCCTTTTTATTAATCATCCCATAATCCTCGCTGCGCTTGGCCTTCTATGGTATCAGAGCCTCTATACTCCATTTATTATTTCGCAGCTCGTCATGATTTCCCTTTTTTGCCTTTATCAAATCATCTACTGGAATTTTGTCTATGTCCCGCAAGAAAATAAACAATGAATTTTACGACACATTGAATGCAGAGTGGTATGAGGCAGAAGACCATCCCATTGCACTTTTGCGCGCTGAAAATAGAACGAGAAATCCCTGGATCAAAGAAAACATCCCTGCAAATGCTTCCATCCTAGACATAGGTTGTGGGGCGGGGTTTCTTACAAACTACCTGGCAAAAAACGGCTATAAGGTTCACGGCATTGATCTTTCGTCCAAAAGCCTTGAAGTGGCAACGGTTAACGACTCTACTAAATCAGTTATCTACACCCAAGCTGATGCGACTTCCCTTCCATTTGATGGAAGTAGCTTTGATGTGGTATGCGCCATGGATATCCTCGAACACGTTGAAAACCCGGAAGCCTTAATAAGGGAAGCTTCTCGGATTTTAAAACCGGGAGGTCTTTTCTTTTTCCATACTTTTAATCGAAACTTCTTTAGCTATCTTTTGGCCATAAAAGGGATTTCATGGTTTGTAAAAAACTCCCCTCCTGATCTCCATGTTTACCACCTTTTTATTAAACCGAGTGAGCTTCAAGACCTCCTTACCAAACATAATCTCTCAATCCAAAAACAACTTGGATTAAAACCAAATGTTTTCACTTTTCCCTTTTGGAAAATGGTTTTTACCCGTACTGTTAGTGAAAAATTCAGCTTCTCATTTACTCGCTCGTTAACTACAGGTTACTTGGGCTATGCTACAAAGGGGACGATATGACAGAAATAAAATTTAGAGGGCAGCCCATACATACCATCGGAAAGCTGCCTAAAGTGGGTTCCATTGCACCCGACTTTTTGCTCACCGACGGAAAATTTAACGATCATTCGCTAAAAGACTATGCCGGCAAGAAAAAGATCCTCTCCGTTGTGCCTAGTCTAGACACTGATACCTGTTCAACATCAGCTAAAAAATTCAATGAGCTGACAGGAAAATTATCTAACGTTGCGGTTCTTGTTGTTTCGGCAGATTTGCCTTTTGCGCAAAAACGATTTTGCGATGCAGAAAAGTGCACTTTTATTATCACACTTTCTATGCTCCGCACGCGCGATTTCGCAAAAGACTATGGAGTCCTGATGATAGATGGGCCGCTTGCGGGCATTTGCTCCCGTGCAGTTGTCGTTCTAGATGAAAACAACAAAATCCTCTACACCGAGCAAGTGGGCGAAATCGTCCACGAACCCGACTACGACAGCGCCATTAATGCTCTCACACTCTAGCGTGCTGCGATTAAAATTTTTAAGCCGGGTTAGTAGGCGTTACGAGGCAGACAGAAAATATCATCGGGCCATATTTTCCTATCTTTTATAAATCTTATCGCCGACTTGTTGTACAGCTTTCATTTCTTTTTGCATCTCCTCAACACGGAGCTGTGGTGTCTCTCTTTCTGAGATGTTTCCTAGTGAGGTTGTGGGGTGGGGTTTACTGCAGACATCTGGGTTCGGTCCGTAGCTAAATGGCCACGGTGTCGGTTGAGTCCTAGTCGGTTGAGTCCTACCGTTAATACCATTTATGGCGAATATATCTGGATATTGTGGGGCCGGGGGTGGTTTTATTACTGACATAAATTTCCTCTTGTTAAAATTTCCTTACATGAACAATTTTAATATAAAAGTGGATTTAAATTCAATTAAAATATTAATTATATTGTTTTTAATATAGGGATTCGTATTCGGGTTGCCACATCGTCTTTTCGACGGCGAGCATGGTCTCTTCGGGGGTCATCTTTTTAGCGATCCCTTCTTCCTGTGCTTTTTGAGCAACAGCTACGGCTATATGTTTAGAGATGTCGTGGAGCTCTTTGAAACGAGGAAAGAGAGCCCCGCCTGATTTAAGCATGGGGGAATAGGAGCTTAATACCTCAGCTGCTTTATAAAAAAGAGAGTCGGGTACGGTTTTGGCTCCGCTTGCGAGCACTCCTAGGCCCACACCTGGGAAAATATAGACGTTATTGCATTGAGCGATCCCCTCAAAAGGGCTTCCGGTAGCAATAATAGCTTTTCCTTGTGTCCATTCCATTAAATCCGCAGGTTTTGCCTCGCAGCAGCTATTGGGGTTTGAAAGAGGGAAAATAAGGGGTTTTTCTACCTGCTTTGCCATCTCTTTGATCATCTCCTCAGTAAAGCTGCCGGCCTGTCCTGAAACCCCGATGAGGATGTGTGGGCGCACCTGCCGAATCACATTTAATAAAGAGGTGTCTTTGTGGTCCCAGCTTTGAGCGAACTTTTTTTGTTCTTTATCGGCCTCTTTTAGTTTGGTAGTGATCAGCCCGTGCCTATCTACCACATAAATATGCTTCGAATAGGCCGCAATGTAACGGGCAATCCCTAAGCCTGCACCTCCCCCACCGAAAATCACCACCCTTTGTTCTTCAAGACTTTCTTTTTTAGCCTTAACCCCGGCAAGGATCGCAGAGAGAACAACCGCAGCAGTTCCTTGAATATCATCGTTAAAGGAGCAGATCTTTTCCCTGTATTTTTCTAATAAGGGCTTTGCATGAGGCTTAGCAAAATCTTCCCATTGCAAAAGGACATTGGGATATTTCTTTTTGATCTCCTTGACAAACTGATGAATAAAATTGTCATATTCTTTTCCGCTAATTCTCTTGTTTCGCCATCCCATATAAAGAGGGTCGTCAAGTAGGGTTTCATTATTGGTTCCCACATCTAAAAAAACGGGGAGCGTTTTAGCAGGATTAATCCCCCCAAAAATCGTATAAAGAACCAGTTTGCCAAGGGGGATTGTCATACCTCCAACCCCTAAATCCCCCAGACCTAAAATCCTTTCCCCATCTGTGACAACAATCACATCCACCTCTTTCTTAAGGCCGCGGATGATTTCATGCATTTTATCTTTGTGAGGATAGGAGATGTAAACGCCTCGATGCTCCTTATAGAGAACGCTGAAGTGGAGCGACACCTCCCCGACTGTTGGAGTATAAACAAGAGGCATCATCTCATCGATATGCTCTTGCACCAAACGGTAAAAAAGCACCTCATTGCGATTTTGCAATGCGCTTAAAAAGGTATACTTTGCTAGAGCCCCTTTTTGTGCAGAGAAATTTGCGTAACGTCTCTGGAGCTGCTGCTCCATTGTAGAAACCTGGTAGGGCAATAAACCATTTAAGCCAAACGCATCTCTCTCTTTTTGTGTAAAGGCCGAGCCTTTATTTAAAAGAGGATTGTTGAGAAGCTGATCAGGGCTGAATTTTTTATGCTTTGCCATACGCTCGGTCTAATTTTTTGTTCCATAGTATATCCTTTTTCAGTGTCTTTTGGAAACCAATAAGTTGGCCTCATTCACGCGCATATATAAAAATTACTTTAATTTGTCAAGCGGAAAAGCTTTTGGCAACGTAAAAATGGCCCGCTATAGTAATAAATATTTTAATGTTGAATTATAGTATTAGTTCTGATAAGTTTCTTGTAAAGTTAAATAACACTGCGGAGAATTATATTATGTCTGTGCCGTCTTCTTTGGTTTTAGCAAACAATCAGGGAGTACTTGTATTACCCCCTCAGCCTCAGCGCTTTCCTGCTGGTTCTCCTGGAGATGTGGATCGATTTTCTAGAGTGCCAAATGTGATATTTGACCAATTTAGAGGGCTTTTATCACGAAATGAATTTAATTTTATTAGACGTACGAGTCGTCATCTTTACAACCAAGCTGTTCTGGCGGTCCAAATACTAGCAGGAAAACAAATTGCGATGTCTTTATTTGAATTGAAGGATCTTGCTAAATTTTATGGTGCAACTGAGCATTCTAATTGTAGTGTATTAACACAGCAGCACGTAAAGTGCTTGACTAAACTTAGTATCTTTGATGATGGAAGTTTTCAAAGCGTAACCGCTGCCTGCCAAGTTCAATCTTTGAATCCTTCCATAAGGGATGAAATCACATCTCTGTATTTTCATTCTAATACTTCCCCGTCTAAAGAAGAGGTAAGGATATTTCTTTCAATATTACCAAATCTCAAAGAACTTATTTTTGAGCAGGCAAATCATCCCCTTCCTCCTCACATTGGAATTAGAGAAACTAAATTGGAACGGATTACTTTTGCTCAATTTAATGAGGACAGAATTTTGCAACAACCGTTTAGGAATAATTTTCTATCTGAATTTTTCTGGTGTTCTGAAGAGAATCCTAATATTACATTTGATCTCTGTGCTGAGGGACCAACAGAGATGGTTCTACTTGGAGCTGCAAATTATTTTCTTCTCCGAATCACGCAAGGCGGGAGGGATGAAAACCCCATGAGATCGATAACTTCTTATTTCCAGCGACTCAGACATTTAGCCTTTACATTGAAAGTTCCGAATCAAGCTTCGAATCATGCAGCAGCAGCGCATCCAGGGCCAATACCCCCCCCAATATTATTTCCTGCGAAGCTTCTAGATCAAGTTCAGGAATTCACTGCGCGATTTCCGCAAATTATTCTTGTATCAGATCTTGAGTATTTATCTCAGGACTTTACTCAACTTAAACTTCTAAATCTTAAAAAATTGAATTTATCTCTAATCGCACCTAATGATGCTGACTTGCAAAATATTGCAGATCGTTTTTCAAGAATGCACCAATTATCTCATGTCCAAATGCATATTTCTGTATGTGATCCAGAAAATTTCACCTTTCAAGGACTACATTATTTGCTTCATAAACGCCCTCATAATCTTACCTTTGATTGCCTTGAGAAAAATAAATTTATCCCCCTATCAATTTTGCAAAAAATTTCTAAAGCAATAGATCCTGAAAGTACGGGTGAGGATCTTAGTAATCTCACTCCTTTTTGCCCAAGATTGAATACGATTGTGATTGAATCTCTAGAAACAGATCTCCCCTCTCTTGGAACACTGCCTTTGCAAACACGCAATAATATCACCCGGATTAAAGTCAGAACTGCTTTAACTGCTGAGGACGAAAAGACTATTAAATCTATATTCCAATACGCTAAAATTTTAAAATCATAAAACAGAATTTTTATTAGCGGGCGCAGGGACAAAAGCTATGACCAAGCTTTTGTTTCAGCGCCTGCTGTCTCCCCAGACTTGTAAAGTGAGTGTCGATGCCTTATGTCTGCTTTGGCCATGTTTAGTCTCAAATCACCATAGCTCCTGCGCCTAGCGGGAGCTGCTGTCACAACAAAAATCCTCTGGTCAAAATAAGGTTTAAAGAATATAAGCGAATAAAAAAAGGAGTTTCATGAAAAGCATGGCTAAAAATTTTATTTTATTTTTACTTTTTTTTCCGCTGTATGCCTTTGCTACGGTAAATCCTTTTGGATCTAATGTGATCATATTTGATCCGACTATGGCCCCAAGTACTATCAACGCGACTATACAAACCATCTATGCACAACAGATTTATAATGATTTTGGCGATCAGCGTTATGCCTTTATTTTTATGCCAGGGACTTACGGCAAAACAACAAATATTGACGTGCGCGTGGGTTTTTATACACAAGTGTTAGGTGTAGGCCAAACACCCGAAGATGTGATCATTCAGGGTGCTGTGAGAACACAGGATAGGCCAGGGGGAGCTGGCGCAACAGAAACTTTTTGGCGTAGCATTGAAAACCTTTCCATCATACCCACCTTAGGCTCTTTAACAGCGGGCTCCAACGTCCCCCTTGACCAGAACGTATGGGCTTGTTCTCAAGGATGTCCCCTACGACGGGTGCATATCATGAATGGCTCCTTACGCCTATATGACGTGGGCTATTCTAGCGGAGGTTTTATCGCAAATTCGATGATTAATGGAACGATCTATTCTGGAACCCAACAACAATATTTGACTCGCAACACAGTTTTTGGAAATTGGAATGGGAGTAACTGGAACATGGTTTTCCTTGGTGATATTGGCTCTATTCCATGCGGCAGCTGGCCCAGTCCAGCTTATTCTATTATTGATGAAACCCCTATTATTCAAGAGAAACCCTTTCTCGAGTTTAACACCACCACCAATCAATTTGTCGTGAATGCCCGTCCCTTAAATACAAACATGAAGGGGCTAGATATTGCAGCAGCAGGCACCCAGATCCCCCTCTCTGATTTTTATATTACTAGCGGCAGTGATACAGCGGCTACGATCAATGCAGCACTTCAGAAAGGTCAAAACATCCTCTTCACGCCGGGCGTTTACCATTTAACAGATACTATTCGTGTAACAAATGCAAATACGCTCCTGTTTGGACTTGGCTTTCCTACCCTTGTATCTGACACTGGATTACCTACCTTGCTGATTAGTGATGTGGAAGGTGTTCAAGTAGCGGGGCTTTTAATTGACGGTGGAGCAGTACCGGCACCAACTTTATTACAAGTGGGTCCTGCAACAAATACGAATACACATACGAATCCTGTTTTTTTATATGATATCTTTTGCCGCGTGGGCGGACCGAATAACTATCAAAGTAAAGCAGTCAGCTGTATCACAATCAACAGTAATGATGTTGTGTTAGACAACAGCTGGATCTGGCGTGCAGACCACGGCTCTAACGTGGGCTGGACTGTAAACACGGCAAATAATGGCCTCATCGTCAATGGTAATAATGTCACTGCTTATAATCTCCAGGTCGAGCATTTTCAACAGGTCAATGTTTTATGGAATGGGAATAATGGTTCCGTGTATGAGTTCCAAAATGAAGCCCCCTATGATGTTCCTAACCAACAGGCATGGATGGATGGGTCAGCGAACGGATATCCCCAATATCAAGTCGCTAGCAACGTCTTAAATCATACAGCTATTGGCATGGGTTCTTATTCTAATTTTAACAATGATGTCACTTTAAGTACGGCTATTTCTATTCCACCCAATGCAGGCGTTTCAGTGGCACACGTCATAGGTTTTTGGCTAAATGGCAATGGTAGCTCGAGTATTTCGAATATGATTAACAACACGGGATGTGGAGTGAGCCAAGGCAGTAGACAATGCAATATTGCTTCTATCGGCTGTCAACCACCAATCAATATTCAATCAACTTATTCTGCTGATAAAACACAAATTACACTAACCTGGGACTCGCCAGCTGATCCATACCCAGTTTTGTATTACCAAATCAATAATTGGCTCAACGTTCCCATGTGGCAAGGCACTTGTATCGAAGATCAAACTTTTATAGACACCTCACTGCCGGGAACCAGTGGTACATTCACTTATATCTTATATTCTGTCAGTGCAACGGGCACCTCTGTCGGCATCCCCTACAATGCAGTGATTCCTTAAGATAAGAAAAAATCGGTTACGCATACGGTTACGGTTACGAAATGCTGCCTCGAAAATCCATAACCTTAACCGATCTTAAATTTTTATAAAGATTTCAAACAGATTCTGAGGAGGGTACAAAAGCTGCATCGTAGCTTTTGAACATGCGGGCGACGGCGATAAGCCACATGGCAAAGATGACCACGAGGGTCCAGGTAAGGACGGGGATAATACTGGATGCGAGGACAAACTGAAAGAAGAGGATAATCGCTGAACCAAGAGCTTTGGCCGTTCTGTAAGCAAAGACATCAATCACAGATTTTGCGCGGAACTTTTGATCCACCCCGCAAGGAATATAGAGCATCTCTTTGATCACCCCAAAGAGGGAAAAGTCGAACGATTTTACGGCAATGTAGGAAAAGGCAAACAGGCCAAAAACAGGAAACATGAGAGAACCCATCACACATACACCGAGCACCGCCGGAACAAAGAAATGACTCCTCTTCAGCCCCATGATATGGACAAGAAGGAACGCCCCAACAAATTGGAAGACCACGGTTGCCATATTCACAATGCCGAGTATCCTCCCTGCATATTCGGTACGCAGATCCTTATCGCTGACAGCATACTGCAAGGCCTCATTGAACTGGTAATCGACAATTGTGGCGATCAGCTGCATGAATACCACAATGCATAGAATAAACTTCAAAAGTGGAGAGGATTTAATCATCTTCATCCCATCGAGAATCGAAGTTTTTTGCTTTTTACTGTTTTCTGTAAAATGCGCCTCTCCCCTCACCTTCTCACTTTTTTTAACGACGTTATAAAAAAGAACTGCCAAGGTCATATAAACCGGGATCGAAACAAATAACAGACTCTCAGAGCCCATCATGACAGCACAAAAACCAGGGAGGATACTTCCTAGCATGCCCCCTAATCCCCCCATCGCAAAAAAGAGGCCATAAAGATATTTGGCTTTGTCAGTGTTAATCGTACTATGGATCACCGACCAAAGCTGCTGGAACATCAACATAATATAAATTTCTTTCCAGCAATAAAAAATAAAGGGAAGGAAGAAAAGTTTTTGTAGAAAAAGGCCGCAAAACACATTTATTCCCATGACGGTTAGGACAATGGAAAGAAACATTTTATAACACCCTAAACGGGGCAAAAAATAATTATAGAGGGAAATGATAAGGGCGTTTAGGGGCAAAACTGCGAGCCAGGCGTAAGGGAACAGTTTGGCACCATAAGCATGGATGAATAGGGAATTGCCGACTGGCCTGACGATTGCATAGTCCATGGTGATGCAAAAGCCACACCCCATAGCGCAAAATACAAACCATCTTTCGATGGTAGAAAGGCTCAAAAAACTTTTACCTATAGAAACTATCTTAGTCCAAACCATATAATGCGCACCAGTATATGGATAAAGAACAATTGATTCAAGAAGCAGTCAAAAAAAGACGTACATTTGCCATCATTAGTCACCCTGATGCTGGAAAAACTACCCTCACAGAAAAACTTTTACTTTACTCTGGCATGATCCAAACCGCCGGAATGGTAAAGGGGAGAAAAGGGAGGAAAGCAGCTGCGTCTGACTGGATGGCCATGGAGCAAGAAAGGGGGATCTCTATCACCTCTTCGGCAATGCAATTCACCTACAAAGACACCATTATCAACGTGCTCGATACCCCAGGCCACGAAGATTTTTCTGAAGACACTTACCGCACCCTTACCGCGGCTGACTGCGCGATCATGGTGATCGATGCTTCTAAAGGGGTAGAAAAGCAAACATTAAAACTTTTCGAAGTGTGCCGTTTCCGTAAAATCCCCGTGCTAACCTTTATTAACAAAATGGATATGCCCACAAAAGACCCTCTAGACTTGATGAATGAAGTAGAAAATACCCTCCAAATCCATTCCTACGCCATGAACTGGCCTATTGGAACGGGGAAAGAATTTCGGGGTGTTTACGATAGAGAGGCAAAGGAATCGGTCTATTTTACCAAAACCTCAACTGGGGGCGCGCAAAAGGCTGACATAAAAAGGGTCAAAGAGATCCCTCCAGAAATCCTTAGCGAACTTGAACTTCTGGATATGGCTGGCAATGTGTTTTCCAAAGAAGAATTTCTAGAAGGGATGGTCACCCCTGTATTTTTTGCCTCAGCCCTCACAAACTTTGGTGTGGAACCCTTCTTTGATGCATTTATTCACCTAGCCCCCTGCCCTCACGGCCGGATAGCAAATAAACTCGACGGAACTGAGGTTGAGATCGATCCCGTTAAAACCCCCTTTAGCGGCTATGTCTTCAAGTTGCAAGCGAACATGGATAGACGCCACCGAGACAGCATGGCGTTCATACGGATCTGCTCTGGCATGTTTGAGAGAGATCTCATCGTAAAAAACCATCGCCTCGGAAAAGAGATCCGCCTCTCCCGTCCACACGGGATGGTAGCCGGAGAGCGGAGCACGCTTGACATTGCCTTTCCAGGCGATGTTATAGGAGTGATTAACCCAGGCGCATTTGCCATTGGAGACACCCTTTCCCTTACAGGAGGCTTTAACTTTAAGCCCCTCCCTCAATTTCAGCCGGAAATTTTTGCCCGCCTTCATCCCAAAGATGTGGGCAAACGTAAGGCCTTCGATAAAGGGATAGAACAACTCACAAATGAAGGAGCGATCCAGCTTCTCCGCTCCATTGAAAGAGAAGGGGATGTCATTTTCGCAGCGGTAGGGCAACTCCAGTTTGAGGTGATGCAATATCGTCTTAGAGATGAATACGGCGTAGACACCGGGCTTTCGATGCTCCCCTATCAATGCAGCGCCTGGATCCTCGGCGACATGAAAACCTTTGTTAAACCCTCAACTGCTGCCTTAGTGCAAGACAAGCAAGGCAATTCCATGGCCCTTTTCAATAACCCCTGGGATAAACAATACGCGATCAAGCAAAATCCCAAGCACGAGCTTGTGGATGTTCTGGTCTAAGGTTCCTCAGAAATGTAACGGGGTTGTTTCACTTTTTTGACTGGGACGCGCATCAGAGAGGCTTCTGATTGGCGGAGGATATAATCGCGCATGTTTATCCTCTCAACAAGTTCATTGCGCTTTTGAATAAGCTCGTTGTTATGTCTCATGGCTTGAGAAGCTGTGATTGCAAGCTGCTGCATATGTTGTTTGATTTGACTGATCTTTTCGTGATAGTCTTTTGCTTCTCCTTCAGAGATTCTACTCTCAATCCGGTTTTGAAGGATTTTCTCCTCTTTTTTGAGCTCGAGAATCTGATTGTTTTCGTTGTTAATCTTTTTGACGTTCTCTTCGATCTTCTCTTTCATCCTGTTCAGTTCAAGAATGTCAGCGCGGTTCTCTAATTCCAGTTCTTCTCTTTGTTTACCTGGTGTCATACAATACGATTCCTCCTTTTTAGGCAGATGTATAACAATTATTTTAATTTGTAAAGAAAAGATTGAAAAAACGCAAAACGCAAAACAAAAAACGCAAAACTAAAGAAACGAAGACGGAAGAGGGAATATAACAGGATATTAGGATGGACACGATAAATATTTTTTTTCTCTTGTTATCCTGCTTATCCTAATATCCTGTTATATTTCCTCTTTCGTTCGTTTTGCGATTTTTGTTTTGCGTTTTGCGTTTCTTATGATCTTGTGTAGCTTTCGGGCATGTAGGCATAAGAGACCTCGACAAACTCGGCTTTCCTCTGCAGCTCTTTGATGCTCCGTGCCCCGCCGTAAGTAAGGCCGCTCCGGAGTCCTCCTAAAAGCTGTGAGATCAGTTGCTTTGCGCTGCCAGATACCGGGGCCCAGAAGGAAATCCCCTCGGCAACGGTTTTTTCTTTGAGACCACCGTAAAAATCCTCCTGAAAATCTTGGCTGGCCTGTCCCCGGTACTTAGCCTCGAGCCCTTTCTCCCCTTTCCTTTTTTGGGCGGCGCTCTCATTAGTTAGGGCAAACAATTTGCCGAGCATCACAGTGCTCGCTCCGGCAGCGAGGGCCAAAACAACATCGCGGCTATTGCGGATCCCTCCATCAGCAATCAGCGGAACGCGTAGTTTCTCTGCAACCTGCGCGCAATCATAGATCGCTGTGAACTGGGGAATGCCAAAACCGGTAACAATCCTCGTTGTACAAGCAGAGCCGGGGCCTACCCCCACTTTTACCGCATCCGCTCCCGCGTTAACCAAATCATGATAGGCCATAGCTGTACATACATTGCCGGCAATCACCTCTTTATCGGGGTGGGTCTTTTTCAGTTCCTGAATAAACTTAAACATCTTGTCAGAATGCCCATGAGCCACATCGATACACACTCCTGCTGCGCCCGCATCCAAAAGTTCACGCGTATCCTCTATCTTTTGAATACCGCAAGAGATGAAAGTGTTCTGCCCATATTTCTTCACCCACTTAAGTTGATTGTCTTTTTGACTAAACCGATGAAAAATCGGCAGCGAGCCTTCTGCCAAAAGAATATCGGCAAGCTCCTCGCCAATAGCCGTATCCATGTTAGAGCAAACAAGGGGGATCCCGATTTTTCTATTCTTCGTAAGCCATGTCTCAAGCGATGGCTCTGTCCGCGACGGCACATTATTAAACTGGGGCACGAGGGCCACATCATCAAAAGTATAAGCTTTTCTCATACTTCACAGCCTATCACTCCCCGCTTTTCAAGCAAATCTAAATTCTATTGACCGCAAAAAAAAAGCCCTGTACAACTGTAAAATACTATCTTGGAAGAACTATGGTTACAACACATATTAGATTAAGCATTCTTTGTATTCTTGCATCCCAATTCGGGTTTGCTACATCTTACAATTGGACGGATGGTGCTGGAGGTAATGAATGGACTACGACAGGAAATTGGGATACTCCAGGATATCCGAGTATGTCTACGGACACGGCAACTATTGACATCAATACTCCCTGCAATCTTAGTTCAGGATCTTTAAATGTTGGACAGGTAATAGTTGGTAACACGACTGCAACTGATGCTTCGTTCACGATTCAAGACGGAGCTTCTTTAACTAGTAACGCCGAGGCATATTTTGGCTATTCATCCGGGACCACAGGAAACGGAACTGTGACCGGCGCAGGCTCTGAATGGCTGCTTGAAACCAACTCGCTCTTTATTGGCAACAATGGTATTGGCAATTTTACAATTAGTTCTGAAGGAGGTGTAGTCTCAATTGCAGTTGGTTTAGGGATTAGTGGTGGTACAGGGACATTGAATATAAGTAGTGGGGGACAACTACTTACAGCTCTTCTCGCAACAACGACAACTGGTAGCGCCAGTTTCGATGGAGGGATTCTACAATTGTTTCCTATGGGCATCCCTTCTATTACAGGTTTCACGCCAGGAAATTTTGTTCTTGAACCTGGAGGACTCACTATTGGGACTAACAGTATGACAGTTACAACCGACACCACAGTGATGAGCGGACCTGGACAACTTACTGTAAGTGGAATGGGAATGTTGACTTTGAATGGGGTCAATACATACACAGGAGGAACGGTGGTTTCTCCAGGAATTTTGCAGGCTGGGGTTTCATATGCTATTCCGCCAGTGGGTACTGTTCAAATTGAGAGTATGGCGACCTTTGATTTGAATGGGACTATTCAAATAATAGGAGGCCTTTCTGGAGATGGAAGTGTAACTCTTGGTGGAGGAGTGCTCATCATTGGATCTAACGGCGCGAACACTACTTTTGATGGTGTCATCAGCGATATGGCCTTAGGCGAAGTTACCATACAAGAAGGACAATGCACTCTTACAAATATGCAAACTTACTCAGGGCCAACGTTTATTAACACTGGGGGCACATTGATTGTCGATGGTTCGATTGCTTCATCCTCCCTGATAACGATCGACCCCACCGGAACGTTAGGGGGTTACGGATATGTTGGCAATGTAGCAAACTATGGAACAATAGCTCCTGGAAATAGCATTGGATCAATAACGGTTGAAGGAACGTATACCCAATACGCAACGGGTGGTTATCAAGACGAAATCAATGCTGCAGGAGGAACAGATCAGATTATAGTTACAGGAGTCGCAAACCTGGCGGGCGAGTTAAATATCATCCCTGCTCCTGGAACATACATTAAGGGCACAACCTACACCATTTTAACTGCTGGAGAAGTGATAGGGAAATTCGAACCAATAGTTGTTACCAACCCTGCTGGCTATCTACTAAATTTTGGTATTGATTATCTTTCTGATTCCGTGGTTTTAACTTATTTAAATGCAGGGCTTATTTTTACAGCTTCAGTAAATCATTATAATCCCCAGCAAGTTCTCAGTTATTTGCTAGCAGCCGACTTGGATTCTGATCCTGACCTTCTAAGCGTCGGCACCGTTCTTACAACATTAAGCGACCCTACAGCTGCCCTCGATCAATTGCATCCAGCTATTTTCGGAGCATTTGAGTTATTAAATGCAAACACAAGCAGCTTGGGTTCCAAGATCTTTAATCATCGTCTATCAACAAATTGCCCCATGAATATTAACCCTTGCTGTGAGTGCAATCAACTCAATGCCTGGCTTGAGCCTTTTGGCTATTGTATCGAACAAGACAGAGTGGGAGAACAAGTGGGCTTCCGTGCAGATGCTATAGGGATTTTAGGCGGCCTGGATTATACCTTTCAAAACGGTTTCCTTTTAGGAATCGGTGGCGGTTACGATAAAGAGCATATCAAGTGGAAGCACCATCGGGGCAGAGGAAATATCAATAGCGGTCATTTGGGCATTTATGGTAATTGGATACAAGCCCATTATTACGTCGAAGCTGCGGCAGTGGGCGGCATCAATGCTTATGACGCTTCTCGTTTCATTAACTTTCCTACCGTAGATCGCACCGCCAAACACGATTCAAAAGGATATGATTTTACGGGTCATCTAGCAGGCGGATACGCCTTTGAGCATTGCGACTATGAGTTTGGTCCTTTTGCCAGCGTCGACTATTTGTATTTGCGTCAGAATGGTTTTAAAGAAAAAGGGGCCCTGAGCTTAGATTTAGATGTGCATGCAAAAAATTCCAACATGCTTCGCAGCGAAGCGGGATTGAGCTTGTCCCATTCTGGAGCATTTGGGTGTCCCCTATTTATTCCCACCATTTGGGTGAGCTGCGTGAATGAATCCTATTTGAACATTTCCCATTACAAGTCTTCTTTCGTAGGTCAGGAGGGAGACTTCAAGGTAAGAAGCTGGAATAAGTCTATCACGATGGTGTCTCCTGGCGCTGAATTAGACTTGCTACTAGAGAACAACCTGTCGTTAGGAGCGCGCTACAGCGCCGAGCTTAACGGCCAGGTCGCCACCCAAAAGGGCGACGTCCATTTAGAATACAGTTTTTAGTAACAAGCTGGTGAATAAAACAGGGCTTTTTTTTCTTTTTGGTGAGGTTTATGCTTCATTATGACACGTTCCTATTTTGTGAAGGCCGAATTTCATCAGCGCAGAGTGGGGACTGAGACGCAGAGGTCGCAGAGAAAAAGATATTTTTTTATTTTTTTCTCTGCGTCCTCTGCGTCTCAGTCCCCACTCTGCGCTGATGGAATTTTTAGCTTTTAGTAATACAAGCTGAGTAGTCAATTTCATTGGCATTTAAAACACGGCGGTGAATTCCATTTTTGAGCCACGTAACATTAAAGTTAATAAGAAGGCCTACTTGTTTGCCTGTTAGGCGCAAATAGGTTAAAAGCTGCGCTTCATGGATTGGAAGAATTGACTCAACAGATTTTAATTCGAGAATAATTTCGTTTTCAAACATGATACCCAAAAAGGCTATTGCCATCAATTTGTTTGTATGAGATCATGACCTTATGATTTCGGTGACGATATTGACAAAGAACTGTGGCCGCTGCTTGGGTAGGACGCTCGAGTCGGCCAGTTCATTTGACGAAGTGATTATTTTAGACACAGGATCAACCGACGATACATTAGAGGTGGCTAAAAGCTTTCCCAATGTTACCATCCACCACTCCCCTTTTATAGGCTTTGGGCCATCGCACAACCTCGCTACCTCCCTTGCAAAAAACGACTGGATCCTCTCGATTGACAGCGATGAGATATTATCTCCGCCCCTCATTGAAGAGATCCAATCCCTTTCCCTTTCCACAAAAGCTGTTTACTCCATACAACGCCACAACTACTTCAACGGCAAACATATTAAATGGTGCGGCGGATGGCATCCAGATTGGGTAGCTCGCTTATATCATAGGAAACAAACTAAGTTTAATGATGCGATGGTCCACGAAAAAATTTTAATTAATGGGCTTAAAGTCATAGCTCTTAAAAACTCGATGATCCATGTCCCTTATCGGGAAATGAACGACTTTCTCCACAAGATGCAGGCCTACACCACCCTCTTTGCCCAGCACAAAAAAGGGAAAAGCTCCCTCCTAAAGGCGATCCTCCACTCGAAGTTCGCCTTCTTTAAAAGCTATGTTCTAAAAAGGGGTTTTTTAGGTGGGAAAGAGGGCTACATCATTTCAAGCTATAACGCCCACACAGCTTTCTATAAATATCTCAAGCTATCGGAAAAGGAGAGCCTGTTTGCGGAGAGCGAAGAGTGAGATGAGGGCGCCTGCGATGATATAGAGGGCTGGAAGTGGGTGGAATTTGGTATGGTCAATGAGATAGGCAACGAGCAGGGGCGCTGTGCCGCCAAAGAGAGCTACGGAAAAGTTTGTGACAATCGCGGCTGAGGAATAACGGACAGGCGGGGGAAAGAGATCGGCGACGATCGCTGGAAGATTGGCTAGATATAGCGATAAAAGGACTGCAAGGACTCCTTGCGCAAAATAAATGGTCCAAAGTGTTTGAGGATTCATCATTAGATAAAGAGGAAATACTAGCACAACCATTGCAGATGCTGCCCACCTACTGAGTTTATAAGCGCCCCAGTGATTTGAAAGCTTGCCGGCAATGGGAATGGCAATCAAGGCGCACGATACTGTGAAGGCGTTTATCAAGAATGCCTGTCTCAGGGTGAGTCCTAAAACCGTTGTGAAGTAGTGGGAAGAAAAGATGATGATCAAATTAAATCCCACCGCATCTAGCATGAAAATCCACAACCCTAAAATAAGCTGCTTGCTATGTTTAAATGAAGTTAAAACAGGACTTTTAATGATGGCGCCCGTTTTCATTTCTTCTTTAAAAATAGGAGTTTCCCTAAGCGCCATTCGAAAAAAGATAGCGATGACGCCTAGCACTGTACCAATAATAAAAGGAAAACGCCAACCCCACATGTCAAAATAAGAGCCTGTAGTATTTTTGTCGATAAAGTATAGATCAGAACTGGAAATAAGCATTCCTAATAAGGCGCCAAAGTAAGCAAAGCTTCCAACGTATCCTCGTAATTTCTTAGGAGCTGTCTCTACAAGAAAAACAATCGAACCTGGAAACTCCCCTCCTATTGAAAACCCTTGAAGCAAGCAAACAATTGCAAGGACGACGATAGCCAGGTCCTTTATCTCATTATAAGAGGGCAAGAGGGCCAAAAGAAAAACCGGAACCGTCATTAACATGACAGTTCTCACTAAGGCATTTTTCCTGCCTGACCTATCACCGAGCCGCCCAAAAACAAATCCCCCGATTGGTCTCGCAAAGGCGCTTAGAGCAAAAAACAAAAGGGGATAAGATGGAGAAGAATTGGGAGGGAAAAACAATTGTGCGAATAAAGGGGCAAGCACCCCCACAAGGGCCAAGTCAAACCATTCAAGCGTGTTGCCTACGACCGTTGCCACAATCGCAAAGCGGAGGGACTGAGTCTTTCCGTGGGTCATAGGATCTTAATACATTAATAGGAGAAAAAGGGGAAGAAAAGATCGGTTACGGAAGAGGGTTATTGCCTTGAGTCCCCCGTAACCGTATGCGTAACCGATCTTCCTCTTCTTCTTCCTCTTCTTCTTCTTTTCTTGTCTTAATTCCCCCCATCCGTTATCTAAGAAAAAAAAGGGAGATCTTATGAGATATGTAGTTGTTCTTGGTAGGTTATTTTATTCAGCAATATTTATTATGGCGGGATTCGGCCATTTTTCTTCTAAAACAATCGAATATGCATCTACTATGGGTTTGCCTATGGCAAATCTATTAGTTCCGCTGTCCGGAGTGATAGCAATCTTAGGAGGACTAAGCATTTTACTCGGTTATATGGCCAAAATAGGAGCTTGTCTCATTGTTCTTTTTTTGATCCCAGTAACACTTACAATGCATAAATTTTGGGGGCTCCCTGATCCAATGATGGCAAGTATGCAGCAAGTGCATTTTTTAAAGAACCTCTCCATGCTCGGAGGAGCACTACTGATTGCGTATTTTGGTTCAGGCCCTTGTAGTCTAAAGAGGTAATTATATGATGGTGGGATTGTTTTTTCTCTTTCTCGTAACACAACTTTTTGCCTTTTTTGGCAGGAGAACTTACGCCATTACCCTAGGATTAATCACAATCCTCCTTTGTATTGCCATGTTTATTCACCATGCAACCAGCACACTCAACATAAATTTATGACAAAAATAAGACTTAGCAGAACATTAAATGCTCTCATGGCTCTCATTCTGATGGGAAGTATTTTAGCCGCCTATTTCCAACAGTACTCCAGGCATGAAACTCCCTGCCCTCTTTGCTTGTTGCAAAGACTGGGGATGATCGGTGTCGCTACTGGAGCGCTCCTTAACCTCCGTTTTGGAATACAGCCTGCCCATTATGCCTTCTCCCTCTTGTCTGCTTTTGTTGGAGGATCTGTCTCTATACGCCAACTTCTCCTCCACCTTTGCCCAGGCTCTCCCGTCTTTGGTTACCCAGTATTGGGCCTCAGTCTCTACACATGGGCTTTCCTCACTTTTTGCTCCTCCATCATTGGCATTATTCTCCTCCTTTTTCTCGAGGCCCAAAGCGACAAGGATACATCTAAAATGAACTGGTTCGAGCACGGCGCTTTCGCGCTCGTATTTATTCTAACACTTTTAAATTTTATTACTACCTTTGATGAATGCGCGCTGGGCTTCTGTAAAGATGTCCCCTGGCCGCAACCATAAGGGAAGTGATGAACGATGAGTAATGAGTAATGAGCGGAAGAAAGAAAGAGACTTAAGTTCTCTTCTTCTTTCCCTCTTATGTTCATCGTTCATCCTTTTCGCACTAGCATTTTTATGCTAGTGCTGGTACTATTGGCTGAATGCAAGAGAAAGGAAAATCTTTACTGCGCAGATGGAGAGAACAGTTTTGGCCGATCCAACGGTTTGAGCTTAAGAAGATCGCGCCCCTCTTTTTTATCAAATTTTTTATTGCAATGGTCTACGGGTTTGTCACGACAATGAAGGATGCTTCTGTCGTTACCGCTCGAGGGGGCGGGGCTGAGGTGATCCCCGTTTTAAAGGGGTGGATTGTCCTGCCCGTCTTTATGCTCACTGCCCTCCTTTATTCAAAGCTAACTAATATTTTTAAGCGCTCCACCCTGTTCTATGGCATTATCATATTTTTTATGATGTTTTTCTTTCTTTACGGGTTTGTCCTATACCCCAACTTGGAGACCCTATCCCCGCACGCGAGCGCAGATAAGCTTCTGGGCTATTTAGGCCAAGAAAACAGCCATTGGATCTCTATCTACCGCAATTGGATCCAGTCTCTCTTCTTCGTCGTTTCTGAGCTGTGGGGGCAGATCGCCTTTTTTCTCCTGTTTTGGGGGTTTGTAAACCATATCTGCAACCTGAATGAAGCTAAAAGAAGCTATAATATTTTCTTGGCCGGCGGCGATTTGGCGATGGTTTTTACAGGCCCGATTGTGATTTATTTCACAAAAGGTCATCTAGGGGCCGATTTTGAGACCTCGCTCCGTCATATCATTCTTTGTATTTTGTGTTTCGGAGCTGCAATCCTCATCCTCCACTGGAGACTTACCCGTTCTATTGTCAAAGATCCCCGTCTCTTTCAACCTGAACGTAAAGACGCGGAAATTGAACAAAAAACTAAGCTTAGCCTGAAAGAAAGTATAAAATTTATTTACCGCTCAAAACCCCTCAGATACATCGCCATTATCGTCATAGCCTATGGCCTGACACTTAATCTTATTGAGGTCACCTGGAAAGCCAACGTAAAAATGGTCTACCCCGACACCGCCTCATATCAAACGTTCATGGCAGGTATCACCTCTTGGGTTGGAGTCTGCACCTTCCTTGTTTCCCTGTTTTGTTCTGGCATCGTTTTCCGGCGCATGGGCTGGCATTTTTCCGCTCAGCTGCCCCCTATTTTTATCGGTTTTGCAAGCCTTCTCTTTTTGTTCCTCTTCCTTTTCCGGGACAGTTTAGGCCCAGGCTCTCTTGTAGCGATTGTTCTTTTTGGAGCATTTCAAAACGGGATTAGCAAGATCATGAAATACACATTTTTCGACCAGACAAAAGAGATGGCGTTTATCCCATTAGATCCAGAATCAAAGGTTAAAGGGAAAGCTGCGATTGACGTTGTCGGCTCACGCCTCGGAAAATCGGGCGCCGCCTGGCTTCAAATCATTCTCATCCAAATCGCAGGCACCGGTTCAGTTCTATCGATCACCCATTTTCTCATACCAGTTGTCGCCTGCACAGTCCTCTTCTGGATCTTATCCGTCCGCTCCCTCAACAAGCAGTTCTCCTTCTCTACTCCCCCTGCCCCCGAGCCTGAAGCCGAACCCGCCAAAGAACCTTAGCTGTGCTTTCTGAGGCAGCGAACTACTGGGTAAGCAAAAGAAGCTAGTACTAGCGCTCCGCCGCCGGCAACTAAGGGGATCCAAACTTTTTGTTGCAGAAGGATGCTAGGAAGGTTCGCATTGTAAGCGCATGCAACTCCTAAGGCTATTGCTGCCAGCCCTACGATCAATGCAGCGAGAGCCACATAGAGCCATTTAGGGCATTTATCTGTTCCAGTCCCCCCAGGTGTTATTGGTGGAGGAAGTGGAAAAGGCACTCCTACTAATTCCTCTGCGGCTCGTTCACCGTCGGGACTAAGTGAAGGAGGAGGATCATATTTGCATTCATATTCATCAGAAACAGTATGTTGAACTCCGGCGGCTCGTTGTGGCTGTGATAGTGAATGGATCCAGTCAAGATGTGTCCTTAGTGAGGTAGTGGGGACTGCTCTGCCACGAAGGCCTGCAGCTGGCGTCATTGCAGGGTCTGGTGAACTTATAGGATTCTCATGGAGACGGGCGCGTGTGTGCGCTGCTGGGGGGCTGGACGGCAATGACGATGGTGGCGGCTGTAATGGTAGTGACGGCAGTGACGCCTGTAATGAGGTACTCATAACTTTTCTCCTTGATAGGGTATTTCTAATGTGTACATTTTACTATGGGGAAAGAATTCCATTCACCTAAAATAGAAATTATTATAAATTAAATATTTTCATGCTTTCTTGCAGCCCTACAGGCTGCATTTTTGTAGCATCATTCTCCTGGGGCGATGCCCCAGGCTACGTAGTTTTAGCCCGTTGGGCTATGGGAAAGTTCGTGTCATTAAGCAGGATCTTTTTTTTCGCCATCAGCAGCGCTGCTTTGTGCGGCTGGTGCCTATTCTCCATTCAGAAAGACTTCTTGTAGTCCCGGGATCTCGACTTCCGGTGAAGCACTTCTAGGTGACTGTCCTGGGATGAGAGGCTGAGAGGGGTCCCCTGCTTCGTCTTCGGAAACCGGGGTGGGTAGTTCGTCTATTCTCGCGACCTTGTCGCCACTTATATCAGGCTCTGTGCTAGCACTAGCTTGAAGGTGGGTTAAGGTAGCCCAATCTCTGTGTATATCAGCCCGAACGGTGTCTATACCAGCCTGAAGCTTGTTCATACCAGCCTGAAGGCTGCCTATATTAGCCGTAAAGGAAGCCTTCCAAGCGGCGTGCTGTTCTTCAAGCGTCAAGCGGCGTGTGACGGGCGCAGATGGCTGTTCTCTCGTTCTAGGGTAGATTGCACTTAGTCTATTCTTGTCATTGCCCTCCTTTGGGGCTGGAGATGGAGAAGATTGAGGCTGACCGGGGACAGTGAATCGAACGTGATCGAGATTGCGCCCGCGTCTTCTGCGCAGTTGTACGTCATCTGGTAGTGCGACATGGCCCACGATCTGATCAAGAACTAGCCTTTGGTTAGCATCGGCAACTTTATGGTGCCTATTGAGAATCAATAGCGCTGCGCCACCAGCCAGTGCTGCAACTCCTCCAGCAACGGGGATAGCAATAAATTCAGAGGTTGATAGACCAAGAAGAGGTTTTGTGAGACTGTTTGACGACAGACCGAGAGAAAGGCTGCCTACAAGTGTGGCAATGCCTAGTACTAAAACAAGACCGGCTACCCAGGTCCAGCCACTTCTTTTTGGCAGCTTCCCTTTGTACGGATCATCCAATGAAGCACCTTCACCATCTACACCATCTAAAGGATGCACATTGGCGATATGGAAACGCTCGTTTTTGCTCGAGGATAAGTTAGGTACAGGCGGCCCTTGAGGGGTTTTCGGAGGGGTTGGGAGTCCTAGTAAAGCTGATGATGGTGTTGAACCACTCATAATTTTTCTCCTTTTTTGGTTTCTTTATATAAATTTTATTATAAGTTAGAATTATAAACAAGTAAAATATGCATTAATTGTATTAATAGAAATAATTGTTATGATATTAGATAAAAACCATTAAGCCGCAATGACTTATAATTTATGGGTCAAGCTTCTTTTCGAGTGGCATTTAAATTTAAAAATGGCAATTAATAGGAAATCTTCTTCATAAGACCTCTATTAAGCAGCGCGTCTTCGCTTTACCAAACGATGATGTTTTTTGCGCCTAGCAAGTTTAGTGGTTTTTTTAAATACTGAGACCGCTTTGCGAACAACGCCCCGTTTTTTCAAATCGTGACGGATTTTTTTCCCTTTTTTAGTGTTGAACAAGTAGGCAACCGCTGCGCCTAAAGCTGCTCCTGTCAAGAATCCTTTGCCAGCCATATTATCCTCCCTTTTTTAGTGTTTTCCAAAGCTCTACTCCTGCTGCTGCAATGACAATAATATTGGCAAGTAGAGGCTCTTCTTTTTTAATCTTTTGTTCTGCGTTATGGACGAAATGCTCTCCTTTTTCTGTCCCCTTCTCTACGGCATCGCCCAAATGTCTGATAATTCTCCCAAAAGAACAAAAAACAGTGGGTTTTTCCGATGACTGCATTAAATAGGCTACCCCTACCCCTAAAATTCCGCCTATAACAGCCCCAGTGAGAATGATATTGACCTGGTCTTTATCATAATCCATGTTTTTACCTGTCCTTTAAATTTTTAACGATTTTCAGCCCCTCATTCACCCACTGCGCAATATGAAAAAGGGGGTCTATCGATTTTGATTTATGCTTTAGATCCCGAATCAACTCATCGGCATCGGTAAGTGTCTTTTTTAGGGTGCAGCCAATGACAATCAGATATATAGCCAAAATCAGAAAAGAACCAGCAATTATACCCAAAAAAATCTCAATTAACATAAATACCTCGCCTAATTTTAGTTTGGCATATTAAACTAAATTATTCAAGAGATTTATTTATTGGGTGGGAGGACTCGGTAGATAGACTCTAATTGATCGATGGCTGATAGGCAACAGTTCATGTCCTTCAACCTGCCAGTCTCCATGTCATAGACCCAGCCATGGACATAAAGGGGCTGCTTATGAAACCAGGCATCTTGGACAATGGTGGTGTGGCAGACGTTTAAGACCTGCTGGAGCACGTGCAATTCCACAAGGCGGTTATGGCGAGTGTGCTGATCATCGATCTTTTCTAATTCTTCTTTATGGCGCGCATAGACATCTCTGATATGCCTTAGCCAATTATCGACAAGACCTAGGTGGTGGTCCTCCATTGCGGCCTTTACCCCGTTGCACCCGTAATGGCCGCAGACAATCACATGCTTTACCTTGAGAATATTCACAGCGAATTCTAAGACAGAAAGGCAGTTAAAGTCGGTATGAGGAAAGATATTAGCAACATTGCGGTGAACCAGGAGCTCATCCCCGCCTAGCCCTACAATCTCATTGGCAGGAACTCGGCTATCAGAACACCCAATCCACAGATAAAGAGGCTTTTGGTTTTTCGCCAGCCTTTTAAAATACTCTGGGTCCTGCTTGGTCTTAGCTTCAGCCCATTCCTCGTTATTCTGAAATAAAATTTTTAGCTCTTGCATACCCAAAGAAAATAACAAGACCCCATCCAAAAATCAAGCCTTTAATTGGTATATGTATGTTATTCTGATGATTATTAATGAGTTGTAGCAAGAGCAGCTTAAGGAAATAATCTCTTGACTTTTAATGATTTACTACCTACAATGGAAGGCAGAAACAACCCAAAAGGAGAAATATGACAAGTTCCTTAACAACAGAACAACCTGCAGCTGCCATAAGACCCATTCCGATAAGGCCCATTCCGCCAGCTTTTGCTCCTCCTGGCCTTTTTAATATCCTTCCTTATGTTCCACAACCTCCCCCTTTTATTTCTTCTGTTAATAATAGAATCGGGAATCCTTATGTTCCACTCCTCCCTCTTCCTGCTTTTCCCTTTGTTAAACCTCCCCTTCCTTTGCCTCCGCTTCCCCCTACTAATATACCAGGGACTCTTTTTTTTGATGAGCCCTTAGATGAGGACGCAAGAATGCTTGCAGAATTATCTCAACAAGCACCTGCTAGCCCAGATAGAACAGAAGCTGCCTACGACATGTCGGACTCCCCTCCCGCTGCTTCTGCTTCAGCTGCGGAAGTTCCCCTGTCTTTTGTTCCTCTGTCTCCTGAAGTAGAAAGTGGAAACAATTATTTATTCCTCACTTATCTGCGTCTGGAAGCCAGATACGCAAACGCAAACGTTCACGAAAGGTAGCGCCCCCGCTGGGTCTCATCATGAATTGATCCAATTCCAGGGATTTCATCCCTGGCTATAAACCATAATCCCTAACGGGATAAAGATTAAATATATTTCTAATTTTAATCATATAATAGAAAATCTTTGTGTTTTTTTCTTAATGGGTGTGTTGTTACAATAGATCCTGTCGTTAAAGAAAAAACTTTTTAAACACAAAGGAGGAAAAAATGTCATCCGAAATCAGTGTCAGCCCTGAAGCATACAGGAGCGCCAGCCTTGAAGCATACAAGAACCCTACTGCCCCCGCAAAGCATACACCAAGTCAAGTGCCTAGAGGAGCTAGTTGTCTAAGAGGTCTTGCAAAATGTATCGCATGTCTTGCGGGAGTCGCCTTATTTGCTGTTGTGTGCTCGGGTCTAACAGGTTCGTTTACAAATGTAGCTGCATTTGGTCTTACAGTCGTCGTTCTTGCTGGTGCTGGTTTTCTGTTGAGTGCCGCTGGCGGTAACTTTAGAAATAATAAAACAGTGTTTATAATTTGCGCCATTTTTGCTGCTGTTGTTTGTACCTTGGGTGCTCTTAATATAGCAGGAATTTTGACCATGAAACAGGTAGGTATAGGCTATTTCGGAGCTATGGGCAGCTCGGTGCCTGTCTTCTGCATTGGTAGCTATCTAGACGGAACAATGGGAGAAGCATTGAAGAAAGTAAAAGAAGCAAAGAATAAAGCCGCCTCGCAAAGCTAAACTAACTTTTACTCGTTAAAAGGGCACGCCGTGGAAGAGGAGGGAATTGCGAGCGTTAGCGAGCTTAGTTGATGCGTATGCCCCGCTTGGGCGCACCATGAATTATGATCCAATTCCAGGGATTTCATCCCTGGCTATAAACCATAATCCCTAACAGGATAAAGATTAAATATATTTCTAATTTTAATCATATAATAGAAAATCTTTGTGTTTTTTTCTTAATGGGTGTGTTGTTATAATGGATCCTGTCGTTAAAGAAAAAATTTTTTAAACACAAAGGAGGAAAAAATGTCATCCGAAATCAGTGTCAGCCCTGAAGCATACAGGAGCGCCAGCCCTGAAGCATATGGGAGTTCTGCTGCCGCCGCAAAGTATACACCAAGTCAAGTGGCTAGAGGAGCTAGTTGTCTAAGAGGTCTCGCACTATGTATCGCAACTCTTGTGGGAATTGCTTTACTTGGTGTTGTGTGCTCGGGTCTAAAGGGTTCGTTTACAAATGTAGTTGCGTTTGGCCCAACAGTCGTCGCTCTTGCTGGCAGTGGTTTCTTATTGTATGCCGCTAGCGGCGCCTTTAAAGATAAAGAAACCGGGAAGCTTAATAAAACAATCTTTATCATTGCCGCCCTTGTTTACGCTGTTATTTGCACTCTTGGCGCTCTTAATATAGCAGGAATTTTGACCATGAAACAGGTAGGTATAGGCTATTTTGGAGCTGGCGCTAGCGGAGGTTTTATCATCCTCCTAACTAGTTGTTGTTTAGGAGCAGCAGCACTAACAGGGAAGAAAGGCTCCTCCGTAAAGCCAAACTAACTTTTACTCGTTAAAAGGGAACGCCGTGGAAGAAGAGGGAGTTGCGGTCGAGGAGCTTTTTGAACTCGATTCTGTCGAGTTCTTCAAGCTCTTTTGCCGATATATTTTCTGGGATAGGAATAAAGGTGCCCCCTAATACCGCTCGGCAGTCTATTTCGTGCGGGTGTTCAGAGAAGACTACGGTGTCTTTGGGCATAATATAAACATATTCTTCTGTATCGTCCTGGGGAACTTTTGTTAAAATCATGTAGTCAATAGGCGAGGCGCTTGCGGCTGGATTTAATAAAACCAAATGCCCTCTCACGGGGGTTAAAAAAGGGTCTCTGTTCAATTTTCTTGCCCCGACGCCGCTGCAATTAAAAATAACTGCTTCTTTGACCTCCTCATAAGCAACAATTTCTCCAATTTCAATAGGGATCGAAAGCCTTTCTACTTCTCTTAGCAATTGCTGCATAAGCTTTGTCGTGTTCATATAATAGGTCATCCCTCTCACAAAATTTGGATGCCTGACTCCCCTTCCGAACTCGAGTATGACATCCTCAGGAGGAGGGACAAGACCCTTCGCCTCAAAATCTTCGATCCCAGAGGAGGCGCTTTTACTGTAATATACAGGCATGAAAGCTACGGCCTCTTTGGTAATGTAGGGATGATCGCCAAGATCGATCTGTTGATACACTTTAAATGTTTCTGCGCAAATCTGATTGACATTTTCTTGTTCTTCCGGCGCTGTTTTTAAAGATTGAAGGGCGCAATAGCCCCCCGCTCGCCAAGAAGCGGTATCGTAGAGCGCCAAAGTCGTGATGCCAGCCACCTTAAATCCCTGGCGGGCTAGTTCGATGGCCATGGTCAGCCCCATACAGCCGGCTCCAATAACCCGAAGAGGAACACTCTGATCCGTTTCAGTTCGAAAAAGTTCGATCGCTCTATTGACAGACCCGAATAAGGTGGTCCAACCTGCTCCCCCATGCCCATAACAATTCACAATCATCTTGCCAGTACACGAATCGTCCAGGGATATATTAAAAGTCCCTTCCCTCACGGGGCGGGTACCTGTGATTCTCCTTAAAACAGTTCCTTCATTGATCAACGGCGGCTCTAATTTAATAACGCGCTTTTCTTCACTCATGGTTATAAGTCCCTCTAAGCAAGAGGATAACATTAAACCTAATTAAGTTGAAGATTTTCTAGGTTCCTGTCCGTCTCATGGGTTGATGGCTAAGATTAAAAGCTTCTTGTGCGTGAGGGCTGTTATAATACATCTTCACTTCTGCTATCTTGCCGTCGGGACTAAGCGCAAAAAGGCAGAGCAACTCAAGTTCGCCTGTTGATTGTCCATCTTTCATTGTCCAATTTGACACATAATCTCCAATGACGGCGTCCTTATTTTCTGTCCCTACAAAGGTGTCTTTTAGCCGCATTTTTACACTTTTTGCAGAGGCAAATAGCTTTTGATAATGAACAGAAATTTCAAGCGTTCCAAAATGGGGAGAATGAATTTTCGCATGAGGTGTACAAAGTTTCATTAAATTATCGAAGTCCATTTTCGATACCGCATCTAAATACCCTTTTACTATTTGGTGTTGTTTATTCACTGAAAACCCCCGGTTTTATATTTCTAAAAATAACGACGCTATCACAGCTTCTATGTTTAAAGCCCTTTTACTTATTTATAGTTAAAAAATAGAATAAAGTCAAATAATATTTACAAAAAAAGAAACTCTATAGTACTGATACGAAACTTTTTTATTCATGTAAATGCTTAATATAAAATATACTGAATGTAGACGGAGGTTTCTCCATGTAGACAGGGATTTCATCCCTGGAATTAAGGTTTACAGCGAAGCCCAAGGCTCACAAGATGGCTTTTCATCGCCGCTTGACGGTTTTCATCATCAGGCTCTAGCTGGGCTGCAAGATCCTTTTGCTCTTCTGCTGTTATCTTCATGGCATCTCGAAATTCTTTGCTGCGAACAGACTTTGAATCGATTTCTAAATGAGTTCCGGTGAGTACCATGGGAGCGCCATCTTTTGCTTTATAAAATACACTATCAGCAATACGACTAGGATGGATACGTACCCAACGAAGATCGCCCGTACTGTCTTCACGTATCAAATCCCAGATGAGTGACAAGTCTTCATGTTCAGCATGTTCAGAGAGAATTTCTGCTCCAGGTATATCTTTAACGTCAATAAATCCAGGGCCATTAATATGAGCACAAGAAATAGAAGTCCCTGTTTTTAAGATTTTAATCTTGCGTACCTGAAAAACGTGAGCATGGGTGGTTTTCTGTTTAAATTGAAATAATGGGGCAAACATTAATCCTGGAAATAAAGAAAAATAGGGGGATTCTTTTATGGGAACTTCTAGTACTGGAATAGCTGCTTCTTTAAATCTTGCAGAGGTCATTAACGCTCCTGCGCAGCTGGCATAAGTAGGAATTTCATATTGAGCAAGTAATTTTCCCAACTCTTGACCACAGGCTACGATGACTGCATTAAAATCATTATTGCTGAGCTTATACACCTCCGAGGTTTTCTGGGAAGCCACCTCATACGCAATGGGGGGCAGATGACCGCCCGGAGCAACCAACGCGCCTATTGATTTTGGATCTGACCAGATCCTCTCTTGGCCAGGCCAAAAGGAGGTAATATGACAAGTACGATGATATCGATCATCTAAAATCTTATTTAGTGCGCTTTCCATTGCGTCTACGCAAATTGGATCTGCCCCTTCCCCTGCATATATAGGAACAAGAGACGAGGATGAAAACGAAGACGCTGCTGCAGCCATAATTACTCCAATTTTTAAAATTAACAGTAATTATAACAAATTCTAATTAAAATGTAAATACTAGTTAATATTTTAGTTTATTGTAAATTTTTTTATAATAAAGCACAAAAGCTGCGTCCCTCTGGGGCGCATGATGAATTATGATCCAATTCCAAGGATTTCATCCCTGGCTATAAACCATAATCCCTAACGTGATAACGATTAAATACATATTTGTTATTTGTTTTGGGAATAGCGGCAGTCGGATTTGAACCAACGACCTGCGGATTATGATTCCGATGCTCTAACCAACTGAGCTATGCCGCCGCGGAAAATCGTGAGAAATTAGCGGGGGAAGGATTCGAACCTCCGGCCTTTGGGTTATGAGCCCAACGAGCTAACCACTGCTCCACCCCGCGATAAATGTGGCTTAAAATCAGTAGGATGTTAACCAATGAGTTATTTATTCACAAGAGTTTTAATGGTTTCAAAAGTTTTATGGGAGGATCCGCGGGAAGAGTCGGCGAGTTTTAAGCCGGCGAGGTGCATGGCTTGTCTTTTTTGGGGATCGGAAAGGAGATCTTTGACGGTGGAAGGGAGGGTTTCTAGGGTGACTTGGAGGCCAGCTCCGCAGGTTAGGACTGCTGTTGTAAGGTCGGTTTGGGTAAACATATGAGGCCCAAAGAGGACTGGGATGCCAAAATTCGCCGGTTCAAAGACGTTATGGCCTCCAATGTGGGTCACAAAGCTCCCGGCCACTATGGCGATGTCTGCGAGTTGGTAGAGGGAGTTTAGGTGCCCCATCGCATCTATGAGGATTACCCTCTCTTTGCCTGTTTTATGGGCTCTTTCGGAATAGGCAAGGTCGGACATGGTTCGGATTTTAGAGAATCGTTCTGGGTGGCGAGGGACAAGAATAATTTTTAATTTGGGGATTTCTTTAAGGGCGGCTAGGAGCCACTCTTCTTCTGGGTCATGGGTAGAGCCTATGACAATCACCCGGTCTTCTGGGGTAATGCCTAGATCGGCTTTCCAAGTGGAGATTTCCTCGAGGGTGAGTTTTTTGACGGGGATGTCGAATTTCATGTTGCCTGTGACGTGGATTTTCTCCTGTGGGATGCCCATTTTTAAAAACCGCTCGGCGTAAGTTTCACTTTGGAGGCAAAAACAATCGATTAAAGAAAATAAAGGATGGCGAAAGAAAGGGAGAAGCATGAACCGTTTAAACGAGCGCTCAGAGATTTTTCCATTAACTAGGGCAATTTTCGCCCCTGATTTTTTTGTGGATTTGAGGAGGTTATACCAAAAATCACTCTCAACTAGAATGAGGAGTTTGGGGCGGAACTTTTTTATCGCTTTTTTTATAATGAAAGAAAAATCGAGGGGCAAAAAGAAATGGGCGTCTGCATCTTTCATGCTCCTTTTGGCCTCCGCATGACCTGTTTCTGTGATATTCGAGATAATGATTTTTGCTTGCGGGTAGTTTTTTTTAAGCTCTTTAAATAAGGGAAGGGCGGCCCTTGTCTCCCCTACTGAGATGGTATGGATCCAAATATCGACATTCTCGATAGGGGGAAGTCCAAGGCCAAAGCGCGCCTTAAAACTGCTGCGATATTTCCCCAAACGAAAACACTGCCAAAGCAGCTTGGGTAATGCAACAAGCCCAATCAATAGTAGGATAAGATCATAGAATAAGCTAAAGATCATAAATCCTCTTGCAAAGAAAAAGATCGGGCACGCACGCGGGCACGGGCACGGGCACGAAATCCGGAAAGAAAGAGAGCCTTAAGTTTTTCTTTCTTTCGTGCCCGTGCCCGTGCCCGCGTGCGTGCCCGATCTTCTTCTTCATGGGATTACCAGATTGAGGAGCTTATTTGGGACATACACTGTCTTTTCAATTTCGCCAGTGATGTGACGAGCAATTTGGGGTTGCTGTTTGATGAAAGCGAGAAGCTCTTCTTTGGTTTTGTCTTTGGGGAGCATCCATTTGCCGCGCAGCCTACCGTTAACCTGCACAACGTAGAGGATTGTTTCATCGATGAGATAAGCTGGGTCTACTGTGGGGAAAGGAACGCTCGTGATGCTGGGGCTCTCCCCCAAAATCTCCCAGGCCTCTTCAGCGATGTGAGGGGCAAAAGGAGAGAGCACTTGCGTGACCATCTTGAGAACTTTTTTGGGGTATTTCTCAAGAGGGGTGAAATCGTTCATAAATTCCATCATTTTTGCTATGGCTGTGTTAAAGCTCATCGCCTCAATGTCTTTTTCAACGACGTGGACAAGTCTATGGCCTAGCTTTAAAGCTTCGCCTTCATCCTCATCTGTCACTTTTTCTGAGGTGATCATCTCATAAAACCTGTTTAAGAAACGCTTGCAGCCGGCTACCGCATCGGTATTCCATACTTTCTCTTTATCAAAAGGACCCATGAACATTTCATATAAGCGCAAGGAATCTGCGCCAAACTCTTCGATCATCTCATCGGGGGTGATCCCGTTGAGTTTTGATTTTGACATCTTTTCTATTTGAGAAAGAAGGGGGTCGTTTGTCCCTATTTGGAAGTAGCGCCCACCTTTTTCTTCCACTTCTTCAGGTGGAACATAGCCCCCATTTGCCCTTTGGAAAGAACGGGATACAAGAAGCCCTTGGTTGCGCAGCGTTTGAAAGGGTTCGCTGGTTGTTACTAGGCCGCAATCAAAAAGGACCTTATGCCAAAAGCGCGCATAGAGGAGATGGAGCACGGCGTGCTCGATCCCTCCTACATAGAGATCAACCGGCATCCAGTAGTTTTCAGCCTCTTGTCCCCAGGCAGCTTGGACGTTTTTAGGATCGCAGAAGCGCAAATAGTACCAGCAAGAGCCTGCCCATTGGGGCATGGTGTTTGTTTCTCTTTTGGCGTTGTGGCCTGTTTTTAAATCGACAATCTCCACCCACTCTTTGACCTTAGCAAGAGGGCTCTCGCCTGATTCAGAGGGTTTAAAATCGTCTAGTTTAGGCGGGCAAAGGGGAAGCTCGTCAATATCTAAAACCCGTTTTGTTCCGTCAGCAAAATGCAAAATGGGAAAGGGTTCTCCCCAGTAACGTTGGCGAGAAAAAAGCCAGTCTCTAAGCTTGTAGTTTACACACCTCTCCCCTTTTTGATGCTTTTCGAGCCAATCTGTCACTTCATTTTTTGTTTGTTCAATATCCATTTTTTCATCAATAACCGATATAATGGGTAGATCAAAGAGTTTTGCAAATACTTCATCCCGCTCATCGTGCGCGGGAACCCCCATAACGGCGCCTGTGCCATAGCCCATAAGGACATAATCAGCAATCCAGATAGGTATTTTGTCTTCATTGAGGGGGTTAGTGGCATAAGATCCTGTCCATACACCTGTCTTTTCTTTAGCAAGGTCGGTCCTTTCCATATCGCTTTTTGCCGCTACTTCCTTTTTATACGCAGTGACAGCTTTTTTTTGCTCGGGAGTGGTCAACTCAGAAACAAGCGGATGTTCAGGAGAGAGCACTAGAAAGGTCACGCCAGGCAGGGTGTGTGCGCAAGTAGTAAAAACGGTGATTTTATTGCCCGTTTTTTCCTCTGCAAAATCGATCTTTGCCCCTTCACTTCTTCCAATCCAATTGATTTGAGCCTTCTTTAAGTGATCTGGCCAGTCGATCAAATTCAGATCCTCAATCAGCCTATCTGCATAAGCGGTGATTTTAAACATCCATTGGCGCAGCGGGCGCCTTTCTATGGGGTATCCCCCCTCTTTGGATCTGCCCATATCCACTTCTTCGTTAGATAAAACAGTGCCGAGCGCCGGGCAATAATTGACAAGAACCTCAGCTTCATAGGCAAGCCCTTTCTCATAGAGCTTCGTGAAGATCCATTGTGTCCACTTGTAGTATGTGGGATCGCTTGTAGCAATTTCGCGCGACCAATCATAGCTAAAACCAAGAGATTTTAGTTGCCTTCTGTATGTAGTAATATTTTTTTGGGTCGTAACCGCCGGATGGGTCCCTGTCCGAATAGCATATTGCTCTGCAGGGAGGCCAAAGCTATCCCATCCCATGGGGTGGAGGACATTAAACCCCTTTTGTCGTTTGTACCTGGACATGATGTCAGTCGCTGTATAGCCTGTCACATGCCCTACGTGTAGCCCCGCTCCCGAAGGATAGGGAAACATGTCGAGTATATAATATTTAGGTTTAGATCTATCCACCTCAACCTTATAGGTTTGGTGATCTTCCCAATACTTTTGCCACTTTTCTTCTATATGTTGGTGATCGTATTTCATACGCTAACAGGATACCAAAATGTTAAATGGAAGACAAATATCATTTTTTTTGTTATATTTTTCCCCATGGCTGAATCGACAATTCGAAAAAATAAAATTACACTTTCTGACTACGATTATCGAAAGGACATTGAAAATCGGCTCCTTTTAGCCCAGTTTTCAATTATTGATTTAGAGGTGCTTGAGGGGATCATTTATAGTTCCCTCAGTATTTCTGTTAAAAAGCTCGCAAAAGATATCGATATTGAAGAGACAGAACTTTTTTCAATTTTGGAAAAATTTGCAAAAACAGGCCTCCTCACCTACGACGAGGACCTGATCACTGTCGATAAGGATAGACGCAAATATTATGAAATGCAAATTCTCATGTTCGACGAGGAATATCAGAACGGGATGGATTTTTTGCAGAATCTACTGAAAAAAGTGCCCATTCATATACTGCCTACATGGTATTCGATCCCGAGAACTTCGAATAACATCTTTGAATCTCTCGTAGAAAAATATTTGCTCACGCCCCAGATTTTTCAACGTTATCTCATGGAACTTCAATTTCCTGAGCCGGTCATGTCATCCATTCTAAAAGATGTCTACAATTCGGAAGACCTTAAACTCCCTTCTCAAGTGCTTATTGAAAAATATCAACTAACAAGAGAGCGTTTTGAAGAGTACCTTCTCGTTTTAGAATTTAATTTTGTGTGCTGTCTCGGTTATGAAAAGATCAATAATACTTGGAAAGAAGTTGTCACCCCTTATCATGAGTACAGAGAATACCTCAGATTTTTAAAACAGACAGAGCCGTCACCTTTTGCAAAGCAAATTGAGAATCCAAAACCTTTTGCTTTCATTCAAGAAATGAGCGCTGTTTTAAACCAAGTAAAAAAAACTCCTAGCCCAATGACTGGCAAAATTGTTGACAAACTCCGCCTCTTAAAATTAGCTGACATTGTCGATGGAAGGCTTTATGCATTAGATGCCGCAAACGACTTTCTAGACATGCCTCTTGAAAATCGGGCTATCTTTGTGTATCGCCACCCATTAAATCGCTTCATCCATCCCCTTGCCACAGAAAAGAATATCCGAGAAGCCGAAAAAAGCATTATAAGGATACTAAACAAGGGATGGGTTGCCTTTGACGAGTTTTTTAAAGGAGTTTTAGCCCCCCTAAATGAGACCTCATCGATTATGTTAAAAAAACTGGGTAGAACGTGGAAATACACCATTCCAGAATATACAGACGAAGAACAACTTTTTATTAAATCAGTGCTCTTCGATTGGTTATATGAGGCTGGAATCACCGCTACCGCTACAATTGATGGCAAAGAGTGTTTTTGTGTGACCCCTTTTGGACAGACCCTTTTTGGAAGGTGATATAAAGAATGATTAAAAAAAGAGAAGGCGACCTTACAGTCAATCGAAAAGCCTTCCACAACTATGAAATTCTGGAAACCTTTGAAGCGGGCTTGGTCCTTCTCGGCACAGAAATTAAATCCTTGCGCGACGGGGGTGGAAGCCTCCAGGACGCCTATATCATGATCTCCGACTTAGGAGAGCCCTGGCTTAAAAATAGCTCGATCGCCCCCTACAAATTTGGCAATTTATACAATCACGAGGAAAGACGGGACAGGAAGCTCCTTCTTCATAAAAGGGAGATCGCCAAATTAAAAAAGATCACCCAAGAAAAAGGGCTCACCATCATCGCGCTGGCCCTTTACCTTAAAAAAGGGCACGTCAAAGCCAAAATAGCCTCCGCCCGCGGAAAAAAAGCCCACGACAAGCGCGCCGCCCTCAAAGAAAAAGACCAAAAGAAACAACTCCGTGAACGGGAAGACTTTTAAGAAACGCAAATCGCAAAACAAAAAACGCAAAACAGAAGAAAGAAAAGACGCGCATATTGTTCCATTAGGACAAGAGAGAGGTCACGCTGTAGTCATTCCAGAAATTGGTTCTCCAGTGCCATTCCTTTTGTGTCACTTTGGGGGCTCCTTTTCTATTGCGTAGGATTTGCATTAATTCGTCTGATGTTTTTTGGTGTATATACACAACTTTATTCCATTTATACGTATCTGCTAAATAGACCCGACCCTTCTCTCCAGCCCATGCGCATAAATCTTTGGCATGCTTTGTTGCCAGCGCATGAGAACTTTCATCTCGTGCCTTATTTAATGTATCCTTCAATTGAGGTGTCGTAACGGGGGAAATATTAAAACCGAATTTTTTTAAAAACAAGAACAATAGACCTTCTATTAATTTTCGGGATAATTGAGAAGCAACAAGAGAGGAAATAACATAGTCAGCAGATTCCCCTTCACCTAAAACTCCAGGCAACCCAGCCACTCTTTTTTCAGTATCTTCTGCGACTTTATTTAGAAAATCCACTAGGCCTGCAAAAAAAACTAGCTGGGAAGATTTTGAAAAATCCCGATTAAAAGCCTGGAGATCTTCTAAGGTACAAGTTAAATCAAGAACCACTGTAAAAACCTTGGGGTTGTTTCCGAGCATGGCATGTAACTTCCCCAAAGTAACCGGATCAATATCTATAAGAATGAGTTTTTTGCATTTTTCAAGAAGCTGAGGAAGGGGTTCTACAAATTTATCATCGTAAAATTGGGCTCCAACTACCACTACAATTGAGCTCTCTGGGTTAAGATGGGCGCTTCCTTCTAGAATAGATTGCTGTGTTTGCAAAACATGGTTGTATTTTTTATCTTTCAAGTAGTCGTAAATCGCTGGCAAGTTAGGTCTTTTAAGAATTGTAGCTTCAAAATGGGAATAAAATTCCCTTACCGTTTCATTGTCTTTGGTGTAGGACGTGGTGGTATCGACAACCAGGTCCTTGCATCTTAGTTTATGGGCTTCCCAATCTTTTGCCCGACATTCTTGCCCACAATAGATGACCTCTTTGCATCTCGTACATCTTTCTATCTGGTATTCCCTTACACTTTTGTGGCAAGAAACACATTCATGAAGGGAAAGAACTGAAAAATCAACAGGGCTGCCTGCGCTAGGTGCTGCTGCCACTGGTGTCAGAAGTGCCATAAAATTCCTCCCTATTAGGTATATATTAAGACAATAGAGCCGTCACGCTACAACCAGTGCCTTCATGGCCTGGCCAGTACCATACTTTTTTCGTTAATTGTTTGAATCCTTTTCGTTCTTTAAAAATTTGCCCCAACTTGTTTATTGTTTTTTGATCCATAAACTCAGTATCATTATCATTCCAGCAACCATCTGCTAAATAGACTCGACCCTTCTCTCCAGCCCATACGCATAAATCTCTTGCATGTTTTGTTACCTGTGTATGAATGTTTTCTACTACCACAGCAGCTCCCTTTTGAAGCAGGGGAGGCAGCATAGTCGATGTCATATTTACACCGAATTTTTTTCTAAACATAGAACATAAAGCATCAACCAACTTTAAAGATAACTGAGTAGCAACAAAAGAAGAAATAACATAGTCAGCAGACTCTCCTTCAGCTAACACTTCAGGCAGTCCAGCCTCTCTTTTTTCAGTATCATCTGTAACTTTTCTCAAAAAATCAATGACACCAGCAGAGAAAACATCCGGAGAAGATTGTGAAAAATCATGATTAAAATCTCGGAGATCTTTTAAAGCGCAACTTAGATCAAGAACCACCGTAGAAACTTTCTCGCTCGTTCCGAGCATGGTATGTAACACTTTTAAAGTAGCCGGATCTACATCTACAAGAATGAGTTTTTTGCATTTCTCAAGGAGCTGGGGAAGAGGTTCTACAAATTTATCATCGTAAAATTGGGCCCCCACTACCACTACAATTGAGCTATCTGGTTTAAGATGAGCGCTTCCTTCTAGAATAGCTTGCTGCGTCTGTAATACATGGCTGTATTTTTCATAGGTAACCTTTGGAATATTACCTCTAAGAAATCGAGCTTCAAATTCGGAAAAGCTGCGCCTTATCTTTTCGTTGTCTGTTGTATAGGGGGTGATGGTATCAACTGGCTCTTTGCACACTGTTTTATGGGTTTTTCTATCCTTTTCCCGACATTCTTCCCCACAATAGATGACCTCTTTGCATCTCGTACATCTTTCTATCTGGTATTCCCTCACGCTTTTGTGGCAAGAAACACATTTATGAAGGGCAAGAGCCGAAAAGTCAGCAGGGCTTGCTGCCGTTGCGGCTGCTATAGGAACTAGATTCGCCATAAAATTCTCCTTTCTGAAGCATATTAACGCAAAAGCGCAAAAGCGCAAAGACGTAAAAAATAATTGGCTGCGCGCTCTTCGCTCTTCTTGCGTTTTTTTTTGCGATAGGCTAGGCTAAGGATTAAACTGGAGGAAGCAAGATGAAGTTCATTATTTCGAGGATGGAACTGGTAGCGCTGATTGGTAAAATTCAGAATATTGTTCCGCTAAAGCCCTCATTGCCCATTTGCGCAAATATTTTAATTGAAGCGCAGGATGACGAGCTTGTGATTTCAGCGACGGATTTGACGGTGAGTATGCGTGTATACGCCCCTGCTAAGGTTTCTGAAGAGGGAGCGATCACTCTGCCTGCGCGTAAATTTTTCCAGCTTGTAAGAGAACTTACGGCTCCTCAAGTGGAGCTCCATGCGATTTCACCAGAGGTTGCTTACTTAAATGCCGGCTCCTCCCACTTTAAAATCCAGGGGGTGCATAAAAATGAGTTCCCCCCTATTCCTGAGCTTTCTTACGATGACAGCTTTGATCTTTCTTCAACTGTTTTAAAAGAGATGCTTTCCCGCACCTCGTTTGCCGTTGCGCGCGATGAGAGTAGACACGTATTTACAGGAATGCTCCTATATAGACACCTAAATCAAGTGACTTTTATTGGAACAGATGGGAAGCGCCTTGCCAAGCTTTACACCCAAGTAGAACACTCTGTAGCTGAACCGAGCTCATACATCCTCCCCTTAAAAGCTGTCGAAGAGGTGATCCGCACCCTTGAGTCGAAAGAAGAAAGCTGCAAACTCATTTTAATGCCCGATAAAATTGCATTAGAAACCGATTCTGTAACATTAATTTCTAAGCTCCTTTCAGGTGAATACCCCGATGTCAGCCCTATCATCCCTAAAAAATCAGAGAACTCTCTTGTCCTTCATAGGGAAGAGCTCATGTCTCTTTTGCGCCAAGTTTCTTTATTCACTACAGATGAGAAAAACTCTGTAAAGTTCACTTTTACAGATGGAACGCTCCACTTGAGTGCTGCACATGGAGAAATAGGAGAAGGAACAGTTAGCATGCCGGTTAACTACGCTGGCGCTAAAATCGACATCGCCTTCAATCCTTATTATTTTTTAGATATCTTAAGGCACAGCAAAGACGAAACGGTGAACTTCGATATCAGTGACTCGTACAACCCAGGGCTGATCACCGATAGTTCTAACGCAAATTACGTCCTCATGCCGATGCGGCTAGAATAGGAAACGCAAATCGCAAATCGCAAAACGCAAAATAGAAGAAAACGAAGAAAAAGAAAATTTTAGCCTCTCTTTATTTCTTCTGTTTTGCGTTTTTTGTTTTGCGTTTTGCGTTTCTCCCAAAGGGAGATTATGTTTTTAAGAAAATTACTGCTGAAGAATTTTCGCAATTTTGAAGAAGCTCAAATCGAGTTTTGTTCAGGGTCTAACTTAATTCATGGGTTGAATGCCCAGGGCAAGACCAATCTATTGGAAGCGATCTACCTTTTGAGCACGGGAAGGTCATTTCGCACGATCCATCTGCAGGAGCTTATCCAGCATGGGAAACCCCATTTTTACATAGAGGCCCATTTTGAAAAAGAAGGGGTGCCTCAGGATGTCAGCGTTTTTTATGATGGAATGGTGAAAAGGGTTAAACATAATCAAACAACTTATTCGAATTTTTCCCAGCTTCTAGGGTTGCTTCCCACTGTTTTGTATACGCCGCAGGATGTCGCCCTCATTTTAGGAGCGCCTGCTATCCGCAGACGTTTTCTCGATCTTCATATTGCGCAAGTAGATCAGCTATATATCCATCATCTTATCCGCTTTTATAAAGCTCTCAAACAGCGCAATTGCCTTTTGCGCCAAAAAAGTGAGAATGGGATAGAACCCTGGGAACACGCCCTTGCACACTCTGCCTCTTACATTACTGAAAAAAGAAAAACGGCTGTCTTGGAGCTAAAAGCCCCATTAAAAAAGTGGATGGAGCACCTATCCATGCAAAAAGAGGTTTTAGAGCTCCACTACCTCCCCAGCCCATGCAGCGCCGAGATTTATGCTCTGGAGCGAAGAAGGGAACTCCATTTAGGCACCACCCTTTTTGGTCCCCATCGCGACGACCTAGAAATCACCATTGACACCCACAATGCCAAACTCTTTTCCAGTGAGGGACAAAAAAGATGCGCTATTAGCGCACTTCGCCTCGCAGAGTGGGAGCATCTCAAAAATCTCACAGGCAGCCCTCCCCTGATGAGCATCGACGACTTCGGGATGCACCTCGATGAATCAAGACAATCTCTCCTCCAGGACCAAATCCAACATCTAGGCCAAGTCTTCATCACATCACCGCTAGGAGGAGAAAGGTTGAGGGCCCCTGTGTCCATTTTCGTCGAAAATGGAAAAATCGGGCACGCACGCGGGCACGAGCACGGGCACGAAATCCGGAAAGAAAAGAAGCCTTAACCTCTTCTTTCTTTCGTGCCCGTGCCCGTGCCCGCGTGCGTGCCCGATCTTCTCTTCTTCTTCAAAAAAAATGCGTCAGCATTTTGTAGGCTCCGAAGGAGACTACCGCCGCTCCTGGGAGGGTTAGGAGCCATGTTAGAATGAGTTTTTTGGCGATTTTCCATTTGACATGTTCGACTCCCTTTGCGGAGCCGATCCCCGTGACGGCCCCTACGATAATATGCGTAGAGCTAAGGGGCATACCCATAAAGCTCGCAGCTAAAATCACTGTAGAAGAGCTAATGTCAGAGGCAAAGCCTTGCATGGGCTCAATTTTAGTGATATGGAAGCCGACAGTTTTTATGATACGAAAGCCCCCCGATGCTGTTCCAAGGCCCATCATAAGCGCGCACGAGAAGATCACCCAGAGAGGGATGGCGGTTGTCATGAGAAAACCGGAGGCAAAAAGACCTAGCGTGATAATACCCATACTTTTTTGTGCGTCATTTAATCCATGAGAGAGAGACATCAAGCAAGAGGAAAGAATCTGGATGTATCTGAAAATTTTTTGGCTTCTCTTTTGATGGGAGATCATTCGGTAGAGGATTTTCATAACGATAAAGGCCAAGCCAAACCCAATTAGTGGGGAAAAAACCATGGGGATGAGGACCTTTCCTATCACCCCGTGCCATAAAATTGCCTTCACTCCTGCATGAGCAAATGTGGCACCGATGATTCCACCAATAAGGGCATAAGAAGAACTGCTGGGAATACCGAAATACCAGGTGATAATATTCCAAAGGATCGCGCCCACAAGAGCGCACACCACTGCGAGCTGTGTAGTATTTAAAGGGTCGACAAGGCCAGATGAAATTGTCTGCGCAACACCGCTGATTTGTGTGGCACCCACAGCATTAATAATCGCTGCCAGAGTAATAGCAATCACGGGTCTGAGCGCGCGCGTAGCAATCACAGTAGACACGACATTTGCCGCATCGTGAAAGCCATTTGTATAATCAAATAAAAGCCCAAAAACAACAATTAGGATTAAAAGCACTTCCATAATTTAATCAATAAATTATCGGCTTGAATGAATCAATCAAATAATGTATATATACAAATATATGGAGGTTGCTTATGCACAAAGCTATTCTAATGTTACTCACACTGCCACTTCTCATCCAAGCTGCAGCACTAGAAGAAGGAACCGCGAATCCCAGAGGGGTTAGAGTTGTAACCGTCGACGCCACCCCCGAGCCTGACCACGTAGAAACAAAAATTATCTTTCCGCGAAAAGGAGAACTAAAAACCTCTACCCCTATTGCTATTCAGGTAAAGCTTTCGGGATGGCCCCTAGGCACAGACAGTAATTTCCCAAGAAGAAAATTGATCTATAATAACCCCGATGGACAAACACTTCACGTGATTATTGACAACAACCCCTATTTCGAACTAAATGAAGCATTTGTCACAGCTATCGACGACAGTGACGAATATTACGACCAAACCCTTGAATTTGACATCCCCTTTGAACTTGATGAAGGGGAGCATTTAGTCCGCATTTTCCCAGCAAGATCTTTTGGGGAAAGTCTCAAAGATGAAGGATTCGCAACTAGGATCTTTTATTATTTAGATGAAGACAAAAACCCTAACCGCTATGACATCAATCAGCCATACCTCACCTATAATGAACCCCAAGGCAATTATAAGTACGCTGCCAAGTCCCCTATTCTTCTAGATTTTATTGTGACTAACGCGATGCTCTCGCGCGATGGATATAAACTCCGCTTGACTATAGATAAAACAGACAAGAGGACCCTCACCGCTCAAACCCCCTACTTTATTTACGGCCTAAAGCCAGGTAAACATGTGGTCAGGCTCGAGCTTCTAGACTCTGGTAATGCTAAAGTACCCGGCCCACTAAATGACGTAAGCCGTACAATTACGATTGAATAAGTCTTAAACTTTCTCTTGGTTAGATGTGTTTTTTGGGGTTGTCAATAATTTTTAATTGGTACAGAGGTGTCTGTCCTCAGGCTCCTTTTTAGAACAGCAAGTCATAAGACACGAATAAATCCCCAGAATCAAAGGTGGAAAAAGAGAGATGCTGAATATGAGTAGGGGCCAGTTCCATTTTGTGTTAACTGCAGTACCATTTCGTATTTCTGCTTCCCTTGTTGCTTGAGGAAGGTCATTATAAAGCTGAATCTCTTCATTTACGGCTTGGGCGAACGCTTCCATGATCGGCTGATATCTTGCAATAGAGGGGTCCATTGCTTCTCTATCGTATACTTCACGATTATACTCCGCACCTCTCATTTTTGCATTTCTCCAGAGGGAAGTTTCGTAATCTACTTTTCTAATTCCCATCTGCTTAGCAAAAGAGTCTTTAAGCTGTTCTAGCCCTAGCTGTATGTAACGATCGATCTTTCTTATAAGATCCTCTGGAAAATCTTCTGTATAAAGACCCATAGGCTCTGTATCAACCACGGCAATTTCTCCACTTTTTGTGAAGCAGACATTGGATATATTTGCATCTGCAAGGGCAGTCGACCTAATAAGTTTGCATATTTTTTTAATCGTCCCTTGTAGTTTTCCCTCGTGATATAACTTCTCCCAATGATCCAAATTTTCATCTTTAGACATTATGTCTATCGCTTCACTCACGACCACAAATCGGTCTTTATTAATAGAAACAATATATTTATGGGGGACATTAGGAGGCATGCCTAGGTGTATCATAGATTCACGTATTTTTTGCGCATAAAAAGGTCGACGTAGATTATCGCGCAGGGCTGGTTTTGCCTTGTGATTCCCATTGCCTACACACTTATTTCCAGAGTCTGAATTAGCGATTTTGATAAACTTACCAAGTAAAGCAGGATGCTTTAGGCATTCTGAAGAAAGAAGTTGCCATCCTAACGCTTTTAGTTGAGGAATTTCCCCTATTTTATAAGGTTCTTCAGTTTTAATGCCGTCTCTTTCTATGAGGGTTTTTACTGCTTGATCTGCAACTCGATAGGATTGAATCGTTTCATGTAAACTACACGTAAGATCCACTGATCTATAAAAACTTGTAAAATAAGCTGCTGCCAAAATTTATCTCCGTAAATAAATAAATTAATTGCTTTTCAAATTATTATAACTCTAATAATAATTAAAGTATATAATAAAAATAAATTTAAAAAATAACAAATAAATAAATAGCGTAACTCCCTCTAGCTCAAGCAGCTCTCAGAAAATGTATCTTTTGACAGGTATTGAAGAAAGCTTTAATATTGATCATAAAAAAAGCGTTGATATACTTAAGTATCCAAATGAAACTAGTAATAAAAATTTTAACTGCGATTGCCCTAATCTGTCTTCTTCAACGCTTTTGCCACAAGGAGACAGATGGCTTTGCAGTCTGCAAGATCTGCTCTGATCTAATTCCTCGAAAAGAGTGGGAGGTCTCCTCCTCATCAGATCTTGAAAAAGAGGGTATAAGGGGTATCTTAGGTCAGGAATACCGTTATCTCGCCAAGGGGGCACAAAGCTACGTCTTTGTGTCGGCAGACGGCAAGTACGTCCTTAAATTCTTCCGCCATTCCCATTTGCGCGATCCTGAGAAGTTAAATAAAGACTTCACAAGTTATAAAATCGCTTTTGAACAGATGAAAGAGGAAACGGGGCTCGTCTTCCTCCATCTAAACAAAACAAACGATTTGAAACAAAAAGTCACGATCTACGATAAGCTTGGAATTATCCATGAGCTTGATCTAGATACTATGGAATTTATGCTGCAAAAAAAGGCTACCCTTATTTTTACTGCCTTAACCGGCTGGATGGAAAATGGGGAAGTTGACAGGGCTAAGCTGGGGATTACAAGCCTTTTTAAACTCTTGCAGCTGCGGTGCGCAAAAGGGATTTTCGACAAAGATCCTGACCTCAAAACAAACTTTGGGTTTTATCAAGACAAAGCCGTTCAAATAGATGTCGGCCGTTTTAAAATCTACAAGACAGGAGAAGCTCAAAAAAATGAGATCGTTAGGATCACTGATGGTTTACACCATTGGATAAATGCAAATTATCCAGAACTTTCCAATTATTTTGAAGAGCAGCTCGATGCGCTACATTAAATTTTTCATTCTCGTATTCATCGTTTGGCATGCAGCCCATTTCTGTAGAGAAAAAACAGCTGGGTTTACTGTGCTCCGTACCGAGTCCAATTTTAGCTACCATCCTGAATGGGAGACAAATGACTACGATAGAGATGAGGTAGAAAAAGCCCTCGCGCAAAAGTTCACCTATTTTAATAAAGGAGGACAGAGCTTCGTCTTTCTATCTGAAGACAACAAATATGTCTTGAAGCTCTTTAAACTTGATCGGAGGTCGATGCCCTACCAATTTTCTGGCTTGCCTCTCCCCTCTTTTGCACGCAATTATTTCAAAAAGAAAGAAACTAAACTGGCGTTGAACCTTCAGCGTGATTTTAATAGCTATCGAATTGCATTTAACGAACTTAAAGATGAGTCAGGGCTCCTCCTTGTACATCTCAATAAAACTCATGAACCTTATCTTGAAACCACAATCATCGACCCCCTCCATATCTCGCATAAGCTCGACCTCGGCAAAATGGAATTCATCCTCCAGAGAAAAGCTGAAAATATCTACCCCCACCTCGACTCCCTCATTAAAAATCAAGAAATGGATAAAGCAAAGCTCCTCATATCAGATATCATCAGTTCAATCATTCATCGCTCCAAAAAAGGGATTGTAGACGAAGATGCTGTCATTCATAGAAATTTTGGTGTTCTAGATGGCAAAGTGATCTTTATCGACGTAGGCAGATTTGCTAAAGATATGGGGCGCACCCGTAAAGAGACCTACCTCCATGACCTATCGCTTATAACCAAAAGACTTCACGACCATTTGCCCTCCGAGCTTGCCCGCTATTTAAAAGAGAAACTAGATGAAGAAAAGAATTAAAAACATCCTTATTTTTATCGTCAGCTTTATTCTCGTAGAGAGATTTTGCTATTTTCAAACTCAAGGTTTTCGAGAATATAAAATTCACTCTGTCCTTCCCTTTAACTCTGAATGGGAAACACCCACTCCCTCAGAGACAGTCATTCAAACCTTATCTCAGCCCTTCACTTTTTTAGGCAAAGGGGCCCAATTTTTTGCTTTCTTGGGCAAAGACCAGACAACTGTTCTTAAAGTTTTTAAACATCATAGATTGACAGACTTCCCAAATAAAACCGCCTTTATATTCGAGAGCTGCAAAATCGCTTCTAATCTGCTTCAAGAAGAAACCGGTGTCATATACGCACACCTAAATAAAACAGATTTTCTAGAAAAAACCCTTTTACTTTATGACAACATCCACAACGCACATTTCATAGACGCAGACTCGATTGAATTTGTCCTTCAAAAAAAGGCTGAGCCCATCTATCCAACTTTACAAACTTTGATCAAAAATAATGATCTCGAAGGAGCAAAGAGGAGGATCTCTTCTCTATTTGATCTAAGCATTCGTAAATGTGAGAAACGAGTTGGGGATAGAGACCCCCTGATTTTTCGAAACTTTGGCTTTGTTGGAGAAACAGCCGTAGAAATCGACCTAGGCTCTTTTTATAAGGCTCCTTGGATTACAACAAAAAGGGAGTTTCTTCACGAAACACTCCCCTTTAAAAAATGGATTGCAAAACATTGTCCCGAACTGACATCTTATGTAGAAGAGCAAATAAATATACGCATGGAGGCCCATTATGACAAAAAAACTTATTCCTAGATCGATGTGGTCTTTTCCCTCTCTCCGCTTCCCCTTTTCTCTACTCGGCGAAAATGAAGACGAATGGCTGCAAGACTTCTCAGAATCCTCAGGTCTTTCCGTCTATGAAGATGAAGATCACGTCTTTGTAGAAGCCGCCCTTCCAGGCATTAAATCAAACGAAATTGAAATGACCTTTGAAAAAGGGATTCTTTGGATTAAAGCTGAAAAAGAAGACGAACATGAAGACAAAACAAAAAAATACTACCGCAAATCTACAGGCAGCTTCTCTTACCGCGTTGCAGTCCCCGGCACCATCGACGAAACCATCCCCCCTGAAGCCTTCTGCAAAAACGGGATCCTAAAAATCACCTTCTCCAAAACCAAAAAGAACGAAGCGCGCAAGATCCCGATAAAGGAAGGATAAGGGAAAACGCATCGTGCACTAGCATTAAAATATAATAAACATTATTTTAATTATTAGCATTGACTAATTATTTTAAAAATGACATAATAATAGCAATAAAAGAACTTTATAACAGGAGAAGATATTATGTCTGGATCATTATCATTATCGTCTACAAGAGGACCGTCATTTACATTGTTGCCCGGGCATGAACAACAGATTACTCTATCTCCTGATCTTTTACATGAATTTGGACTTGTAGCACTAGCAACTGTTCGAATTATGCGTACTATATTAAGAGGACATTCATTATCAATGGAATATAATGATATTACTGACCAGTTTTCCGTAGATCAAACCCATGCTAGAAGATCTTGGAGTAACAGGCAAATCCAATTTATATTATCCACTGAAGGTGCTTATATTGGATGCGAGCCAGCGGTTCTGCCAAAAACAGATTTTCTTTCGGGAAGAATATTAATCGAATTAACTCGGATAAGAGCCGACCTTCCCCATCAAATAATTGGAGTTGGAGTCGACCGCTCTCTCCAACAGAATGAGCTTTCTTCACCTCCGGAACTTTCCCGTAGTTATGCGAATACTGAGACTTTTTCCGCCGCGCAACTTTCTCACCTTTTGCAAAAGATGCACCATGGTTCGTTTCAGCAAGAGGAGCAAATAGCTCTTCCTCCTGCTGCGCGAGAAGAAATTTTCCTGTACGACCCGAGAATCCAATACGGCAAAGATGGGCAATTAGAATTTCTTTAAGATACTCGACCTGGAGTGGATGGCGCGGAAGCTGCAGCTGCGGCCATGGCACTGGGAGCAACAGCTGCGTCTGCGCCGTGGGTGTTCTCTGTCCCTTTCCGCCGGCGGTACTTTTTCATGTACTGTTTTCTCTTCTCCCGGTTCTCGAGGGCCCACTTTTGCCTGTTTTCCCGGTACTTGGAATCGTACTCTTGATTGTACTTTTTTATCTTGTCCCGGTTCGCGATGCGGTACGTTTTCATGTACGTTTTCATGTGCTCTGCCTTCTTCTTCTGTGGGTCAATAATGGGCGTGGCAGTGGAAGCAACAGCTGCTATTGCAGCAGCAGCAGGAGGGGGGAAGTCCGAATGATGGGCTTGCAGGGTCAGCTGCTGGTAAAGATGATAATGATGTAACTGCTGCTGCTGTTGATGATGCTGCTGCTGCAGCTGCAACAGCTGATAATGATGCTGCAGCAGCAGTGTGGCGACTAATGTTGTATCCATTGCTGATGCTGATTGAGGAATAGACAGACTTTCAGAGTTGGGTGCTGCTTCTTCAGGTTGGGGTGCGGCCATGGCACTAGTAGCAACGGTTGTTACTGCGGCAGCAGAGGGGAAGAGGAGGTCTGTCTCTTGCAAATCTGCGATTGACCCAATAGGAGATACAGGAGACATAGGAACAGGCATAGAGCCAGAATAATATAAATCAGGATATGATTCTCCTTCATCAAAGGGAAGAATTGGTGGTTCGAAAAATGGACTTGCAGAGCTATCTTCTGCCCTCTGAGGATGAGTTGGGCTGTGTCCCTCATAAGATTCATCACTGTCAGTTTCCTCACCTTGGCGAAGCTGCTGGTGATGAACGGAATCAGGCGAGGCGAAGGCTCCCCTATCTGGGCTTCCAGGGAGAGAAAGAGGAGATGGTTTCGCTGCAACAATGGAAGAAAGAGACATAGTAAGCCTTTTTGTTGTTTAATATTGTTGATTATAACATTTTCAATAATATATTGCTACTATTATTTTTAATTATATTTGCGTTTTAAAGCCGCTGAAATTATGTATGGTTTATTGGCAAGACATTCATTATCAATGACATATAACGATTACGGCAAAGATTGGCAATTAGAATTTCTTTAAGATACTTGACTTGTAGTGGATGGCGCGGAAGCTGCAGCTGCGGCCATGGCAGCGGGCGGTAGGAGGCTGAAATGCTGGGCATTTTGCAGTTCTTTCTCTTGCTTTTGGCGAAGGCGGCGCCTACGTTGGTTCTCCCTCTTATGCTCCGGATGCGCAAGGCAGAACTTACGCTTGCTCTCGCGCAGCTGCTGTTTTCTCCTCTCTCTCTTCTGCTGGACGACAGATGAACGTGCAGCCTCTAAGACTGCAGTAGCTCCTTCTATAGCTTCGGAATCGGATGATGGGTTTTGCAAGTCTTTCAGATTTTGATAGTCGTGGCCGAGCCCGAGATCCTCTGCCATTCTATCGAGAAGAAAAGTTGTATATCGGGGAGCTTTTGGCTTTAAATCATCAGGGAACTCATTGAGCTTTAACATTATATCAATGGCTACTGCTGCGGCAGTAGTAGACGGGGGCTGCTGCTCTCCTAGTTGGAGATCCCTCTCCATCATGTCAAGAAGTGGTGTTGTAGCCGATAAGGATCGGGGGCCTTCCAGTAACATTAAATTGATGACTTCTAGTGTGGTTTTCTGGTCAAAAGATGGGCTTTTAGAGCTCGTTGCAGCTGCGGCAGCGGCAATAAAAGAAGAAAAAGCGTCTATCTCTGGCCACTTTGCAAGTGATTCATGAGACGACGAAGGAGCGGCTGCAGGGGAGGCCAAAAGAGGCAAAGGAGCAGATGATGCCACATCTAGATAAGATGGAGTTAGATGCGCTGCATTAACAGGGGAAAATGTCATAATAAGCCTTTTGTTGATTGTTTAATAAAGATAATCATAGCATTTTTAATAATATATTGCAACTATTTTTTTTAATTAATTTTGATGACTAGTTATTTTAAAAATGATATAATATTAACAATATAATGAACTTATGCAAGGAGAAATTATTATGTCTGGATTACAGCCTGCGAGTGGATCACCACGTCTATCATTTTTATTGTTTCCTGTCGATGGCCCATTGTTTCATCCATCCCTAGAGTTTAGGATAAGATATGGGAGCGAAGGAATAGCAACTGCCCAAACTATCAATTATATATTAACAAGACACTCATTATCAATGTCATATAATGCTATTACTGACAATTTTTCCGTGATTGAAACTGCAGAAAGAGCATGGGGTGTGAATCAAATCGGATTTATATTATTTGCAGAAGGTCATTATGTTGGATGGCAACCAAGGGTTCTAGAAAGAAGTTCTTTATCGGGAAGAATACAAATTGCCTTAGTAAGTTTAAGCAGTAATAGTGATAGCTATGATGATTTACCAGAGCTCATGCCGCCGCCTCCTCAGGAAGAAAAGGAGGAAAAAGAAATAGATCTTCGATTTATTGGGATGAGAATGACACCTTCTCCCCATCCAGCTGCGCCAGATCCTCAGAGCTCCGAAGAGAATCCACCCCATAATATTATATAGTAATAGAAACTAAAAACAATCTTATAAAAGGAAAGAATTTATGCCTGGACAATTGCCACCTGTAAACAGAGAGCCAAATGAACCGATACCTGTGGATGAACTATTACTCTATCCACCCCCAGCGTTTTTACAAACATATGGAGCGTTAGGACTAGAAACTGTCAGACGTATGCATGATGTATTAGGAGAAAATGCATCATCATTAATATACAACCATCGTGCTCAAAATTTTATCATGGGTCAAACCGCTCAAAGATCTCATGACGAGATCAGAGCCATATTTGCACAAGGTCATTACTCCGGATATGAGCCAACAGTTCAACGAACAAGAACTTTTAACCGTAGTATAGTGGTCGTATTAACTCCAATAATTCTGCGTGTTCATCGCGTCCTTCCTCTACGCTCACATCCTAGATGAGAAATATATCTTTATCGCTGCCGAGATAAAGAAATTTCTGCGTTCTTCTCCTCTTCGGTTTTGCGTTTTCTGTTTTGCGTTTTGCGTTTCCGCTACTCGACGTTCACGTCGAGTGGCGGGTAGTCTTCCCAGCCCATGTAGTCGAAGTGCCACCATTCGGTGAGCAAGGGGGAAAAGCCGTATTTTTTCATGGCTTTTTGGAGGATGTCGCGGTTATTAATGGCGGTTTGTGGCAAGTCTTGGCAGTTGAGATGAGCTTTGGCCGTGATATCATCATATCCTGTGGGCATTTCAAGTTCAGCTCCATTGAGGGTAATGAGAGTGAGATCTACAGATGTGCCTCGGGTGTTGCGTCCCCCTTTGAGCGGGTCGCTCATATCAGGAAGAAGATCCCAGACTTTCCATTGTGCGGCCATGGGACGATATCCATCCCAGACTTTTAGCCCTAGCCCCAAAGGTTCAAGTTCATTTTGAACAGCGCTTAAAGCGTAGGCCACATCTTGTTGTAGCAAACAGCGGGTAAAATTATAGACAATTTGTTTGATCGCATTGTCTTCTGTGGCGTATTTTAATTCGACTTTAATCCGAGGATCAACCTCTTGTATATCAACGAGATTATGTGCATGGACTATCACTGGTAGTAGGAGCAATAAAATTCTCATGGATCTAACTTTATATTAATGCTCCGATTTTTTAAACTGATTTGCATGAAAAAAATGCTACTTTTGCTTTTATTGCTCTTTTGCTCCTGTAAACACAAAAAATATCCTGTGGTCGAACAAAAGTCTATAGTCGTCGTAATACCCTCTTATAATAATAGTCGATTTTGCGAGCAGAATGTTTTATCTGTGTTGAACCAGAACTACAAGAACTTCCGGATCATCTACATCGATGATTGCTCTACAGACGACACTTATGAAAAAGTGAAAGATAAGGTGTCCGTATTGAGGAATAAAAAAAATGTGGGAGCGCTCGCAAACCTCTATAATGCGGTCCATTCTTGCAAAGACACTGACATTATCGTCACGGTCGACGGAGACGATTTTTTGGCCCATTCTGACGTTTTAAAGACCATTAACAAGGCCTACGCTGATCCGAATGTTTGGATGACTTATGGAAACTACCTCGATTACCCCAGTTATGAACAGAACCCAAAAATTTGTGAGAAGCTCCCTTCAAATAGAAATATTAGAGAGGGTAGATGGGTCACCTCTCACCTAAGGACGTTTTACGCAGGCCTTTTTAAACGCATTAAGCTGGAGGATCTCTGTTTGGATGGAAATTTTTTGCCTATGGCAGGAGATCTTGCCCACCTAATGCCCATGCTTGAAATGGCCCAAGGGCATGTTCAATTCATAGACAAAGTTCTTTATCTTTACAATCGAATGAACCCTTTGAATGATCATAAAAAAAGTCTTCAGCTTCAAGCAAATTGTGAGCATTTTGTTAGGACACAGCCCAAATACGAAAAAATAAAAGAATGGAATTCCGCTGAAGATTCTCAAACCGGACTCATAGTATTTTCTTACAATAGACCCATGCAACTCTACGCCCTTTTGGAATCTATGGAAAAGTTTGTTGCCGGTGCAGATGAGATCACGGTGATCTACCGCGTGAGCGGGCAAGATTATCAAAATGGCTATGAAACAGTGAAAAACAGATTTAAAAACGTGAATTTTATCATAGAAAACAATGATTTTCACGATCTTGTTCTAAAAACCCTTTCTTCCCCCTACGTTGCTTTCTTGGTCGATGACATGATTATCAAAGCACCTATTGATTTAAAAGAATGTGTCGCAGTCATGCAAAAAACTAAAGCCTACGCCTTTTATTTAACTCACGGAAAACAGCTCAACTTTTGCTATATGCAAAATTGTCCTCAAGCTATCCCCCCCTCAGTGCCTCTCGGCAATCAGATCTATGCCTGGAAATTTAAAGAAGGCCACGCTGACTGGAAATATCCCAATAGTGTTGATTTTGTCCTCTACAAAAAAACTGAGATCATCCAGGATTTAGAAAAGATCCATTTTTATAACCCAAACTCTTTTGAATCAGAATGGGCGAAAAGATCAAAATGCAAAGGGATGGGACTTTACTATGAAACCTCAAAATGTGTAAACATTCCTTTAAATCTCGTCAATCCCTCTCCCAACAGAAACATGCATTCCTACACCCCACAAGAGCTCCTATCTCTCTTCACCCAGGGGCTAAAAATCGACATTGGGCCACTCAGTCTCATTGAGAATAACTCCAGGCATATGGAATATACGCCGGTGTTTTGCGAGAGGGAGAAGATCGGGCACGCACGCGGGCACGGGCACGGGCACGAAATCCGGAAAGAAAAGAAGCCTTAAGCTCTTCCCTCTTTCGTGCCCGTGCCCGTGCCCGCGTGCGTGCCCGATCTTCTCTTAAAATCTTAATCATGTTAAACTTCCCCTATGAATGAAATTATTTTTATCTTTCACATTGTTGCGGTGGTAGGCTTTGGGTTCGGAGCTCTCCGCCTTGGGAAAGAGGCCCTGGTTGCTTGGGTGGCTTTTCAGGCTGTCTTAGCCAATTTGTTTGTGATCAAGCAGATCGGGTTTTTCGGCTTTGAGGTGACTTGCAGCGATGTATTTGCCATTGGGAGTATTTTGGGGTTAAATCTTTTGCAAGAATATTTTGGGAAAGAGAGTGGGAGAAAAGCTATTTGGATCTGTTTTTATATTTTGGCATTTTTCGCTGCGATGTCACAGATCCACTTATTTTATTTGCCAAGCGTTCATGACCAGACCCACGCTGCTTTCTATACAATTTTACAGCCGGCGCCCCGCCTTCTCCTGGCCTCTGTAGGGGTCTTCTTTTTTGTGCAGCAAGTAGATCTTAAACTTTATGCAAAATTAAAAAAATTACCCCTCCCCCTAAAAAATGGGATTTCCCTTGTACTTTCTCAGCTCATTGATACGGTTTTATTTAGCTATTTTGGGCTCTATGGGAATGTGGCTTCAATGTTCGATATTATTGTGATTAGCTTCATGATCAAGGTGATTGTTGTTTTTTGCATGACCCCTTTTGTGGCCCTGACGAGGAGGATTTATGCCCCTAGTTGACACTCTAGCCTTTGAAGTGATCCATACTTCAAAAAAATCGCGCGCCCGTGTGGGCAAAATTCATACTCCCCACGGTATTATCGACACTCCTAACTTCGTCGCTGTAGGCACCAATGGAACCCTTAAAACCGTAGACAACGCGATTGTAGGTGAGATCGGCCTCCAGCTGATGTTCTGCAATACTTACCACATGATGCTCCAACCTGGAACGGAAGTGGTAAAAAACGGAGGAGGCCTGCATAAATTCATCAACCGCCCTTACCCGATTATTACCGACTCGGGAGGCTTTCAGGTCTTTAGCCTTGCCTATGGCGGGGTTGCAAACGAACTGAAAGGAAGAGGGACAAAAAAAACAGATGGGAGTGTTTTAAAAATCACTGAAGAGGGGGTCCTTTTCCGCTCTTATCGCGACGGGTCAAAAGTTTTTCTGACCCCAGAGAGCTCTGTCCTTGCGCAAAAAGATTTAGGGGCAGATATTATTATCCCCTTAGATGAGCTTCCCCCTTATCATATTTCTAAAGAAAAACTCGTAGAATCGCTTGAACGGACCCACCGTTGGGAAAAACGCTCACTAGACACCCATCTTGAAAATCCCAAGGGGCAAGCGATGTATGCAGTTGTCCATGGAGGTGTTGACCCTGGGCTTCGAAAGAAGAGCATCGATTATTTAAAAGATCTCCCTTTCGACGGATTTGCTATTGGGGGTAGCTTGGGAAAGGATAGAAAGGAAATGTTCGAGCTCCTCTCCTATACGACCCAACATCTTCCCAAAGATAGGCCCAATCATTTACTTGGCATAGGAGATCTCCCCTCGATTGATTTTTGTATTCCCTTAGGAATCGACACCTTCGATAGCTCCTACCCCACCAAGGCAGCAAGGCATGGGATCCTTTTTTCTGAAAATGGACCCTTTAACATCACCAAAGCAATCTATGCCAGTGATTATTCCCCCTTTTCAGAAGAATTTTCATTTGCCTACCTCCACCACCTTTTCAAAGCCAAAGAGGCCGTAGGAATGACCCTCGCTACCATCCATAACCTAAAATACATGGTCAGGCTGATGGAGCGCTATCGCCAGCAAATTCTAAACGACGAGCTTTAGAAAAAACTTCTTTACTTTTTTTTAACTTTTAGTCCATAAGGAAAAAATCTTAACAAAATCTTTGAAGGAGTTCGATTTATGATTTCTAGAATAAACATTCAGTCTTTTAAAGGCAGTGCCCTTAGGCCCTATCTTCCAAGCATTGCAAAGGTGAGGCAAGAAGTTTATCGTGAATACCCATATCTGCAGGAAATAGATATTGAAGAAGAAAAAAAATATCTGGAAGAGCATTTAGACAATAAAGAGGCCATTGCAGTCCTTGTCTTTGATGGATCAGCCATCGTAGGCGTTTCGACGGGAACCCCTCTGGAAAATGAATCAGAAATCATCCAAGCACCCTTTATAAAAGAGGGATTAGATATTTGTTCCTTTTATTATTTTGGGAAATCTTTCCTCCTAAAAACCTACCGCGGCAGAGGTTTCGGCCACCACTTCTTTGATCTGCGAGAATACCACGCAAGAAATGTTGGCTCTTACCACTATATCTGCTTTTCCACCATTGCAAGGCAAGAAAAAGAGCCCCCTGAGCCAAAAGAATACATGCCCCTTGATAGCTTCTGGAAAAAAAGAGGCTACGTCCCCCATCCAGAAATGCAATACAAACTTACCTGGAAAGATCTCTCCGAGACCGAACCTTCAGAAAAACCCATGATCATCTGGACAAAAGACCTACCCTAGCGGGACGGGAAACGCAAAACAAAAATCGCAAAACAGAAGAAAACTGAAGAAACGAATTATATTTCCTCATTCTCTCTTTGTTTTGCGTTTTTTGTTTTGCGATTTGCGTTTCTTCAGCTCCAACGGAGCTGAAAAGAATCGATGAAGGGCTGGAGATTGCTATCAGGATAAGACTGGGGTTGCGTTACCATGAGGCGGTATAGTGTACGGCCAATGAGAACGAGTTTCCCCTTTTCAACGGTCTTGCCTTTATTTATTTCAAAATCAATGGCAGGGTTTCGCTGATGTCTAGTAAGTTGGCTGGAAACGAGATCAGCATTTTTTTCGTGTTCGACAACGATCTCAAGAGCCCCTTTAAGCAAGGTCTTTGCTCCTGCAAAACGCCAGCTTCTTGGAAGATCAAGGTAGCCAACCGTATAACAAACTTTATCGTTTTCACAGCTCTTAAGCTCGTTATAGGTTAACACATCTCGTGTATGGGGGTTGTCAAAATTCTCAGAATTAGATTCAGGATATGAAGGAAAAAGGATGCTAAAACCTTTATTAAAGTCTTGGTAATCCATCCAGCCAGAAATCGAGACAAATGATTTATATACATTTGTGTATTGGCTGATCAGAGGAACCCCTAAAATAGAAGATCCCCAGCAAGCTACCACAGTACCTACTACCATCACCCACTGCGTGAGTCTAAACATCATATCTTTTGAAAAGGAATAAGCCTCTGACCTCTTTAAAAAGCAGCCTTTCATAAGAGCGCTCTTATAATTCGCTTTGTCCCCTTTGCCCGTCCGTATTACAATACCGCACATAGCATTTCCAGGCGTCTCGCCCCAAGTGCTGATAAGGTAAGCCTCCAAGGGGATCCAAAGAAGGGGAGTGATAAATGCCGCATAGAGATAAAAGAGATCACTAAAGTAGAAAGGTAAAAAAGCTAGAATGACTGTCTCAAACAGAAAAAATACCGAATAGTCAATGGCTCTAGCGCAGACCCGAAGAAATAAAGGAGCCTTCTTCAATTTACTTTTCATAATGCCCTCATTATTAATAAAATAAAAGCAATCATGACATTTCCACTAATTAAAATGAACTAAAAAACAAGATTCAAAGTGGCATTATTAATTAAAAATTTTCTTTACGATTTTAAGCCATTCCCCTTGCTTTATTCAAAAAAATGGAGGATACTCCTCGACATGAAGGAAAAAGGCTGTTCTAAAACAAGGCTTGCCCTGCTTTGGATGAATTTAACGGCAGAACCACTCATTGCCCTTTACACCTTACTCCCCTTTATTTTACGCAAAGACCTCAACGCCAGTGTCTTACAGATTTCTGTCTTCGTGGCCTTAAGACCTGTCCTCTCTGTATTCTCTTTCTATTGGGGGGCTTATTTGACCCACAGGAGGAATAAGCTCCTTTCCAACCTCATGGGAGCGTGGGCGCTCGCCCATTTGCCCTTCCTTTTCCTCCCCTTCACAAGTAATATCTGGTTCCTCCTCTTGGCATGTGCATGCTTCCAGCTCTTTAGTAGGGCGGGTAATCCGGCCCTGATAGAGATCTTAAAAACAAATATCCCCAAAAAACCTCGAGAGCATATTTTTTCTCTTTATTACTTATTAGGCTTTATTGAGAGTGTGGTCCTTGGGGTAACTATAGCCAATATACTGGATGGAAGTAGCGGCAACTGGAAAATCTTATTTTTTATAAGCGCTCTTGTGGGACTAAGCAGTCTGTTTCTTCAAATGAGAATACCCACAAAACAAGAAGAAGGGCAAAACACCCCTTTCCCCTCTTTGATCCGCCCTATCCTGGAATCGTTTGCCTTAATGAAACGGCGGCCCGACTTTGCCCATTTTCAATGTGGCTTTATGATTGGAGGGTTTTCCCTTATGCTGATTGCACCTGCCCTCTGCATTTTTTATGCCGATGTGCTAGAACTCACCCATTCTAATATTGTCATTGCAAGATTTATTTTGATGGGCATTGGGGTAGTATTATCGACATTCTTGTGGAAAAAAGGGATTGGCGGGCTCGATGTAAATAAGCTCACTGGATGGATCCTTGTGGGCTTCGCCCTTTTTCCGCTAATCCTTCTCTTTGCTCAAATCAATCTTTTCTTTTTATACTTTGCGTTTTTCCTCTACGGAATTGCTCAAGCGGGAAGTCATCTTTTATGGAATCTCTCAGGGACCCTCTTTGCACAAAACGAAAACAGCGCCCCTTATTCCAGCACGAATATTTTAATGGTTGGATTTAGAGGAGCTATTGCCCCGGTTCTTGGTGGCTATCTATGTCAGCTCATTGGCCCAGCCTACGTCCTAGGCATCGGCGCCCTCCTCCCCATCCTCGGAGCCATTTACATGAAAGTCAGAAAACCCGTTCCATATGCCTTAAATTAACAATCTTAAGCCCAAAGTACTTAAAACCAAATTTACGGAAACATATTGTAATGTCCCATTCCGTTCTCTCCACCAGACCATGATCGAGAATATGAAGAATACGACGATGATGTATCATAGCTAACCTTTTTAGGATGATATTTCAAATGAGTAGCATTATCAGAATTTGACCTAATGTAGGCCCTGGGTTTCGTTTTAAGTTTTTTTTGGCTAGCGATCGGTAGCGCTTTACGGCTCGCATTTGTTATTGCGGGGGTTCTTTCGGGGACTACTTCAGCATCTAATTTTTTTTCTGCTTGAATTTTTTCACTAACAGGAGGGTTTGATGTCTCAGGGTTGGGATTAGAGCTTCCTTGGTAAATGATATTTTTTGGAAAAGCCCCTCCTAAAGTAAGAGCAGTGGCAATAGGGGTCATTTCTGGGTTTGTTCTTGGTGGGTTCACAGGCGGTTGTTGTGTCATCTCAGGAGGTGCACCTCCTCCACATAATCTTCCAAAACATGACATAATGATTCCTCTTTCTAAAGTTTTTTTATAAAGACAGCATATCAGAAGGCTTGATTTAAAAAATACCAAAAGGTTACAAATGCTTGTTTTGGAGTGTTATGAAAAAATATATTCTTTCTTTTTTGGTATTCTCTTTTTCCGTCGCCGCTTTTGGAAAGGAAGAGGGAGATGAAAGGCAGACCCACTTCTCGTTTTTGAGAGATTTTGCAGAGCCCGTTGGTATGCCCACTGTAACAGCTTATTACCGAATTAGAGAAAACATCTTTCTCAATACCCGCTGCCACAAGCAAAACCCCCCCGAGGCTTTAGGCAATCTTTTGCTCTTCCCTACGCGCTATCTTTTTGCGGGGAAAAAATTTCGGCACGATGAAGTTTACCAGTGCCATAGTTATAGGAGCTTTCACTGGCTAAAAACGCCCCTTGCAATTGCTGCCCTTCCTGCGAGCCTTGTCGCAGGGTCGATTTTGAAAGCGATCGGGTATCTTGGCCCCCGAGCAAGAAGGCAACATCGGACACTTAGGGAAACCCTCCGCTCTCCAAGAGTTGATTCCTATTTGGAATTTTACAATGAGTGTGGCATTGATGAGTTTCATTGTGATGAATACGCCAAGTGTCAGAATTTTGCTAGGCCGGTAAATGTCACAAAAAAGCACAAACAAGAAATCGAGGCGCTTCGAGCTATTACAGAACTTTTAGATAAGAATGATCTGATTTATTGGATAGATTCCGGCACCTGCTTGGGAGCATACCGCTATGGAGGGATCATCCCTTGGGACTATGATATCGACATTTCTATCCTTATGAAAGATCACGACAATGTTAAGCGTGTGCTAACTCAACTTGATCCCGCAAAATATGAAGTACAAGACTGGTCAGCCTACTCTCACCCCGACACTTTCCTAAAAGTGTATATTAAAGAAACCAAAACACAGATCGATCTTTATCATTATAATATCGATGTGGAAAACAGAACTGTTGCTAACTTTTTTACCTACTGCGATACATTACTGCCTCAAAGCTGGATCGATGCAGAGATGGTGCACACAAAACCCCTTCCCTATCAAATGGTGTTTCCTCTAAAAAAAGGACACTTCGATGGACTGGAAGTCTGGGCCCCGCATGATATCGAAGCCTTTTTAAAAGAGAAGTACGGGGAGAACTTAGACCCCGTAATGATCTGGAACGAAACAACCAAAAAGTATGAGCGTGTGGGTAACCATCCCTACTGGCTTACCCACAACGAATAAAAACTCCAGGGATTTCAAGGCGCCATAGGCTCATCAATAGTTAGAACAACATCATCTCCGGAATCGCTAAGAGAGCTTTCCGGGGTAGGCGGGGGAGCTTTAGGCAGTGGAGGAGATTTTTCTTCTCCATGGTCTTCCATGGGCCCCACATGCGGAGCTGTGCAGAGGGGGCACCCGGAATGGCTAGGAGATGTTTTAGCTTCCTCTTGTTCCTTAGATTCCGCTACAATTTTCTCGAATGATGTAGCTGGTGGCGGCAGAGTTGCAAAGGGTTCGCTTGGAGGGACACTCTGTGCAGCGGGAACTTCTTCTTGGGGCGCTGCAGACGTTGCTTTTTCATCAGCAGGCGCAGCAGCTGGTGGTCGAGGTGACAGTTGTACTGGCTCGGCAGGCAGTGTAGAGGCGCATCCACATAATCTGAACAAACATAACATAATGTCTCCTTTAGTGTTGTGAGGTGGTTTTTTTCCCTCGGATTAAAATAGTCGATCATGTTAAAAAAAAGCAAGAATGATTTAACGGAAACTTAATATATGACCACTCCCTCTAGAGAAAATGTTTGGAAAATGTTTGATAAGATTTCTGCCACCTATGATTTGGTGAATCGAGCAATGACCCTTGGGATCGATTGTTACTGGCGCAGAAAAATGAATACTTTTTTGCCCGAAGGGAAAGGATTAAAGCTTTTAGACTGTGCGACTGGCACCGGTGATCAAATCCTTTCATTCTTAAAAAAGAAAGACAAAATCGGCGAAGCGATTGGAATTGATCTTGCAGCTAAAATGTTAGAAATAGGACAGAAAAAGCTAAAGAATCATTCAGATAAAGTGAGATTTGTCATGGCAAGCGGAGAGGCGATCCCCTACGTAGATGAAAGCTTTGATTGCGTCAGCATTTCTTTTGGGATCCGCAACATGGTCGATCCCCTTCTTTGTTTAAGGGAAATGTACCGCGTTTTAAAAAAAGAGGGCAAGGTTTTAGTGTTAGAAGGTTCGTTGCCAGAAAATAAAAACGTAAAAAAACTCCATCTTTTTTACTTAAGGAAGATCCTACCAAACATAGGGAGCCTTATTTCAAACAATAAAGACGCCTACACTTATTTAAATCAGACCATCGAGACTTTCCCTTGCGGCGAGGATTTTTGCAACCTTTTAAAAGAAGCAGGATTCACCTCCATCAAAGCCCACCCCCTTACCCTCGGAGCCGTCACCATCTATGTGGCCGAGAAGAGCGCCTAATGGACAATGGACCGCATGGACTTAATGAGATAATTGCAAAAGGCTATCTTAAACCGCGAAGCGGTAATTTTGCCGCGAACGCGGCTACAGTTGCTAGCCGTGGCGTGACCGAAGGGAACCCACGGGCAATGTCATTATTTACACCTGAGCCGCGTGCAGCGGCGACAGAGACAAAAAGAGTGTCGCCGCTGCACGCGGCTTCATGTATGAGAAATGCATCTTTCCGTGGGTTCCCTTCGGTCACGCCACGGCTAACAACTGTAGCCGCTTCGCGGCAAAATTACCACTTCGTGGTTAAAAATGGCTTCATTCTAAAGACTTTTGCAACTGTCTCATTTCGTCCACTTTCTTTGAGATTATGCTTATGAAAGTAAAAAACCGCAAAGACTGCCCCACTTATCCTGAGTGGAAGCAAATCGTAGAAAAGGCCTTGAAAGAGATCAGGAATGGGAAGTTTGAGAAGGTTGTTCTTGCGAGGAAAACCACTTTTGAACTCGAAGAACAAATATGTCCTTTTGACTTGCTGCAGCGGGTAAAGGGTGTCAACTGCACCCTTTTTGCGCATGTGACAGACAAACAAGCGTTTATTGGAGCGACACCTGAGACTCTCTATCGAAGGGAAGGCAATCTCATTTTCACCCAGGCTGTTGCTGCAACAGCTCTAGATCCCTCTGATCTAGAAAAAGATAAAGAGGTCAGAGAGTTCTCTTACGTGAGCACGTTCATTGAAGAGAAATTGAAGCTACTTTGTTCTTCAGTACAAATAGAGAAAACCAAAATCATCCATACAGGACATCTCTATCACAAGCAGATCGCCTTTTCAGGGGTTTTAAATCAGAACGTATCTGACGCTCAAATTATTGCGTCGCTTCATCCCACCCCTGCCATTGGGGGCTTTCCCAGAAAAGAAGCTCTAGAATTTATTAAAGAGCATGAACCCTTTCCTAGAGATCTTTACGCCTCTCCCATTGGGTATATGAACCATGACCGGGCGGAATTTGTGATTGCGATCAGGTCGTGCTTGATAGAGGGAAACAAATTGCATCTTTTTGCCGGGGCAGGTATCGTTGAGGGGTCTGACCCGGAATTAGAATGGGAAGAGCTAGAACATAAAATCTCTCAATTTACCAAGGTGTTTGTATGTTAGAGTTAGAAGAAACAGGTTTTTATAATTTAAGAAGCTCGAGAAGTCTTTTTTACCATCTTGCAAAATGTGGGGTGGATTATTTTTGCGCCTCACCAGGCTCAAGCTCAAGTCCTCTCGCTTTGGGATTAAACTTTTTAGAAAACCCGAAAACTCTTGTCCACTTTGATGAAAGAGGGATGGCGTTCCATGCACTCGGCTACGCCAAAGCTTCCCAAAAGCCTGCCGCCCTTTTTTGCGCTTCAGGAACAGCTGTAGCAAACCTTTTCCCTGCGATCATGGAAGGGGCCTTAAGCCGTATTTCCCTGATAGTCATCACAGCAGATAGATCGCAGGACAAATACTTTAGTGGAGAGAATCAAACAGTTGTTCAGCAAAAAATGTTTGAAGATTACGTGAAGTTTCAGTGCGATATTTCGATGTCAGATCCTTTTATCACCGAGGAGTTCATTGCCAAAATGGTCTCGCATGCAGTTTTCATGTCTAAGGGGGGGCCTGTTCATATCAATTGTCAAATGAGATGGCCCCTGTTTTCTTCTAAAGAAATGCCGGAGCACCTAGCAATGCCTACTCATTATGAAAAAAGCATCTCCATCCCAACCGAATCCACCCTAGACCGCTTATCAAAGATGATGCCTGAAAAAGGGGTCATCGTAATAGGGGCAAACCCTTTCAAACAAGAGATAAGCTCTCTATTTGCACTCTCAGAAAAACTTAACTGGCCAATCTTTGCAGATATCCTCTCTAATTGCAGACAAAACCATCCTAACCTGATCCCCTATTATAACTTTATGCTCAAAGGGGAAAAGCCTGAGTGTGTTTTACACTTTGGAGATAGGCTCACCTCAAAAAACCTCCAAGAGTGGCTCACCGCTCCCTATTATTTTCATGTTGCCGACCATAGCGATAGGCACGACCCCAAACACAAGGTAACTCACAGAGTCGAGTGCGACCCCTTTGTTTTCTGTGAGAAAATATTACCCTACATTGAGACCAAAGGAAATAGTTGGCTCAAATCTTGGCAAGAAAAGAAAAAAGCTATCACAGAAAAACTAGAAGAATATTTTACAGAAAACACCACCCTTACAGAACCAAAAATCTTTTGGGATCTGGCTAAAACACTCCAGACCCCCCTCTTCCTTTCCAATAGCATGCCGGTGCGCGATGCAGATACCTTCTTATTCCCCACTAGCGAGCGCCATCCCATTCTTTCCAACCGAGGCGTGTCAGGGAGCGATGGGGTGATTGCAACAGCCACAGGCGCCGCCCAAGGGCTCAAGACAGCCACCCTTCTTATTTTAGGAGATATTGCAGCTCTTCACGATCTAAACTCCCTCGCGCTTGTCAAAAAGGCAAAACACCCCATCACTTGCATGATTATCAATAACGGAGGAGGAGGGATTTTCTCGTTCCTCCCCATCGCCAAGAAAAAAGAAGTTTTCGAAGAGTTCATCGCCACCACCCATGATTTCAAGTTTGAGCATGCCGCCAAAATGTTTGATATTCCCATCATCGAGCTCGAAACTAACCGAGAAGACAACGTACGCCACCACGAGGAGATAACAGAACTATGCGCGTCTTGTTTTTGCACGGATTCTTAGGCTCAAAGGAAGATTGGGATGAAGTGATCGCCCATCTGCCCATGGAGTGCCTTGCCATAGACTTTGAGGATATCCTTGAATGCCAAAATTGCCATCTTGTGGGCTATTCGATGGGAGGGAGGATTGCCCTCCAGATGAAAGCAAAATATCCGATGCGTTTCGGAAAAGTCATCGCCCTCTCTGCACATCCAGGACTCGCCACTGAAGATCAAAAAATAAAAAGATGGGCAGTAGATCTAGAATGGATAGAACTACTCAAGGCCCTTTCACTAGAAGAATTTCTTAAGCGTTGGTACGCCCAGCCCCTTTTCGCCACTCTAGATACATCCAAAATCATGCAGCGCAGGCTCAAACTAGACAAAAACGACCTCATCGCAACACTCGAAAAATACTCCCTCTCCAAGCAAAACTTCGCAGTGCCTCATGACACAACCTTTGTCTGCGGCTCCAAAGATCTGAAATATGTGGAGCTCTACCGTAAACTTCTACAAAATTACCAAACCATTGAGGGCTGCGGACATGCGCTGCATCTAGAAAACCCCAATTTGTGTGCTGAGGTGATTAGACATTTCTTATAGACCAAAGGTGCGAACATGCGCACGCAAAAAAAACTTTAAAATAATTAATATATGCTGTATCCACCAGATTATGCGCATTAATCTAGGAAAGTGTAAGAGTTTAGACGAATTCCAAACTCGTTTAAGAGATCTTGACCGAGCAGCAGATCTAAAACAGGTTGTAGTAAAAATTTATCGAGAAGCAATAGAAACTGGAGAGGCTCTGCCCGGACAGTTGCGAGGAAGAACTGAGATTAAGGATGCACGCGCGTCTCTCCTCCGTAATAATCCCTTGTTTGCAGAAAGATTTATACCCGTGAACATAAAAACTCAACCCCCTTTAGGGCAAACTGCGGAAAGTCTTAGTAAAAAATTAAAAGAAACCCCCAGCTCTATATCCATAAAAACTAGAGATGGAAAAATCCTAAAAGCTCCCCGTGCTGTACTCCCCCCCTTTTTTTCTGCCGGAAAGAGAGATGAGAAAAAACCTACACCTCTAGACTTTGATAGTGAAACGGTAAACCTCTTTTTAGATTATCAGTGTGGCATACCCATTGACAAACAGATCCCTCTTCATCAACTGATGGAACTTCATAGACTCGCAGACTTTCTTATAGTAGAGAGTTTGTATGATACAACTCTTGCTTTATTAATCGACTCGATAAATGGCGAAAATCGGCACATCATTTTACCGGAACTCCTTTCCATTATGTTAACACAAGACGAAACCGCGGTAATTCCTGTAACAAATTGTTTTTATAAGCAAATTGTCCGTGCTTTACCAGAGACCAAAAGTGCACTTTTTAAACAATTAAAATCTGCTGCAGATAAAGACAATAAAGACTATGCTGCACTCTATCACCTCGGGATATTTTGCCTACATGGGTTTGGAACAACCCAACATAGAGATACGGGGATGGAGTATATTGAGCGCGCTGCTGTAAATCATTATCCACCCGCAGTATTCTTTTTTAAAGAAGATGCTAAGAGTCCTAACTTTTTCTACTTTTCTCAAGATTCAAAACTCTATCTAAATCCTGACTCCCCTCGCTTTTTGTACCAAATGGAGACTTTTGCGAACTCTATTGCTAAATTTCCCCTGCTGGCTCATGTGGAAAAAATCTCAAACGATATCCCTAAATTTTATGCATTACTCTCAAAATGCACCCCCCGTGAAAGAGGAGGGGTCAGAGAATATTTTGAAAACATAGGACCTCACAACCAGGGCAAGTATCGCACAGCGCTTTTCCACATGGCCATTTTTTATCAAGAAGGGCTTGGTGGAGCAAGAGACAACGAAGCAGCCTTTAGGATAATGGAAACACTCGCGCGGGATCCGTACGACGACACCTTTGCTCAAGACTATTGCCTTAATCAATATCCAAAAAATAAAACCATCTTAGAATCTTATAATATAGAACTAGATCTCGGCCTGCTCCCCAGCATTCCTCTGGAAAATTTATTCCAAGCATTAATAAGTCCAAATCCCCCTCTTAATGCGGCTCGAGATTTTTTTAGAACGCTTAAAGCGGCTCCTAGAAGCGTGCAAAAACAATACAGAAAAAACCTCGAAGACATGGCCAAGAGCTACGATCCTGTTGCAAAGTACCATCTTGCAAGGTGTTATCGAGAGGGTATTGGGGGTCCAAAAAACGAAAGAAGGGGATTAGAACTGCTCAAAGAATCTGCCGAGGGGCTTTACGAGCCTGCTGCGGAGGATCTTGCAACTAGAAATCCTAATATTGCCCAAAAGTCTGACGCGGACATACAAGTAAGCCTCCGTCGATTAAGGGAGTCTCCGGAAGACACCATTAGCATAACGTTAGAAGGAGAAGGATTAGAGGAGGAGACCCTCCAAGTGCCCCGAGCTTTTTTACCCCCATACTTTAATCAGGAAAGATTAAAAGGGGTCAAGGGTGAAACCAAAAGGCTCTTTGTAGATTTCCAGTATGGCCTGGGAATCCCGGCAAACACATCATTTGAGAGGCTCGTTGAATTAAATCAACTAGCCTACAACTGTGAGAGCAAAGACTTGCTAAAAGTAACAACAGATCTAATAACCAAATCCTTTGCGAGCCGCAGCCCCGACGAACTTTTACCTCAACTTTTTGATCTTGTGTTATTAGAGGAAAAACCTTTTTTGTACACATCTAGCGTCGTTCCACTTTTTTTAGAACAACTGGCTAAAGCAGGGAAAAAAACACAGAAAGCATTTATAGCGCACTCAAGGCCATTTGTCGTCGGACAAAAGGCCGCCGCCGAAAATTTACTTGGGTATTGCCTCGAGCATGGCTATGGGATTGAAAAAAACGGAGAATATGCTCGCAACTACTACCAACGGGCCGCAAACAGCAACAATATCTTAGCTAGGTACAATCTTGCACACCTTTGGCCAGACCCAAAGCAAGCCCTTATTTTTTTCAAACAGGCAGCAGATCAAGGATTGCCCGATGCCCAATACGACTTGGGATTACGCCTTATGGAAGATAGTGGGGAAATGAAAACTGCTGAGGGAATAAAAAAAGCTGAGGAGGGTTTTGCATATCTTTCAAAAGCCGCAGATCAAGGAAATGCTGAAGCTCAATATTGTGTAGCGAGAGCTTTTTACAGAGGTTATCCAGTACCATCCAGCGTGGTCTTGGCCTTAGAATTTTTCAAATTGGCTGCAGTTCAAGGCCACAGTAAAGCTATATACATGCTAGGACAGTTTTCCACAAATCCGCAAATAGCCTTTGAATGGTACCTCGAGGGTGCAGAGCTGGGAGATTTAGACAGCATATTTGAGCTTGCCAATTGTTATGCAAGAGGGGAAGGAGTAGCTCAAAATGCAGAGCAGGCATTCTTACATTACAAAACGGCGGCAGATAGGGGGCATAGTGTGGCACAGTATAAGGTTGGGCTGGCTTATCAAAATGCACCTGGAAAAGATCTAGAAGCCGCCCTGAAATATCTCACAAAAGCTGCAGATGCAGGCCACAGGGAGTCGCAGGAGCTGTGCGGAAAGTATTACAGTGGCATTGGAGGGCCAAAAAGACCCGCCCTAGCTTTTAAATATTTCAAACTAGCTGCCGATAAAGGATCAAACTATGCACAGGAACAAGTGGGCATTTGTTATGAAGATGGCGTCGGTGTTGCCAAAGCTCCAAAACTTGCTTTTAAATACTACGAAATGCTTTATAATGCTCTTCTTGAGGCAGGTCCAGAACATCGGCATAATTCTGATGGACCATTTGCACTTAAAGATTTTCCCCGAGCGGCAAATTTTTTAGGGCAATGTTATGATACGGGTTTTACAAAGGAAGATGGATCAGTGGTAGCGCCAAATCCTCATAGAGCTTTTCGATGCTTTGTAGATGCAGCAAATAAGGGAATTGCCTCAGCCGCAAATGAAGCAGGGAAGTATTATGAATATAAAGGACCCGGGTTAACGTGCGATGTTTCCAAAGCCACCCATTATTACCAGCTTGCCCTTTCTATGGGCGCCGATTTTTTCGAAGCACATTATTTCCTGGGGCTTCACGAACGTGATTCCGTTGAGGCCTTATCCCATATGGAAGAAGCGGCAAAATTTCATAATGCCAAAGCAGAATACGAACTTGGAAAGTGGTATGAGGAGGGATCTCATATAGCCCACCATCCCATCCCAGTCTGTATACAAACAGAAAAAAAGCCAGCGCTTGCCGTTGAATATTACGAAAGAGCTGCAGAGCATGGATCTCCCGAAGCTAACCTTAGAATAGGAGTGATGTATCTCAACGGAGAGTTTAACAAGAAAAAAAGCGAAGCACAGGCTTTGTATTACATTCAAAAAGCCGCAGCTCTCGGAAATGCACAAGCAAACGACCTGCTGACCAGCCGAAATTGGTCTAAATAGACCCAACAGCAATTCCCGCTAGAAAATAATAGACACTTGCATAACCTGCTTTGCCCGGAAAAACAAAAGATTTTCGAGGAAAATTTTTAGAGACAACGAAGTTGGCTCGTCTAATGTTACGTGGCTCAAAAATGGAATT
>JABDAY010000001.1:59443-85802 GCA_013288895.1 Chlamydiota bacterium | reverse complement strand
TGCTTTTTTGCCCATTCGCTTAATTTCATGGTCATATATTGCAATAATTGTCCATATATGTCCATATTTTATTTAATAGTTACGAACCCCCCAATTTTTCCCATGAACCATTTTTATTTTAATAAAATGGGTAATGTGTGATGTAGAAATATACAACCTCGGTGGTACCCAGTGGCAGTGAAGTCTATAGAAAAAAATAAAAAGAGAGACGGTGTGATCATCATTAATGATAACACAGATTTACTAAAATTACTTGTTTCTTCGTTTAAACAGAACTTGAGGTTAATTTCTCATTGAATGCTATTCATGAAGTTCTCTTTTTTATCCTATTTGCGGAAAGTATTTATCTTCTTTTTTTAGGATTAGCCTTAATACTCTGGAAGTCATTTATTCCCTTTTTTCGTCAGCGATCGCTCGCGCTTAAGGAGAAAATTTCCCATTTGATCGATGATTTCATTGAAAATAATAAGAAGTGTTCCTTCAGTCTGGAAACGGATACTCTGTTTTCTGATTTTCCGATTCTTTTGATTGTGATGGAGTCTTTTGAGCGGCGATTTCAAGGTAGTCCCTGGGAAGAAATTAAACAGGCTATTGCCACCCAATATCTCTTGCCACAGGCAAGGAGATTTTCTAAAAGCATCTTTTGGCGTAAAAGAAACATGGCGGCTCGTGCATTTTCACTTTGTAAAGAGGAAAATGATGAGACGATTATTCTTTCTCTCGTCGACGATTCTTCATTTTTAGTGCGCGCCAAAGCTTGCTCTGCTGCTATTCATTCAGAAAGCCAAAAGGGAATTCTTCAAACATTAAAACATATGATTCAGGAACCCGGTTATGCGCGCTGTTATTACACTGACATTTTAGTACAGGCCTCTGAGCCGGTTTTTTTGGAGATTTTAAAAATAGCTGAAGGGACAAAAGACCCGCAAATGCGGCTTGCCTGCTGCGAGATATTATCTAAAAAAACTATCGGCTTACCTCTTCCGTTCTTGCACAAATGGCTTGTAGCAAAAGATCCGCAAGTACGCTTACTCGCTCTGAAAATTCTTGCGCGCAATCCGCACGAAAATACTGAGTCATTTGTGATTAAGGCTTTGGGTGATCCAGATGTGAATATTCAGATTGCTGCCCTCTCTTGTTTAGAATATTTCCCCTCTAGTACAGCTACAAAAAAACTTGAAAAATATCTTTCTAACCCCGTATGGGGTGTTCGATTGCAAGCAGCTATACTTCTCAAGAAAATTGGAAAAACGACGATTTTAAAGAGACAAAGTAAAACTAAAGATGTGAAAGCCTATGAAGCAGCGCAATATGTCTTAACTTTTGGATGATGAAGATGGATTGGTTCAAATCTTTTTTATTTTCTCTTGATTCGTTCTTTCTCTGGTACTTCGGCGCAATTAATGTTGTGTATATGGTTCTCCTTATTCTGGGATCATACAAAATTTTTTCTCGACAAAGAGAGCTTAACGCGGAAGATTTTACCCCCTTGCTCAATTCTTCTTCACTCCCTCCTATCTGCTTCATCATTCCGATGTATAATGAAGCAGACCATGTAGTTTCTACTGTAACCAGTATTTTACATCTTACTTATCGCTATAAACAGATCATTGTTGTTAATGATGGATCGATAGATCATAGCGTCGGGGAGCTTAAGAAAGCATTTGATCTTGTAGTTATCCCCAAGTTTTATCAAGAATCCCTACCGACCCAGAGGGTGAATGTTGTCTATCGTAGCAGGTTGCATCCAGAGCTTGTTGTTATCGACAAAGAGCATGGCAGAAAATCAGATGCGCTTAATGCGGGGATCAATGCTTGCGAAGCTCAGTATTTTATTGGTATCGACTCTGATACATTGATAGATGACATTGCATTTAAAGCGTACATCCGCCCCTTTCTTTTCTCACCTGAAACGATTGCTGTAGGAGGGACAATCAGCATTAGCAACGACTGTTATTCTCCATTCAACCGCATTTCTACTGAAGAATTCCCCAAAACATTTCTTACTGGGATCCAATCGCTTGAATACTTGCGCGCTTTTTTCATTCGGCAGGGCTGGGATTTTGGAAAGAATAATTTTATCCTATCGGGCGCTTTTTGTATCTTTCGCAAAGATGTGATTGTCAAGGCAGGAGGGTTTTATCCTTCTAATGGAGAAGATATGGAGATCATCATGCGGTTGCACAGAATTATGAAAAAGAAAAAATTGCCTTATAAAATTTTTTATCTTCCCGATCCGGTTGCTTGGACTAAGGCTCCCTCGAAATTAAGTGATTTAGGTAAACAACGGACAAGATGGCATAGAGGTCTTCTTGAGTGTCTTTTTTTTCATAAATCGATGTGTTTTAACCCTACATACGGGGTAACCGCCTTCTTGACCTATCCTTTTTGGCTACTAGGAGAGGCTATGGAGCCAATTATGGAAGTTTTTGGCTTTGCTGTTATTTTGCTCAGCGTATTCCTCGGAATTCTTAATTTCTCTTTTTTCTTGCTTCTTGTCAATATCACTCTCGTTTTTACCTTTATCTTCAGCGTCACATGTCTTTTCATTGAGGAATTGAGTTTTCAAAGATATCCCTCATCGAAAACTTTATGCGGCCTCCTATACTATAGTTTGCTCGAAAATTTCGGTTATCGGCAGCTCTATCTCTGGTGGAGAATCAGAGGTTTCGGACGTTTTTTCCAAACCTTGCTCCAAACAAAAAAAGGTAGCGCCCACATAAAAGACCGCATCAAAAACTGTGACCTAGGGGAGAGGAATTGATGGGTCGATGATTTCGTAGGCTGCAGGCTCAAAGCTTGCAATTGGAGCTTTCTTTGCTTCCGCGTGCTTATGATCATTGGGGATCGCCATTTCTAATACATCTTCTCCATATTGTTCTTTCAAATAACGCACCTGTTCTTTCGCTGCCATGATCTCGATGGGTCCAAAGGGGATTCTTACGAGCTCAGAGAGCTCAGCTGGAAGCCAATAATTTCTTGGCCAACTCTGCCTTGCATCAAGCGGCGCCATGACAATCTTCCCCTCTTCCAAAACCGAGGTGAAAATATCGAGGATGGCGTAGGGAAATTGGCCTATGGAAAATAGGCGGAGATTGGAATTAGACTCGGCTAGTTCAAAGCCGTAAGAGGCGAACTCTGAATAAAGGGAAAGAACCCGCTCCTTGTCATCGACATAAATTTCGATATCTATATCGTCATCCCAAGGGATCATCCCTCCATGGCGCACGGCGCCAAGCACGGTTCCTCCTGTGGCCCAATAGGGGATCTCATGTTTTGCCAAAACCGCATCGAGCACTTTCATCATTTGGTAAAGCCTCCCCACCCTTTTGGGATCTGTTTTTTCAAAATAAAATGTATCTTCTGTTGTTGGACTCTTAGACTCTTTTACCGCACTGATTACTGCTTGGATAAAGAGGTCATTAAAATATTCCCGCTTAAAAACTTGGGCTTCTTTACTATCAATGAATTTCCGAATATGAAAAAGATACTCCTCATACTTGTGCTCAGGCATGGTTTTTAAAAAGTGATAAAGCTCATCGAGTGAAGAAAAATCCCGTCGATCAATAAAACACTCTTTTGGAACATAATGGGTGATATTGCTTGCGCCCCAATAAATGGGAACACATCCGGCGCAAAAACTATCAAAAATTTTTTCAGTAACATACCCTTCAATCTCTTTGATGTTCTCGTAGCAAAAGTTAAACCGGTAATGTTGAATTGTCCGGATCTTGTCATCTACTGAGCCTCCATAGTTCTTATAGCCAGCAGACTCCCATCCGTAGCCATAAAACCGGAAATCATCATTGGGAAAGGATTCGAAAAATTGGATCACCGCTTCTCTTTGTGAATACAGTTCATTGGGATGGGAGCTGTGTTTATAACCAGAAACCTGTGTGCACAGTTTTTTTTGATGGAATGGCGTTACATCCTGAATCATCCCCTGCAGGTTTGGGTAATAAAACTTAAGGAAATTCATCCCATCGACTAAAGTATCGTTCCAAGTGTAAACCTTGTCGAATAAACGGAGGGTTTCAGGTAGATAAAGATTGGGATAAACAGTTGGGGGTTCCCATATAAAGATCACCCGCTTCTTTTGAAGAGAGGCGTAGTCTAAGAGCTTATATCCTTGCCATGGGCAATTAAAAAAAATGATGGGATCAGAAGGGAGAGCGTCCTCATGTTCATAATCTGAAAAATTAATCTTTTTGAGTGTAATTCCCTCTGGGTTAAGCCGGGCGTTTGCTTTTGCATAAAAAGCTTCGCTGAGGTCAACGTCGTCGCACATCACAACTGTTTGAATGGCGTGCACAGATGTACAAGCCCATAAGAAAAAGCATAATGATTTTAAAATTGCCATTGTAAAGATCCTTTTGTATTCCAGTCGGTATAGGGAAGGTTGTTATGAAAATAGTGGCCCGAAAGCTCGAGTTTATAGCGATTTTTAGAATAACCCACAAGTCCATAGATCTTGTTGCCGTTAAGATATTGCCTAGGGGCAACAAAAATAAACGTGCCAATGGGCTCAATAAGATCTAGGGTCAAATCCCAGGTGTGTTCGTAAAATAATTCAAAATAGGCATGAGAAAAAATGTTGCGATAAACCCTAGCGCCAAGTCCTTGGAGCCATTTGTTTTTATAAGAGTAGTAGTTTGGCGAAAGATGGGCAAAAGAAGCGTGTTCAAAATGATAAATGACTGTGAACATCTTGGGCAGGAGGGGAACTCCCGTGCGCACCCAGAGATCTTGCCGATTTTGTATGTTGCGTAAAGAACCGTGGTAAAACGCCCACCCCACCCGCCCCTCCAGTTCAGGATGGTAGCGCACATCGAAACGATATCCGTAGCCGCCTTCGGTCATGCCGAAAAGTAAAAGTTGAGAGATCCTCCTGGCATAATTTTTAATAAGCATAGAATCGTATAGGGCATTGATGACAAAGAACTGTTTTTTACTGTTATAAAAAAGGGTCGTCCCAGGCTCAAAAAGGGTCTTATGTTGAAAAGGGAAAGTCATTGAGCCATCTTTCCAGCCGCCGATCACTTTTGCATAAAGATCCCATCGCCAATCCTTTTTGAAATAATAACGAGAAGTGACCGCCCCCTCACCGAGAAGGGCATTGTAATTAACCCCTAGAGCGGGAGGATAAATATTGTTTTCCTTTTGATGATAGAAGGTCCCCTTCGCATCTACCCGCCACAGGTCCGCTACAGGAAAAAATAGAGAAAGGGAAGTGGCAAAGCCATAGTCCTTAGCAACAGGCGCTTTAAGTTGGGGGTCGTTTTCCTTGGATTGCATGTAATCTGCGTCAATAAGAAGAGAGATCCGAGTATGAGAAGCCACAGCCACCCTTTCCGGGGCCAGAAGCATGCCTTGAAAATCAGGCTGGGTAAGAAGCTCATACTGGACACTTGCCTCTCTGTATTTTCGCTGCTCTATCAGTGATCTTGCGAGTCCAAGCCTTGCTTCTTCATTAACTTCTCCATCATCTAGGATTTCGCGATACCACTTTTCGGCGGCGGGATAATCTCCTTTCCATAGGGCCCCTTTTGCTAGACCTGCTTTTGCAGGTTTATGATTGGGGTAAAGAGAAAAAACCTCTTCCGCTTCCTTCCATCTTTGATTATACAAAAAAAGATACCCAAGCTGCAGCGCAGCATCGACATGCAAACTATCTAGTAATAAGCATTTTTTTAGCAGCCCTTCACTTTCTTTCCACTTTTGCAACCATGTTCCTACCTTTCCAGCATGAAATAAGTATTCAGGATTTTGTGGAAGATCGATGCAAAGTTCTCGAAATATTCTGTAGGCAGATTCTAGCTTTCCCTGTTCGATATGCTGGTGGGCAAGCTTCGCCTTAAGTTCGTAAACCGCCTGTATGTTCATCCATTTCCAAAGTACGGCGACACATAGAGCCCAAACGATTCCAGCAAAAAAAAGCCGAACTTTCGCGTACTTATGATTCAATTGCCCTTCCAAGTAAAATTTGAATAAGCTCAGCTAAACACAATGTGATTTAAAATTGAGAAGAGAAATATAAGCGGTTTCTTTTTTTTGTGCTCTTGTTTGAGCTTCATTATTTCCTGTATAGACAAAGAACTCATTAAAGGGCAAGATTGTAATCATTTGGAGAGTAGAAGATGAAGAGAAAGGTACGCATTGATAGCCGTAAAGTCCAAGAGGGGGATCTGTTTTTTGCCTTGAAAGGGGAGAAATTCGACGGGCATCATTTTCTTAAAGAGGTGGCTTCAAAAAAAGCCTCGGGGGCAGTTGTCTCTGCAGATTATCAAGGGGAGGATTTTGGACTCCCTTTAATTCGTGTTCCCGACGTCGTGGATTATTTGCAATCCTTGGCCAGGGATGCTTTAAAGGTGAACCCCCCGTTTGTTATTGCGATTACCGGTTCTATCGGTAAGACAACAACTAAAGAGTTTTTAGCGCATATTCTTGAAGCTAAATACAGGGTTGCTAAAACTCCTGGAAATGCAAACTCTCAAGTGGGCTTTCCAGAAGCAATCCTCAATATGGAAGGGGACCCACAGGTTCTTGTGGCTGAAATGGCAATGAATATCTTTCATGAGATTGAAAAATTGGTCGACATTTGTCCTCCCGACATCGCTGTGATTACAAAGATCGGAGTCACAGGGGCTGTTTTCTTTAAAAATGGAAAAGAAGACATAGCAAAGGCCAAAGGTGAAATTCTTTCCAGCCCCAAGACGGTGCTAAGCCTCACATTTGCTGAAAATAGATGCTATTATCATGAAAGAATGACCTACATTGAGAATATAAAAAAAGTGGGAAATCTCTATCAAATCGAAGATAGCCCTTTATTTGCTTTGCCCTTTGATGCTACCCATTTGTGTGAGGATTTTGCGCTAGCTGCAGCTGTAGCAAGATATATGAATATGAGTTGGGAAGAGATCATCAAACAGGCGCAGACACTCAAATCCTATAAACGCCGCTTTGAGAAAGTTGAAAGAGAGGGGATTGTATTTATCAATGATTCTTACAACGCCAGTCCCGAATCTAGTAAAGCCGCCCTCTTTAATTTGCCAAAGACAGCAGGTAAAAAGATTCTTGTGTTCGGCGAAATGGTAGAGCTCGGAGAATTTACAGAGCAAAGTCATAAAGAAGTGGCCGAGCTTGCGGTAGAAACGATCGATCACCTTCTTTGTTATGGCAAAGGGTGCGCTCCTATGTTTGACATTTTTTCCAAAGGAAATAAACCTGTCGAGATGTTCATCGATTTTACCGAACTAAAAAAACGGATGTTTGCTCTTGTTAAGCAAGATGACGTCGTACTAATCAAAGGCTCCAACTCAAATGCACTCTGGCGTTTGCTCGAATAGGTTATCCCTATTGCAAAGCAATTTTGGAGCCCCTCTTTAGCGAGCGTTAGCGAGCTGATGCTCGCTAAAGAAGGTTGTTTTTGTATATAGCAGAAATCCAAACTTTGTGCTAACCTAAGAACATGCTTCTTTTTTTCAACATCCCATCTGTATTTTTTTATTCTTCGACCCGGATGATGCTAGCTGCTCTAACGGCGCTCTTTTGCACCATATTTCTTGGGCCGAGGTGTATCAAGAAGCTTTATGAGATGAAAACGGGGCAGTCGATCAGGGTGGAGGATTGTCCTCTCCTTATTGAGCTGCATGAAAAGAAGCGGGATACTCCGACTATGGGAGGAGTATTGATGTTGATTTCCATGCTCACCTCTCTTGTTCTTTGGATGGACTTGACGAGTCCCTTTACCTGGATTTTGCTTGCCACCACTCTTTGGATGGGAGGCATTGGGGGGTATGATGATTATCTCAAGCTTAAACACAAAAATTCTAAAGGATTAAGGGGAAAGAAAAAGCTTCTATTGCAACTTTTGTTTTCTGCCGTGGTTGCTATTTACCTAATGGCAACACAAAATACTATGAATACTTATTTTATCCCTTTTTATAAAAATCCGGTTTATATTTTTAGCGGCCTTGGGTTTTTGATCACCCTCCTTACGATTGTCGGTACATCTAATGCGGTGAACTTGACAGATGGCCTGGATGGGCTAGCCTCCGGGTGTCTTGTGATGTGTGCAAGTGTTTTTGCTGTCGTAGGATTTCTCTCCGGCAATAGCGAGCTCTCCAACTATTTGAACATCCCTTATATTGAGGGGAGTATCGAGGTGGCGGTCTATCTTTCAGCGCTTGTGGGGGCATGCCTGGGATTTTTATGGTTTAATGGCTACCCTGCTCAAGTTTTTATGGGAGATGTAGGCTCCCTTGCACTTGGGGGTATTATTGGGGTGTCGGCTGTGTTGCTTAGGAGGGAATTTCTCCTTATTCTGGTGGGAGGGATCTTTGTTGCAGAGGCACTTTCAGTCATTTTACAGGTGGGAAGTTATAAATGGCGCAACAAGAGGAGGATTTTTTTATGCAGTCCCCTCCACCACCATTTTGAATATAAAGGATGGCCTGAAACAAAAGTTGTTGTCCGCTTTTGGATTGTAGCGCTATTATTAGCAATTTTAGGACTGGCATCTTTAAAATTTCAATGAATGTATTAGTATTAGGATTAGGAATCAGCGGAAAGTCGGCGGTCCCCTTTTTAGAAGCAAAGGGAGCGAAGGTGTTTGTCTACGATGATAAGGAACCTTCAGGGCCGATCGATTTTTCTATCTTAGATCTCGTTATCGTCTCTCCTGGAATTGCCTATACCCACCCTTATTATCAAAAAGCGGTGGAGCAGGGGATTGAAGTTATAGGAGAAGCTGAGCTTGCATTTCGATACATTAACCAACCCTGTCTGGCTATTACTGGCACAAATGGAAAAACTACTGTAACTGCGCTTATTGAGCATGTCCTTAATTGTTGTGGGATTAAAGCAAAGGCTCTGGGAAATATTGGCATCCCTTTGACCTCTTATGTTCCCCATCCAGAAGAAATTCTTGTTGTGGAGCTCAGCTCCTATCAGCTGGAAACAATGACGACCAAGGTATTCGATGCCGGGGTTATCCTTAATATCACCCCAGACCACCTCGATCGTTATCAATCTATGGAAGAGTATGCTGCTGCTAAATGCCGGCTCGAAAATTGTATCAAACCTGGGGGCACTCTTTACATTTATGAAGAAGTTGAAAAAGAGTACAAACACCTTCTAAAAAATTACAAGACCTATGGGGGACATAATTTTGAAGAGGAGAATATTATGGCTGCACGACTTCTATGTAATGTAAAAGAGGAGGATTTTTTAAAGGCGTTAGCCACTTTTAAAAAGCCGAGTCATCGGGTAGAATTTGTAAAAGAGATTCAAGGAATTCGTTTTTATGATGACAGTAAAGGGACAAATATAGACGCTGTTATAAAGGCCGTAAACATGATGAAAGGGGAAGTCGTTTTAATTGCTGGGGGAGTCGATAAGGGGTCCTCTTATGTCCCGTGGAAGAAACATTTTTTCGGCAAAGTAAAAAAGATTATTGTGATTGGGCAGGCAGCAGACAAAATTTATCAAGAGCTGATCGATGATTTCGATGTAGAAAGGGAAAGCTCGCTGCAAAATGCCGTAGAAAGGGCTAAAGCTGTAGCTGCCAGAGGGGACTCTGTTTTATTATCCCCCGGCTGCGCAAGCTTTGATATGTTTAAGGATTACGCCCATAGGGGCGACCAATTTAAAAAATATGTAATGGAGATGCCAGAATGAGCAGAAAAGATACGATCATTATTGCAGTATTAGTGAATGCAGCACTTTTAGTGGTGCTATTAACAACAGCTTTAAAAAAAGACGATGGGATGGATTCTTTAGTTATACAAGAGTCAAATACTCCTGTCACTACTGAGATGGGGGCGGCTCCTGTAGAGGGATTGCCCGTCGATGAAGTTGATCAGGTTTTAACTCATTATACAAATAATCCTCCCGCTCCTGCAGCTAATTTTGTTCAAGATCTGCAGGCAATTGCAACTCCTCCGCCTGTAACACACCCCCCTGTGGTAGCAGCAACCCCCATCCCAACACCCGCTAAAGAGACTTTTGAAGTGAAAGTAAAAAAGGGTGATGTTTTAGAAAAAATTGCAAGAGCTCAAGGAACCACCGTTGAAGAGATTATGAAACTCAACAAGCTTACCTCCACCCATTTGAAAATTGGACAGGTTCTTCAAGTGCGTTCAGGTAAATCTCTACCTGCAGTTGAAACTGCTCCTCCTGCTGTCAAATTTTATACTGTGAAAAATGGAGATAACCCCTGGACGATCGCAGTAAAAAATCACATGAAAGTAGATGAGCTCTTAAAGCTCAACAATCTCAATGATGAAAAAGCGCGCCGACTAAAGCCAGGTGATAAGTTAAAAATTAAATAAGAATGAGAAGAAGAACGGGCACGCACGCGGGCACGGGCACGGGCACGAAATCCGGAAAGAGAAGAAGCCTTAAGTTTTTCTTTCTTTCGTGGCCGTGCCCGTGCCCGCGTGCGTGCCCGATCTTCTTTTTCTCCTAAGGGGTCCTCATGAATCGGGCGTTTTTGCTTTGTGTTGTTCTTTTGTTTGCGATAGGGCTTCTGATGGTGTTCAACACCACTTCAGCAGAGGTTCTCAATCGCTCACTTGAATGTGGGACCCATCATGCCTTGCTAAAGCAGCTTTTATATGCGATTCTGGGTGGGGTTGGGGCTTTTTTTGTCTGGGTTATCGGGTATCGAGCGATCTTAAGCTTAGCCAAGCCCCTTTTTTACTTTACGACGTTTTTGCTTATTCTCGTTTTCATTCCCGGCATTGGGCAGCAGATTAATGGGGCGCGCAGATGGCTCGGCTTTTTCAGCATTTCCTTTCAGCCCTCTGAATTTGCTAAGTTTGTGATCCCCCTTTATTATATCCATGTGGCAACTCTCAAAAAGATGCTCTCTTTTAAAGAGTTTATAAAACTTATTGCTACCATCGCCGTGCCCATTAGCCTGATTCTTATTGAACCTGATAATGGGACAGTTGCAATCATTCTTTCATCGCTTGTGATTTTATTTTTTTTGACGCGCGTGAAATGGACTTACTGGGTCCTCCCACTTCTTGTTTTTCTCATAGGAGGGGGAGTTGTGGCTTCTCAAATGGCTCACGTTCCCGATAGGATCCACATTTATCTTCATCCCGAGCTTGATTTGCAGGGGAAAGGTCATCAGCCTCATCAGGCAAAGATTGCCGCAGGCTCAGGGAGAGTCTTTGGCAAGGGCCTGGGAGAGAGTTTGCAAAAACTCGAATATCTTCCTGAGGCTAGAAGCGATTATATTGCAGCGATATTCGCTGAAGAATTTGGCTTTATGGGAATTTTACTCCTAATTATCGTTTACATGATGATAGGCTATTTAGGACTCCGGATGGCCATGCTGGCCCCAGATATTCAGGGAACGTATGTTGTAGCTATTTTTACCTTTTTAATTTGTATTCAGGCATTCTTAAATTTAGGTGTTGTATCGGGACTTTTGCCAAGTAAAGGGACAAACCTTCCCTTCTTTAGCCAGGGGGGTTCTTCCTTGCTTGCGAATTGTTTGGCTGTATGTGTGATTTTAAACGTTTATAAACTATGTCAAAGTCAAAAAAAATACTCTTAGCTGCTGGTGGAACAGGGGGGCACCTTTTTCCGGCGCAAGCACTCGCGGATGACCTTCATGGAAAAGGGGAAATTCTTTTTTGCGGAAGTGGTCTTACCACCAATCGGTGTTTTCAAAAAGAACGATTTAAGTTTACTGAAATAGTCAGTACGGAAAAATTTTTTTCCCTCTTCTTATTAGCGAAAGGCTTTTTTCAAAGTTTAAGAGTATTGAATTCTTTTAAACCAGATTTGATTGTGGGGTTTGGAAGTTTTCATACATTGCCTATCCTTGTTGCAGCTGTAATTAAGAAAGTTCCCTTTATTCTTTACGAGTCGAACGCTTACCCGGGAAAGGTGATCCGCCTTTTTTCCCGTTTTGCAAAATGCACCTATGTTTCTTTTGAAAGCGCTAAAAAACACTTGCGCGGCAAATGTGTTGTTGTTCAGATGCCCGCGTGTAAAAAACAATTCTTCCCTAAGGAAGAGGCGAGAAATTACTTTGGTCTTAAGGAAAAAAAGACCCTTTTGGTGTTTGGAGGGTCGCAGGGAGCTCTAGCAATTAATGCCCATTTTATAAAGGCAGCAGAGCTCTTAAAAAAAACACATGATTTTCAAGTGATCCATTTGCTAGGAAAAAATGAGAATTATGATAAAATGAAAAGAGAATACGAGCAGCTGCAGATTGATGCTTGTGTGAAAGTTTTTGAAGAGTCGATGTTTATCGCATGGCAAGCAGCTGATCTAGTCATTTGTAGGGCGGGAGCTGCGAGTGTGTTTGAACAGTTGCATTATGGGATTCCGGGGATTTTGATCCCTTATCCTTATGCTACAGATATGCACCAGGAGGCAAACGCTCGTTTTGTCACAGAAGATGTTCGAGGAGGCAAGCTTCTTGTACAAAAAGATCTTTCTGCTGAAAAATTAAGGGAAATTATTGTAGAATGTTTAGATAAGGAGCTGGAAAACATGGGGACGGCTCTTCAAGGGTTTAAAGAAAAAACACCCCAAAAAACACTCTCTGATTTGATAGGACAACAATTTTTATGACAGAAGAACATTATCATTTTATCGGAATTGGCGGCATTGGTATGAGCGCTCTTGCGAAAATACTAGCGAGGCAGGGAGCCAAAGTTACCGGGAGCGATCTTGGAACAAGTCAAATCACTGAAACTCTCAAATCAGAGGGAATTGAGATATACAAAGAGCATTCAGAAAAAAACCTCGATTCAGCTTCCACAGTTATTTACACCACTCAGGTAAAAAAAGATAATCCTGAATATCAAGAGGCTCTAAAAAGACACCTCTCTTTGCTTCACAGATCAGAGCTGCTAGCAAAACTCATGTCTAGTAAAAATGCCCTTCTTGTTACAGGCACCCATGGAAAAACCACCACCTCTTCCCTTCTTTCTCATGTTTTAAGAAAAGCGGGACTCGATCCCTCTTTTGCCATAGGCGGAATAGTGAAAGGGATTGAGACAAACGCAGATGAGGGTAAGGGAACCTATTTTGTTGCAGAAGCAGATGAAAGCGATGGGAGCTTTTTAAATTATGAACCCTTTGGCGCCATCATCACTAATATCGACAATGACCACTTAGACTACTGGAAAACAGAAGAATCTCTGATTGAAGGGTTTTGCAAATTTGCTAAAAAGGTCCGCTCTAAAGAACATTTTTTTTGGTGCGCCGATGATGAAAAACTCCATTCTTTAAATTTTCAGGGACTCAGCTATGGTTTTAGAGAAGGCTCAGATCTTTGGATTAAAAACGCGTTCCAAGTGGGCTTCCACCTCTTTTTTGACATCTCTTTCCTAGGAGAGGATTACGATGAGATTGAAATACCTCTCATAGGAGATCATAATGTTTTAAATGCAGCTGCGGTTTTTGGGTTAGCTCTTAGCTTGAAAATTCCTGAAAAAATCATCAGAGAGGCTTTTAAAGACTTTCAAGGGATAAAAAGAAGGATGGAGAAAAAAGGGGAGTTTAATCAAGCTCTTATTTTCGACGATTATGGACATCATCCTACAGAGATCGCCAAAACCCTTCTCGCACTTAGAACAGCGATGCCACTCAAGCGGATCATTGTGGCTTTCCAGCCTCATCGTTATTCGAGAACTCAGGATTGCCTCGAGCAATATCCCTCTTGCTTTGATTATATAGACCATCTTATTCTGACCGATATCTATGGAGCCTTTGAACAACCGATCCCTGGGATCAATTCCCAAGTGCTTCTAGAAAAAATAAAAACAAAAAGCAGGGCCACTATCACTTATGTGCCAAGAGGAGAGCTTAAAGACCATTTATTAAAGTTCCTAAAACCCGGCGATATCCTTCTTACCCTTGGGGCAGGGGATATCACACAATTAGGATCGCAGCTTGTCTCTTTCTAAAAAGCGTGCCTTCATAGAAATTTTTCTCTCCACGTTGATTATTTCCGGGGGGACAGCTTTTTATCTCCACTACTGGCTGCCTCTAGAAAAACAAAGGGAAAATGATCCTCGCTTCAATATTGTTTCTATTATTCAGACAGGCCCCCAAAAAGAAGCTTTAAAAACCGTTTATCTAGCAGAGCTTCTAAGCATTTCCTGTGACCGGCCCACTTCAATTTATCGTTTTAATTGTAAAAAAGCGGAAGCGAAACTTCTTAAATCCCCTGTCATTAAAGAAGCGCATGTCACAGTACTAGCGCCGGGCAGTGTCTATATTGACTATACAGTGAGAAAGCCCATCGCATGGTTGGGTAATTATCATAACAGGGCTATAGATGAAGAAGGACACGTATTCCCCATATACCCCTTCTTTACCCCCAAAAATCTCCCCGAAATCTACCTCAGCAAAAAATCCAACCCAAAAGAACTCGCTCTAGCCTTTAAAATTTTAAAACTTCTCCCTCCACAAACATTCTCTCTAAAACGGATAGATGTAGCAAATGCCTTTGCACCCAGTTGCGGCTCCAGAGAAATCGTCCTCATCACAGAGAGCACTTATCTCCGCCTCAGCACCAAAAACTACCAGCAAGAACTCGGCAACTACCTCTCGCTGCGCCCCGAGCTCTCCTCAGACACCCAAATCATCGACCTGCGCATCCCCAAGCTCGCCTTCATCAAAACCCAGAAGTAACTTAACCGCGAAGCGGTAATTTTGCCGCGAATGCGGCTACAGTTGCTAGCCGTGGCGTGACCGAAGGGAACCCACGGACCATGCCATTATTTACATCAGAGCCGCGTAGCGGCGACAGAGGTGAAAAAGAGTGTCGCCGCTGTACGCGGCTCTTGTGTGGGTGGACATATTTCCGGGGGTTCCCGCTCGTCACCCCCGGCTAGCAACTGTAGCCGCATTCGCGGCAAAATTACCACTTCGTGGTCAAAAACACCTCCGTTTCAAAGACTTTTGCAACTGTCTCATTTTGTCCATAGTCCATGCGCGCGTCAATCGGGTGCAAGCACTACACGTAATTTTCAGGTACCATAAATATTCAACTTTTTGGTATGACAAGATAACGCTTCCTGTTGCGTTTGGATTTGGAAAAAAGGATGAGAATTTATGAAATCAAAGTTAGCTATTTCTTCTAGTGTTGTTTTATCTGTTTTGATGTCTGGGCTCTATGGTGCTGACTACACAGTCAATTTAGGCAGTGACTCTTCAGTAAATATGGGAGGAGCCGGTTCTGGAAACAGCGGCGATTTTCGTTTTGTATTGAATCAAATTCTCAATGCACAGGCTCAAGAGAGCAATCCATCTACCAACACAGTTACCTTTAATGTACCCCAAGTAACTTTATCACAGCCTCCTCCTTTGATTAATTTATTTGATCCTAGCACAATCACAATAGGAAATAGTTCAGGCACGCCCACAATTATCGATGGTGGTAATGTTTGCCGTCCCTTTTTTATAGTGCAAGGAACTGCTACATTGCAAAATTTAACTATTCAGAATGGAGTGGCTCAAGGGGGAAATGGGGGAAATGGAGGAGCGCCTTCAGGAGCAACGGGCGGTGGTGGTGCTGGAGCCGGACTCGGAGGCGCTCTTTTCATTGATAGCGCTGCTGTAACTATTAACAACGTCAACTTTATAGATAATGGTGCAAGCGCCGGGAGGGGAGGGTCAGGGACAACGAGTGGCGGTGGCGGTGGCGGCGGCGGTATGGGAGGAAACGGTGGAGATGGCTCAGGTGGCGCTGGTTCAGGAGGAGGAGGGGGAGTTGTAGGAAATGGCGGCTCGAGTGATACCTCCCTTCCCGCACCTGATAATTCTTATGGCGGTGGTGGAGGTGGAGCAGGAGGAAATGGGGGAAAAGGAGATAGCGGTACTTTAGGTGGTGGTGGCAGCGCTATTATTGGTGCAGACGGAGCAGATGGATCTACTTCTGCTACAGGAAACACTGGAGGATTCGTTCCAACCTATGTGTTTGGTGGTGGTGGAGGCAGTGGCGGTACCTCAGGAGGAGCTGGTGGAGGAACCAATCCAGGAGCATTTACCTCAACAGCTGGCGGTGGAGGCGGATACAATGCGGCTGCATTGACTTATCAAACTTTAGGAGGAAATGGTGGTGGTGGTGGCGGCGGCGCTGGGGGCAATCAAAGTGAGGGAGGTCTTGGAGGGGGAGGTGGCGGCGGCGAAAGCAATACCAGTCAGTATGGAGGAGGTGGCGGCGCTGGCTTTATAGGAGGTAATGGAGGTCCTGGCGGGGGAGGCGCTGTGACAACTTTTTATAATTATATGACTTATACCTCTGGTTCAGGTGGTTTTGGAGGAGGAGGAGCCGGAGGAACTGCTGCGGGTCAGGGTGATGGAGGTGGTGGAGACGGTGGCTATTCAAGTGGCCTCGGCTTTGGAGGAGGCGGAGGGAGCGGTTATCAAACAGGTTCGAATGGAGGAGGAGGCCCGGGAGGTTGTAATGCAAGTGATGATGCAGGAGGAGATGGTAGCGCCTATGGCGGAGCAATTTTTGTTAATGGGGCATATATAGATTATGCAAGCCTCACTATCCAGGGCAATTGTACATTTTCTAATAGTACCGTATCTTCCAATTCAGGATTGGGGGCTGCTGTTGGAAGTGATTTATTTATCTATTCCTATAATGGTCCTCCCTCATTGATTGCTTTTGCTCCGGGAGAAGGAAATACGGTAATTCTTAATGGAACTATAGCCGATGATAGTCCCATTTCCATTCCCGGTGGAGGTGCTTTGGTTGCAGGGCGGGGAAGCGGAGCCTCTTTAACGATGCAAGGGCCCGGTACGTTGGTTTTGGAAGGAAACAACACCTATATCGGAGGGACAACAGTTCAAGGAGGAAGACTATCCGTCAATGGATCAATTTTAGGAGGAATCACTGTTAATTCTGGAGGGACTATAGGAGGAACAGGAACTATTTATGGAGGAGGCCCCATTTCTGGCATATTGTCTCCTGGTAATTCTGTTGGAACTTTAACTCTTGATACAACGGTAGCGGGAATCTCATTGCTTTGTGGAGCAATTACAAATATTGAAACTTCCCCAGGCGATTCTTCTTTAGTTCTTATCACAGGGTCTAATGGTATCACTTTAAATAATACAACATTAAATGTGACCGGAGATCCGGGAAATTATGGATTTACCGGCTCGATCCCTATTCTTGAAGGAGTATATTACGGCACTTTTGGTCCAACAATTACCGGAGGAATTCCTGGGTATACTATTCTCGGTGTGACATACGATCCGAGCGTGATTTATTTGTCATATCAGTTGATCCCTGTGCCTATTGAGGGGTTGTCCGGAAATGCGTTAAAAATGGCAAATTATTTATCAAAAACTTCTCCAGAAGCCACACTTTTGCTAAACAATCTTAACTACCCCACACTTGTTGATGCTTTAGATAGCATTTCCCCTTCAAGAAATGCGTTTGGAAATTACATAGCAACACAGGTGATATTTTCTTTAAGTGATTTTCTCTCTGGACATATAGATTCGGCGCGTACAAGGCCTTTTTCTCGATCGGAAGTTCTCGCTGCTGCTGATTTACTTGTGTGTGAATGTGATGACTCTGAGACCCCTTTAGGGGAACAAAAGGAAAAAGATTGTCCCTATAATGGTTGGATTTCTGCATTTGGCGAAGATGCACATGGAGCAGCATCCAAGGATGATCCCTCGTTTAATTTTTATACAGGTGCAATGCTTGGTGGTCTTGATTACAACATCACTCCCTGCGATCTTGTAGGAGGATCTTTAGGATATGCATACACCCATTTCATAGATGATCATCATAGGGGTTCTGGAAAAATTAATTATTATTTTGCCAATATTTATGGAGATACAAACATCGGGAATTTTTATATTTCCCCTGCGATTTGGGCTGTTTATGAACAGATAAAAAACACAAGAAATATTTCCTTTCCCGGCTATTCTGAGCAGGCTAAAGCAAATATTCGTGCGTGGCAATGTGTTCCCCACCTCGAAGTTGGCTATAATATCTGGCGCTCTTTGACAAGCTTGACACCCTTTACCCAGCTTGACTGGGCTGTCACATGGCAACAGGGCTATCAGGAACATGGAGGAGGCCTTTTTAATGCAAAACAAGGTGGACACACCGCTTCGATTTTGCGCAGTGAGACAGGTATAAAACGGACCGATCAATGGTGCTCTTGCTGGGGAACATTCTTTCTAAAAGAAAAGCTTGGCTACGTATTTCAACAACCCTTTGGCACAGGTAACGTAAACGGGGCTTTTGTAGGATCTCCCGGCTCCTTTACAGTAACGGCCGCTGCTGTGAATCGGACTCTAAATCTTGCAGATCTTGCTATACAATTTGGTGTAGCAATAGACAAAAAGCGGATCAAACTGCTTCAACTCGATGTTGAAGGGCAGGTAGGCCCCAACTTTTGGTCCACCCAAATGATGTTCACCCTAACTCTTTAAAAGCCGTTAGTTTCCCCTAAGCTTGCCTTCATCTTGCATATAAAATTATTTAAAAACTTGAGATTGGAATACTAAAAATTTTACTATTTTATATAAAATGATTTAGATTGAAGCTATAATTCAATTTGCTTTATAATAATGAAATTACCGTATTTTAACTATAACAACAAGGAGAGTAAATATTATGACATACCCATCATTAGCAGTAAGTAGCGAAAATACCCCGAGCGCACCATTACCAACCCCACCCCCAGCTTATAGCCCGAGCGCATCATTACCCCCATCGTCTGTTCCAGCAGGGCCAGTTGCAGCAACGAATGTAAAAGTTGGGAACGTTATTAAAATAGTTCCTCTTGGTGATCGTAGTTGTTATGAGAAGGCGATTCGAAGAGAGACAGATTGCGCATATTCTGCTGAATTCCGATCTTATGTATTTCAAGCATTATCATATGTAGGCATGGCCAGTATGATCGCTGGACTTATTTGTATAGGTGTTATTCTAGGTGGAGGTCGTTCTCCAGCCTTGATTGCAAGCGGTGTGAGTCTATTGCTTCTAGGAGCAATGGCATCTCGAAGGGGAACCGCGGGGTGTGCTTCCAATGAAAAGGAAAAAAAAGAACATCAACACTATGCCTCATTACTCGGTAATTTTTTAAACTCCGAGAAGGGTCCTATTAGACAATATTTCACAGACCACTCGCTTCAGACAGCTCTGACAAAAGAAATTATTCTTTTGGTAGGAAGTATAGTAAAAGGGGAAGAAGATATTAGATTTAAAGAAGCGACTGTCAAAGGTGAAAAGATGATGCTAAAAGCAAATATGTCAAAAGTAAGACTCGTTCCTCCTGCGGAAAATCTGGGTCCAAGTGTCGGCGGTTGGCTAAACGTTAATGGAGTAGATACATGGGTTAGAGCCCTTCCAACAGAACCAGAAGCACTATAAAAAAAGTGAGACACAGCCCTCAGAGCGTTCGAGACTATCGTCTCATTAACGTCGCCTACTGAGCTGTGTCTCATATTAATCCATAGTCTGTTTATAAGAAACTATCAATATTTTTTTTGGGTTGCGTCAATTGATTCGGGGATGATATGGTTTTTATCGTTCAAAGGAGTCACAAAAATGCACCAGTTTATTGCCTATTTAATAAAAAATATTGTGGACAAGCCCGACGCTGTAGAGGTTAAGGCTACAGACATTGAAAATGATACAATTTTGGAAGTGCGCGTTTCAGCCGAAGATGTAGCGAAAGTGGTAGGACGTCAAGGGAGAACAATTAAATCTTTGCGCACGATTGCAACTAGTGTCGGCGCCCGTTTGGGACGTCGCGTAAGAGTTGAGTTGATTAATTAAAACATTTTTGCTATAGTTGTTCTATGGATATTGAATCAGAAGATCGAAGCGGGATTGCAATCCTCCGTTTGGAAGGGAGATTAGATGCTTCCACATCACCTGTGCTCGATAAGAAGCTGCAACCTTTTTTATCTTTAAAGAAAAAGAAAGTCCTTCTTGATTTTGCAAGGGTTGACTATTTAAGCAGTGCCGGTATGCGCCTCCTTTTGTCAGCAACGAAGAAGATGAAGGCAAGCGATGGAGAGCTTCTCCTTTGCTCGATGAGCGAAGATGTCATGGAAATCATCCGTATGGCAGGTTTTGAAAGAATTTTAAACATATTTTCAAGCGAAGAAGATGCATTGAGGTAGATGGTGGCTCAGGGAGTACTTTCTCAAGATAAGGAACTTCAGGAGCTTATTAGTCATTTTACCCTCCCCTTAAAAAGCAAAATTCCCCCTAAGACAAAAAGGAAAAAAGTGATTGTCATCTCTGGGCCAACCGCCGTGGGGAAAACACCCCTTTCTCTTCTTGTTGCAAGTGTTCTTGGGGGAGAGATCGTCTCTGCCGATTCGATGCAGGTGTATAGGAACATGGACATTGGAACTGCAAAAGTAAGTCATGCTGATAGGGCAAAAGTTCCTCACCACCTCATTGATATTAGAGACATAACAGAGAGCTTTAATGTGATGGATTTTTATATGGAGGCGATGCAGGCAATTGAAGGGACATTAGCGAGGAATCATGTCCCTATTGTCGTCGGAGGAACCGGGTTTTATCTCCATTCGCTTCTTTCAGGCCCTCCCAGCGGCCCCCCTTCTGTGCGGCAGGTCAGAACCAATCTTGAAGACGAGATGAATGAAAAAGGGGTGAATGTCCTCTATGAAAGGCTCAAAAACCTCGACCCAGACTACGCTGGAAAGATTACCAGAAGTGACAGGCAAAAAATCATTCGCGCCCTAGAAATTATCAGTCTGACAAATAAAAAAGTTTCTGATTTTTCTATCCATTCTAATGCAAACCAAGAATCGTATGATTTTAGATGCTGGTTTGTCTATATGCCTAAAGAAATTTTATACCCCAAAGTAGATTTGCGTTGTGAAAAGATGATTGGAGAGGGACTTGTCGAGGAAGTTAAGGGGCTGCAGCAGAGGGGATTGGAAAAGAATATGTCTGCTTCCCAAGCGATTGGCTATAGGCAGTGTCTGGATTTTCTCCATAGCGTTCAGAGTGAGGAGGATTGGAGTATTTTTGTTGATTCTTTTAAAAAAGCTTCAAGGCGCTACGCCAAAAGGCAATTTACCTGGTTTCGCAAAGAACCTCTTTTTAGATGGCTTAACATAGACAATATCTCCTTTGAAAATGCTGCAGAAATGCTCATTCAGGATTACGAGCAGAGTTTCTAGAAAAGAAAGAGATCGGGCACGCACATGGGCACGGGCACGAAATCCGGAAAGAGAAGAAAGCTTAAGTACTTCCCTCTTTCCTGCCCGTGCCCGTGCCCGCGTGCGTGCCCGATCTTCTTCTTATTTTCTTAAATAATTTCTTTGCTTTTCAATAATGCTCATATTGAATAAAATACTGTGACCAATAAACCAAAGAAAGCACCAATGAGCACAGTTATACAGACAGAATCTAAGCCTAAAAAAGAGCCTACAGCAACATTCAAGGCATTTCTAGAACAGTTCGAAAAGGACCAAAGCGCAGAAGAGAGGTTAAGGCTTGCTCTCGATTTTATGCGTATGAGTCTGTCGAGCACGGGGAATCCCAAGTTTGAAGACTTTTGGGGAGGGAAAAGATTAAGTCTCCCTCTCTTTAAAGAGGCTCTAAATCCGAAGAGCCGAGCACTTTTCTGGGCAGAATATATCGAGCTTTCTGCTGAAGCGAAACGGCTCAAAGAGATTTTAGATGAGCAGTCTGCTTTTGCAGTCGAGCAAATCGAGCTTGCCATCGCAGCATTGGAGAATGATCTTGTAAATTACGATCAGCTTTTAGCTCAGACTTTGCCGATCGATTTCTACTTTAGAAGTCTCGCTTTGGAAGCAAAGCAAGAATGTTATAACAATATCCAAAAGGAACTCGATCTTTTAAACACACTCGCCTCGAGAGTTAACGGTCTGCGCAAAGAAGTTATTAAAACAGGGATGCGCATCCGTCAAAAAACAAAGTTTTTTGAGCGCCTTTCTGCAGCTGGTGATAAGATTTTTCCAAGAAGAAAAGATTTAATTAAACAAATTTCCGATCAATTCTGTGCTGATGTGGAAGAATTCGTTCAAAAAAATCAAGAGGAGACCCCTCTTTTTGTTATGCGAGACGAGATCAAGGCTCTTCAAGCAATTGCAAAGCTTCTAACGTTAAATACCCACGCTTTTACTGAAACACGCGTTAAGCTAAGCAGATGCTGGGATGAAATTAGAGAAAAAGATAAAGAGCGCAAAAAAGAATTCGCGCTGAAAAAGCTCGTCCAAAAAGAAAATTACGATAAGATGCGCGCTCAAGAAGAACAGGAAAAGGAGCGCCTTGCCGAAATGGAAAGACAGAAGAGAGAAAGGCTGCAGCAATTGAAAGATAAAATTGCATCTGTTCTTCTGGATGTTGAAACTACTGACCTGGATGTTTCTTATGAAGATTTTACAGCGTCTCTCCAACAGCTTCAAATGTCAAAATCTGAGAAGATGCTGATTGAAAAGAGCCTGAAGCAGCTTAAAGATGCGATCGTCGAGAAAAAAGAAAAGGCGCTATTAAACTTATCTGCGGATGATCTTCAAACTTTAGAAAACTTCAAAACTCTCCTTGCTCAGCGCAAAGAGAGAAGAGGAGAAATCAAGAACCAGATAGAGGCTCATAGAAAGGCAATCGGTGGGTCTGGCTTCGATTTTGAAAAGGCGATGATGTACCGCGAACTCATGGACGAAGAAAAAGAGCGCCTTGATAAAGCAAACGCTGCCGTCATCGAAATCGAAGAAAAAATCGAAGAAATAGAAAATAAGTGAAGAAGAAGAGGGGGATCGGGCACGCACGCGGGCACGGGCACGGGCACGAAATCCGGAAAGAGAAGAGAGCTTAAGTGGTTCCCTCTTTCGTGCCTGTGCCCGTGCCCGCGTGCGTGCCCGATCTTCTCTTTCCAAAGGTAAGTTATAAATGCTTTCTGTATTCGATTTGGATCATACGTTATTGCGGATTAACGTAAGCTACTGCTTCTGCCTCTATCTTTATAGGAAAAAAATCCTCTCTCTTATTGATGTGGCTTTTGCCGCATTTTATTACATAAGACACCGCTATCTCAAACTTTCGTTCCTCGATTACCATTCCAAACTCTTTGAAAGGCTGCTTAAAGGTAAATCTTTAAATCTTTTAAACGAACAGGCCGATCAATTTATAGAGGAGATTTTGCCTTCTTATCTATATCCTCCTGCCTTCAGCGCATTAAAACAAGCAGAGTACACCATGATCCTTTCTTCTTCGCCTGATTTTTTAGTGGGGAAAATTGCTAAAAAGCTTGGGGTGGATAAATATAGGGCGACCCAATATCTGGTTGACAAAGATCAAAAATTGTGTAAAATTTCTTCCGTTATGCATGGAGATTTTAAAGCCAAGGCGATTATGGGAGAAAATGGGGAAGTGGCAGCTTATTCAGATAGTATTTTGGATCTTCCCATGCTATTATGTGCAAAAAAACCTGTTGCGGTAAACCCCGATCGAAAACTTAAGACGTTTGCGTTAAAAAATGGATGGTTAATCATATGAACCCAAGATTTGAAGCTGTTAGAGATGTCACTTTTAGAAAAATTAGAATGACAGGGTCGAAAGGGCCTTCAGTTGATATATTTGGAGAGCTTTGCTTTAATCGAAAAGTGATGGAAAAGATGCTTCCCAAGGAGATCAATTCCCACTTAGACGAGGTCCTTCTTGGCAGAGGCAAATTCAACGTACTCTATGCAGATATCATCGCGCAAGCCATGAAAGATTGGGCAATTAACTTAGGCGCTACCCATTTTTGCCACTGGTTCCAACCCCTTACAGGGCTTTCTGCCGAAAAACAGGACGCTTTTTTAGATTGGAAAACTTTAGATTCAGTTTTAGAGAAATTTTCAGGTAAGCAGCTAATGGGAGGGGAGCCTGATGCTTCTTCGTTTCCTTCAGGGGGCCTAAGAGCGACCCATTCGGCAAGAGGCTACACCAGCTGGGATCCCTCTTCTTATGCGTTTATTTGGAAAAGCAGTGGATCTTCTGTTCTTTGTATTCCTTCAGTATTTTTTTCATGGACAGGAGATGCTCTCGACGCAAAAATCCCCCTTTTGCGCTCAGACGCAAAGATCAACAACGCAGCACTCCGCCTTTCCCATTATTTTGGGCTTAAGGCAACGAGTGTTTTTTCCACTTTAGGATGTGAACAGGAATATTTCTTGATCGATAGAGGGTTTTATCAATTAAGACCAGATTTGATCATGGCAGGGAGAACTATCGTCGGCGCAGCCTCTCCTAAAAGCCAGGAGCTTGAAGACCATTATTTTGGTGCGATAAAAGAGCGGGTTTTGGCTTACATGAGGGAGTTTGAGGAAGAAGCTGTGAGGCTGGGGATCCCCATAAAGACACGCCATAATGAAGTCGCGCCAGGACAATTTGAAGTGGCTCCTATTTTTGAAAGAGCCTCTCTTGCTGTTGACCATAATATCCTTTTAATGGAGCTCATGCGCCAAGTGGCTCGTCGTCACGACCTCGCTTGTCTTTTACATGAAAAGCCCTTTGCCGGGATTAACGGTTCAGGAAAGCATAACAATTGGTCGCTTGCAACAGATACCGGATTAAATCTGCTAGACCCTACCGATAGCCCTGAAAATAGTCTCCCTTTCTTGGTCCTTTTAGCCGCTATTTTAAAGGCTGTCCATAAACATGCCCCCCTCTTGCGCGCTTCAATTGCTTCTGCAGGCAATGATCACCGTCTAGGTGGACATGAAGCCCCTCCTGTGATCATCTCCGTTTACCTCGGGGAAGAGTTGGAAAGAGTGTTAGATATGATTGAAACTGGAAAAGGGGATTTAAAAAAGAAAAAACAAAAGTTGGATTTAGGCATTCCGATGATTGCGGAACTTGCCAAAGATACAACAGATAGAAACAGAACTTCTCCTTTTGCCTTCACCGGAAATAAATTTGAGTTTAGGGCAGTAGGCTCTTCCGCGAATTGTTCCCTCCCTATTTCTGTCCTTAATGTGATTGTTGCGATGAGTCTAAATGAGATCATGGATCAGCTAGGAAGCAAAAAAGATAAAGAGCATGTATTTGCTGTCCTGCGCAAAGTCTTTAAAGAAACGCGCCCTATCCGTTTTTCAGGCAATAACTACTCTCCCGAGTGGGTGGCTGAAGCAAAAAAACGGAAACTTCCGATCATTAATAAATCTCTCGATGCATTTAAAGTTCTCGAAGAAAAGGGGACAAAAAAAGTCTTCGAAGGTGTTCTTACTTCAGAAGAGCTAGATGCGCGCTATGAAATATTAAGTGAAAACTACGCTAAAGTAAAAACCATCGAGGCGAAGTTACTCCTCGAGATATTCCATACACAAATCTTGCCCGTTGCCCTCCAATATCAAAAAGAGTTGGCCTCTATCCCCTCACATAAAAAGAAACTCACAGCTCTTATAAGCACCGCCATCAAAAAAATGGATCTTGTCGAAAAAACTCTTCTGAACATTGAAAAACTAGATTCTGCCTGCAGAGATGCCAGAGCCTCTGTTGATGCTATGGAACAAATGATAGATGATAGACTATGGCCCCTTCCAAAATACCGTGAAATGCTCATGATCTTATGAAGAAAAAAAACATCGGCTTTTTTGGCGGAACCTTTGACCCCATCCATTTTGGGCACCTCGAGCTCGCCATTTCCCTCCTCGAGAAACACTCTCTAGATGAAGTCTGGTTTAGCCCCGCCTACATCTCTCCTTTCAAAGAAGAAACAAAGGCCACACCAGAGCAAAGAAAAACCCTAGCCCTGCTAGCCATCTCAGATATCCCCCACTTTAAATTAGTCGACTGGGAACTCAAAAGAAAAAGCCCCTCCTACACCATCGACACCATAAGACATCTCATCACCGAAAACCCCGGTGCCTCTTTTAACCTCCTCCTAGGCGAAGATACCGCAAAAACTATAGGCGACTGGAAAGAAAGCACAGAATTGCTGAAATTAGCCCCTCCACTCATCGGCGAAAGAAAATTCAACATCAGCAGCACCGAACTGAGAGAAAGACTACACCACAAAAAATACTGCGGCCACCTCATCCCCACCAAAACCCTCGACTACATCCACAAGCACAAGATCTATTGACCTTCAAAAATTCTTGGTGATTTTTCTTTATCGCGGTAGCGATTATTGATGTGGAGCCCCGCGTGTAGGACAGGCCAAAGGCCTGCCGGAACGTGGGGTTAATTGGAGATTTAGTGCATGAGCCCGGTAGCGATTGTTGATGTGGAGCCCCGCGTGTAGGACAGGCCAAAGGCCTGCCGGAACGTGGGGTAAATTAGGGATTTAATATATGAGCCGCGGTAGCTGGCGAAACTAGACGTTATAAGCATATCGTTTCGCTGCTGCTGCAG
>JABDAY010000001.1:0-59343 GCA_013288895.1 Chlamydiota bacterium | reverse complement strand
TGCCGGAACGTGGGGTAAATTAGGGATTTAATATATGAGCCGCGGTAGCTGGCGAAACTAGACGTTATAAGCATATCGTTTCGCTGCTGCTGCAGCTTGAGGTCTGGTGCTCGTTTACCCCACGTTCCGGCAGGCCTTTGGCCTGTCCTACACGCGGGGCTCCACATCAATAATCGCTACCGCGACAAAGAATAGGCTTGCTCATTTTTTGAAAAGGTCAGAATGAGTTCCCGTTCTAACGTAGGTGATTTCATTTTCTGTAATACTATAAATCAACAGCCAATCAGGTTCTACATGACATTCTCGATGATTTTTATAATCCCCGGTTAACTTATGATCCTTAGATTTAGGATCGAGAGGTTCTTTACTAGCAAGCTTAGTCATGATCGTTTTAAGCTTGGACATGTTTCGACCACGCTTCTCAGCTAATTTCGTATCTCTTTTAAACTGGGTTGTTCTTATTGGTATCAACATTAAATTCCCAAATCTTTAAAAAGGTCTTCCATGTTGTCAAATTTTTTAAGACCTTTTCTCGATTCAGATTGTTTAATGGCCTTTAAGGTTGCCTTGTTTGGCTTCCTATGCATAAATTCATCGACACTTATAAGAACAAGATCTTTCATGCTAGTACCTAACATCAATGCAGCCATTTTTAGTTTTTTATGCTCTGATTTAGGCAGGTCAATTGTTAATCTAGAAGTTTTGGTAGACATATTTTTCTCCTTTCAAGTCTATTATATACAAATACAGAAACACAGAAAGCCTTTTTTTTGAAAATCAGGCATAAAAAATCTATATAACCTGAGCTTTGGGTTTTCTTTATCGCGGTAGCGATTATTGATGTGGAGCCCCACGTATAGGCCAAAGGCATGCCGGAACGTGGGGTAAATTAGGGATTTAATATATGAGCCGCGGTAGCTGGCGAAACTAGACGTTATAAGCATATCGTTTCGCTGCTGCTGCAGCTTGAGGTCTGGTGCTCGTTTACCCCACGTTCCGGCACTCCTTCGTCGTGTCCTACACGCGGGGCTCCACATCAATAATCGCTACCGCGATAAAGAATGGGCTTGCTCAGGGCTTGGTGCCTATCCTTGTTTTGGTGAAGTAGAAGCAGCCGGTCCATTTTGTGATGAAGCGTTTGAAGCAGCAGGTCTGAATGCTTCAGGCACGAGATGATCATAAATCCCTTCAGACCCATTTAAAACAAATGGATAGAATTTTTTTGCTATTTCAACTATGGGGCGGGATAAAGGAGGTTTTAAAAGAAATGTTTTTATAAAATAAAAGCCTTCTGCCATAAGATTTATCCTGGTATCTTTGTCTTCTATTTTAGCCAAAACATCGTTTAGAGCATATCGACAAATAAGATCTGCATCGATAGGAATGCTTTTAAGCTTAAGGTGCCGTCTCTCAATCCCCCAGAAGATTTGGTCTAATAGATTACGGACAATGAGTTTATAGGTCTCTTTATCGTTCGGATTGGCTAGTTGTGCTAGAGCGGGGATAATTTTGACATAATGATCCATAACAAAATTATATAAATTTTCGTTATTTGCTTTGTACTCATAATCAAACCTTTTCTTGCCAAGAATATAGAAGGCCACAACTTTATAAGAAAGGTCACGATAATTGGGATTTCTTATTAGCCAAAGGATCGGATGCGGGCCATGTTGTTTCATGACCATTGCGAGTTTTTGGGGATCATCTTTTAGAGCCTCAGCAACCGATTCTCCGCCGCCATAATTGTCCCAATAAGAATTCCAATTACCCGATTGTTTGGCCTCTTCTAGACATTGAGCTTTTTTTTCTTTGGCTCTCGTTACAGCTGCCACCATTTCCCGAGGCTCGGCTTGACTACGACGAACCTCGTTCGCTGCAGCTCGGACTTGAAGAGCACCAATTGCTGGATCATCAAACCGGCTTCTTGATGCGTTTGAATCAGCAGGTCTGAATTTTTGTGGTACGAGGTCGTCATAAATTCCATGGGATTTCTTTAAAATAAGCTCATAGAATTTTTTTCTAGTTGCATCCCAATTTGGATTTGTTTCTGGGAAAAATCTTTCTAGAAATTGAAAACCCTCTCTCATTCTCATAAGGTCTATTTTGGCGGGATCATTTTTAGTCAAAATGAAATTTGCGGCTTGGACACAAATACGAGCGCGAGTTTCATACTCACCAGAAATTTTGCAGGAGCGAGCCCTGTCGCTATTTGACGCATGTAATTCCAAGAAGGCTTGGCCTAATAAATTAAAGAGAATTTTTTTATAGGTTTCTTCATTTATCGGATCTGCAAGCTCCATTAGAGTTCCGATGACTTGACAATAATTATCCGGAATAGAGCTTCCAAGATTGTTTAGGAAATAAAAATTGGTAGTAAACTCATGCTTATCGCTACCATCAACATCACCGAGCATAGAGAAGGCTAAAACTTGAAAAAAAGAAGTCTTGTCTTGTTCATCCTGTACAGATTGATACAACCTATTTAGCATCATTCGTTGTGTAAACTCATCTCTTGGATGGTCATATCCCCTTACGAATTGTGCGAGTTGTTGAGGGTAGGTTTTCATAGCTTCAATGAATAGTCGTTCATCTGCTTCATAGCCTTCACCATAGTCATTATAACGCTTCCATTGACTTTTCCATAATTCAATCGGCGGAGAAACGTTTAAAGCTCTTTCTGAAACATATACGCATGGCGGAGGCACGCATGAGGCGGGCTGGTGAGGTGATTTCTTTGCAATCAAGTACAATGCCCAAAGCGCAAGAGTAATGACCCCAGCAACGGCGGTGCTGGCTGCGAAAGCTGTGAGATGTGCATTCACATACGAGGGGTTGATGGTACAAAGTATGCCGCCTAAAACAGTGATAATTGTTAAAGCGACTGCAAGAACTAGAAATACGTTTTTAGCAGATTCTGGGATGCAGGGGCGGACCTCGCTAGAGGAAGAAGAATGAACACCAGAAGGCAGAGCCATCATAAAGCACCTCTTGTAAATTATTTATAAGGATTGTACCAAAATGCCATTAAAATTGATAGCAATATATTGCATAAAAATTAAAATTTTAAATCACCGTATAGTAGTTCAACATTCATTATTCAGCGTTCATCGTTCAAAAAGCTGGACTATATCCCTGAGATCATATACATTTATTGTAAAATTTATACGGGAATAATGATGAGTTCAAAAAACGCTATGACAGACGAGAGCAAGCGAGCGCCTGTTACACCCCAGACATTAAACACTATCGCTCAAATTATTTTTGATAAAAAGGGGACGAACATCCTGGCGCTTGATGTGCGCGGGCTTTCGTGCCTTACTGACTATGTGATTATCGCTGAAGGGGCTGTAAATAGACACGTTTGTGCCATTGCCGAGGCGGTACAAAAAGGGATGAAGGAGAAGGGAGAAAAAGTCCTTTATTTTGAAGGGATGAAGGAAGGGGATTGGGTGGTACTCGATTTTGGCCACGTCATGGTCCACATTTTCGACCCTCAAACAAGAGAGAAATATCAGTTAGAACAGCTTTGGCAAAAAGCGGATATTGTAGATTTAAAGATTGAGGTGGGGAAAATCAATGGATAAAAAAGACAGAAAGAGAATTGTTGTTACGGGGATGGGACTTGTTTCTTGCTTTGGGAATGATGTCGATATTTTCTACAATAAATTGCTAGCAGGAGAAAGTGGGATTGTCCCAATTGAAGGGTTTCCGTGTGCAGACTATCCTACCCGCTTTGCCGGTGAGATCCGTAATTTCGACACAGGTCCCTATCTAGATAAAAAACAGGCAAGACGGGTTGATCCTTTTGTCCGTTACACTGCCGTTGCCGGTAAAAAAGCTTTGGAAATGGGTGGGGTCACTCCAGAAGTTTTAGCGCAGCTTGATAAAACACGCTGTGGAGTTTTGATTGGGTCTGGAATGGGAGGGATGTCTTGCTTTTATGATGGAGTGGATACACTTCTGAATAAAGGTTTTAAAAGATTAACCCCTTTCTTTGTTCCCTTCATCATCACAAACATGGGTGGAGCTCTCTTAGCCATTGATCTTGGCTTTATGGGTCCCAATTATTCTATCTCGACAGCGTGCGCCACTTCCAACTATTGTATTCATGCAGCGGCCCAGCACATACGCAATGGAGATGCAGATCTCATGCTTTGCGGCGGTGCGGAATCTGCCATCCTTCCTATCGGTCTTGCCGGATTCGTTGCTTGCAGAGCCCTGTCAGAAAGAAATGAGGATCCCACAAAAGCATCCCGCCCTTGGGATAAACAAAGAGATGGCTTCGTCATGGGAGAAGGGGCAGGAGTTCTCCTTTTAGAGAGTTTAGAGCATGCTCTTGCGAGGGGCGCCCCTATTTTCGCTGAGTATCTAGGCGGTCATATTTCTTGTGATGCGCATCATATGACAGACCCGAGATCTGATGGTCTTGGAGTTTCTTTATGTATCGAAGGAGCTATTAAAGATGCGGGAATTACAAAAGAAGATATAGATTATATCAATGCTCACGCCACTTCTACTCAGGTAGGGGACATGTGCGAGATTCAAGCGGTTAAAAAAGTTTTCGGAGGCCGCATGTCCAACATCAAGATGAATGGAACAAAATCGATGATTGGGCACTGTCTTGGCGCTGCAGGCGGCATCGAAGCGATTGCCACAATTAAAGCTATTGAAACAGGAATGCTCCACCCCACTATTAATCATAACGATCCAGAGCCCGAACTTGAAGGTATCGATGTTGTTCCCAATGTTGCACAAAAACATCCGGTAAAGGTGGCTATTTCCAATTCTTTTGGATTCGGTGGACATAACTCAACACTTGTATTTGCAGAGTATAATGCTTAAAAAAGAAACCTGTTTTGGAGTGATCCCTCTTAGAGAACACAACAATGAGTGGCAGGTATTCTTAGTCCATCATAAAAAAGGGGACTACTGGGGATTCCCTAAAGGACATTGGGATGAGAATGAATCTCCCCATCAAGTAGCCAAAAGAGAACTAAAAGAAGAGACCGGTCTTGACTTGGGCGACTGGTGGCCCTTGCCTCCCATGCAAGAAACCTATCAATTTCAACGTGATGGTATTTCCATTGAAAAAACCGTGACCTATTTCCCCGCTCTTGTTCACGGGCATGTGACCATACAAGCAGTAGAGATTAACGAGGGAAAATGGGTTTCATTAAATGACGCCTTCCACCTTTTGACCTTCGAAGGATTAAAACAACAATGTTTAGAATTTTTTCCAAAGCTCCGCAAAAAAGAATAGAGCTTTTTGTCCGCCATTGCCATTTTTCCCCGGTCAGTCAACATAAGGGGAGATTTCCAAACTATTCCAGAAAAAAATGCCATGATAATCTGCTAGCCACACTTGACGACTCTGTAAATGTCACTTACCTTCTCGATGCCTTTTACCCGACAGAAGAAGAGCACTTCATCAGAAAATACCCGATCATCGAAATTAAAGAGGGGACAGAGACAGGCTCATTTCTCAAGCTTCTAGATCTCCTTGAAAGCCTAAAGCTAAAACCTGAGACGATTGTCTACTTTTTAGAAGATGATTATTTACACAGGCCAGACTGGCCAAAAATTTTAAGAGAAGCTTTTACAATTCCCGGAGTAGACTACGCCACCCTCTACGACCACAAAGATAAATACTTTTCTTATCCCGATCTCACATCAAAAATCTATCACACAGAATCTTGCCATTGGCGTACCACCCCTTCAACTACAAACACCTATGCAATGAAATATAAAACCCTTCTTGAGCATATGCCGATCCACAGAGAATTTTCCTTAAATCGAAAGGTGTCTGATGATCACGGCAAGTTCTGCAAACTCAGAGAGATGGGCGCGACCCTCATTTCCTCCATCCCGGGGTACTCTACCCATTGCGAACCTGACCTTGCCTCCCCGTGCTATGATTGGGCGACCCAGCAATGTTGAAAGACGGACTTGCAGAAGCCATAATTACGCCGCCTTTCCTTGTAATGCAGCGACCTTATTGATGGTTAAGACCATTTCCTCTCCCTTTTTTTCGAATCCCATTTTTTCATAGAAAGGTTCGGAAGATTTCTTAGGAGAAAGAACAATTTTTTCGTACTTATGGTCTTTTTGACATTCTTGGATAAGATGGGTTACTAACGTGCGTCCTACATTTTCAGCCTCTTTTTCCCCTGATTCTTTGGGATGGGAGGAAGGGAAATTTTTCGGATTAGTCGCGAGCAGGACAATTTCTAGAGTTGAATTGTATGTTTGTGTGAAAACTATCCCTTGAATTCTAGCATTTGCGTCTTGGCAAACATAGGCCTGATCAAAATTTTTCGTTTCATCCTTATCCTCTGATTCGTCAAAATAAATGGGAACATCACCGCAGATCAACATGGAAGCTACTAGATTGGGAAACCAGTCAATCCTTTTGCCCTTGCGATCCCAGACTACATCAGATTCAAAGCCAAGATTACGGATGAATAGGAGCCTCGTAAATACCCATCCGTTCCAGTCACCAGCAACTTTAGTTATAGTCGGGTATTCCTCTGGTGGCGCGATACGACAGCTCAAAGACGAAACTGGGGAAGCCATAATTATCCTTACTAGTGTTATTAATAAAGATAATTATAGCATATAATAAATATTATTTCAACATATTTATAAGTAACTGATGGTTAGTTACTTGTCAAGCTATGCGGCGATGTCCTAAATTAGTTATCTCTTCATTTTGATTATGAAGAGTTATATTTACTATATTAGTTGTATGCCTAAATGCGAAAGTATCGGTTATTGGCGCAACATCGTGGTTTTTTGAAAGCTGATGCATTGCCCCTTCTTCTCTTGCTTCATCCGCCCCTTGATACATGGGGTTTGTAACTTCTGTCATGTTTTTTTGGTTTGGGGGCTGCGGTGCCACATCGTGCAATTTTCCAAGGCTATTAGGATTCACTTTCATATAGTTCCCTCCGTTTAAATTAAGTTTACTATACTAGTATTTATTTGAAAACAACTTTATTCTTCGGGGCGCATGAGGGGGAAGTAAAGGACGTCGCGGATGGAGCGTTGGAGGGTGAGGAGCATGACCAGGCGGTCGATGCCGATTCCCAGGCCTCCTGTGGGGGGCATTCCTTGGCAAATGGCTTCGATGAATTCCTCATCGAGCTTGTTTGCCTGGGCCTCAAGAAGCCTTCTTTGGAGTTCTGGGTCATTGAGCTCTGTATAGGAGTTGCAAAGCTCTGCCCCTAAGACAAAACTTTCAAATCGTTCGACAAAACCATTGTCCCTAAGCTTGGGGTTGCGGTGGAGTTTGCAAAGGGGAGTGGTTTCAATGGGATGGTCTATAATATGGTGGGGCTGGATGAGATGGTGCTCTACATGCTCTTCAAAGAGGAGGGCTGTGAGCTGGCCGCGGGTAGCTTTGGCGGGTTTTTCAGTGAGTTTTTCCCTCATTTGGGCATCTGTCATGTTTTCTATGTCTATGCCGCCATAAGCTTTGATCGACTCTACCATGGATAGGCGTATCCAAGGAGCCTTGAGGTCTACTGAGTGTTCTTCATATTGGAGAATCGTAGTGCCATAAAGGGCAAGGGAAACCTCTTCGAAGAGATTTTCCACAAGAACCATCATATCGTTATAATCCCAGTAAGCGGCGTAGGCTTCTAACATGGTAAATTCAGGATTATGGGTTCTGTCAATCCCTTCGTTTCTAAAGACTTTGCCGATCTCAAAGACCCGGTCCATCCCTCCCACGATCAGCTTTTTTAGGGAGATTTCTATAGCGATTCTTAAAAACATCTCTTGGTGAAGCGCATTTAGCTTGGTCACAAAGGGTTCAGCTTCAGCCCCGCCGTAGATATTTTGAAGAATGGGGGTTTCCACTTCCATAAAGCCGTTTTTTTCAAAATAGCCTCGTATATGCTTTACAATTTGAGAGCGCATTTTAAAGAGATCGGCAACTTCGCTATTTGTAATGAGATCAAGCCATCTTTTGCGATAGCGTACCCCTTTATCGGCAAGACCGCTATGTTTATCTGGGAGTGGCAGGAGGGTTTTGCAAAGGAGGGTCACTTTCTTTGCGAAGATCGTGACCTCCCCCTTTTGAGTGCGGAAAAGGTGCCCTTCAACCCCAATAATGTCGCCAAGGTCGAGCTTTTTCTCAAGGAACTTCATGGGGGTCAGCTCGGCAGTTCCTTCGAACCCTTCCACCTTCGTGACGTCTCGATTAAACATCACCTGGATCCGGCCGGTCGAGTCTTGGATATGTCCAAACGCGTTTTTCCCCATAGCCCTAAAAAGCACTAATCTTCCAGCCACCACTGCAGTATCGGTTGACCCCTTTTCAGCATCTTCGCTATGGCCCATAACCACATCAGTGTATTTATCGGCTATTTCCCTAGCATTATTCGTAGGAGAAAATTTAGCAGGATAGGGATCTATTCCCAGCGCGCGTATCTCAGACAGCTTCGCAGTTCTGTTATCAAATTCTTCACTCATGAAAATACTATATGTCTTTCCCTTTTAAAATGGAATTAGAGAATTAGTTCGGAAAGCAAAATTCCTGAGATAAGCCCTTCAATTTCTTTAAAATGTTTGTCGTAGGTGCAAAGTACGCATCCATGTTCAAAAGCAGTGGCTGCTATCCACATATCATTTGAAGGGATAGGCTTTCCCTTATTTCTTAAAATAGCATAGATGTGGGCATAAAACGTTGAAGTATCTGCAGTCAGGGGAAATATTTCAATCCTGGAAGAAGAAAGAAATTGCTGCAATTCATCGCGGTTCTTTTGCGCCTTATTTCCACAATCAAATCCCCCTAATAGTTCACCTAGAACTATAGGGTTAATAGCCAAAACTTCTGCAGAGCGAAACAACTCAACAATGTCTGCATCTCCTCGCTTGAAGGCTGTATAAGCGTTGGTATCAATTAATATAGGTCTCATTCCCAAAGTCCTTCATCTATTTGCTCAAAGAATTTGGTCTCTTCCTTAAATTTCTTTGCATCTTCTTCAGACCAGGTTCCTGCAAGATGATCTAAATCATGAAAAAGTGGCCTTTTTACCTGAAAAGAAGCCCCCAATCCTTTTTCTAAAATCTTTAAAATTAATGAATTAACGCTAATATGTAATTTTTTTGCCTCCTTTTTCAAAATTCCCATTAAATCTTCAGGAATTCCTCTTAGGTTAAAATTTGAAGCCGACATAATACCACCTCCTAATACCATTATAATACCGCGTCATGGTATTTCTATTCAATCAAATTGTTAAAAGAAAGTGGAAAGGGGATCTACGTCAATGACCATACGCACATCGGATTGGAGGTTTTCGAGGAGGGGGGTCTTTTCCCCTTTGATGAGGAATTGGAAGCGGAAGTTGTCTTTGATTTTGGCGTGGCCGCAGGGGACGATGGGGTTGATCTCGTAGGTGGCGGGGAGGGTTTTAATGAGGTGGTTTCGGACTTTGGTTGCGGAATCTTGGACTGCCGAAGAGTTTTTGCCGCTGAAGACGAGTTTGACGAGGTGGGTAAAAGGGGGGTAGTTGAATTGTTTTCTGGTTTCGATTTCATCTAAGTAGAAGGCGACAAAATCTTGGTTTGCGGCGTGCTGGATGATCGGGTTTGTGGGCATGTGGGTTTGGATGATCGCTTCGCCTGGGATGCTCCCTCGACCTGATCTTCCCGAAACTTGGGTGATGAGCTGGAAGACGTGTTCTCCCGCTCTAAAGTCGGGGATGTGAAGGCTGGCATCAGCGTTTAGGATGCCAACTAAGGTAACGGAGGGGAAGTGGAGCCCTTTGGCGATCATTTGGGTGCCGATGAGGATGTCTGCTTTGCCCGAGCGAAACTGTTTAAAGAGGAGATCGTGACTCCCTTTGTGTTTTGTGGTGTCAGCATCGAGCCTGAGGGTGCGGACGTTTTCAAAAATGGCGTGAAGGGCTTTTTCGACCATCTCGGTGCCCGTCCCTTTAAATTTTAGAGGCTCTTGACATTCAGGGCATGTTTGTGAAGGGTGGGTATGATGATTGCAGAGATGGCAGGCTAGGATGTTATCGTTTAAGTGGAAGGTGAGGCTGATATCGCAGTGGGGACAGGTAGCGGTGTAGGAACATTTTTGACAGACTTGAGATCTGTGATAGCCCCGTTTGTTAAGGAAAAGGAGGGTTTGCTCTCCAACGGATAACCTTTGCTCGATTGCCTTAAGGAGAGGAGCGGAAAATAGGGTGAATCCTTTGTTTTTTTCCCACTCTTTTTGCATATCAACAATGGTAGTTGTTGCCATGGATGCAAAGGCTCTATTTTTTAAAACGGATAAGCTGTATTTGCCTGCAGCGGCATTATGATAACTCTCTAAGCTGGGGGTTGCGCTTCCTAAGACGACTTGAGAAGAGGTGAGTTTTCCTCGAATCACGGCGACATCTCTTGCGTGATAGCAGGGGGATTCATCCGTTTGTTTATAGGAGGGCTCGTGTTCTTCATCGACGATGATGAGTCCCAAATTTTTTACGGGACTAAAGATGGCAGATCTGGCTCCAACGACAATTTTTGCCACCCCTTGCTCGATATGGTGCCAAGCATCAAATCTTTCCCCTGGGCTTAACCTGTGATGAAGGATGGCAATCTTCTCTTTAAAGCGCCCTTTTAATCTTTCAATTGTTTGGGTGGTCAGAGCAATTTCGGGGACAAGAAGGATCGAGCCCATGTTTAACTTAAGCGCATGTTCGATGGCTTGCAAATAAACTTCTGTTTTCCCACTTCCTGTGACTCCAAAGAGAAGGTGAGTGGTGAATTGTCTTTGGATGAGGCCGTGGACTATTTTTTTAAGGGCTTCTTCTTGATCAACATTTAATTGTTTATTTTTTGTCTGAAAAAATTCTGCTTCAGCAATAAAAGTGCGATCGATGTCGATCTCTTGAACCGAGAGGACATTTTTTTTCACAAGAGAATCTACGGGACCTCTTGCTGTATTTGCCTTTTCTAAAAGTTCTGTTAACAATATCCCTTTGGGATTTTGAAGCATCACATCCAAAACTTGAGACTGGCTAGGACTTTTTCTTTTTTCACAGATCTGTGCAATCTCATTTTTAGAAAGGAGGAGTTTTACAAAAAGTTGTGTTTTATGTTTCTTGTCTTGCCGAATAGGCGGAGGAAGAGCAACTCTTAATACTTTCCGCAAGGGGGTAGCGTAATATCTGGAGATCCACGCGCATAGGGCAAAGAGATCTTCAGAAATTAAAGCCTTCTCAGAAAGAATCTCCTTAATAGAAGAGAGTTTTGGAAACTCTGATTCCCCTTTAAGCAAAAGGACAGTAGCCTTCCGAAACGTCGTCTTCACCGGAACCAGCACCCTCATCCCCGCCTGCACGGCAAGTCCCTCTGGAACTTTGTAGTCGAGAGCCTTATCAAGAGCATCGTCTAGAAGAACACTGGCAATCTTGTAGTTATTCAGATCTTTTCTCCTTTAAGATAAGATCGGGCACGCACGCGGGCACGGGCACGGGCACGAAAGAAAGAAGAGGCCAAGTTCTCTTCCTCCCTCTTTCTTTCGTGCCTGTGCCCGTGCCCGCGTGCGTGCCCGATCTTCTCTTAGGTTCTCTACTTCAGGGTTTTGCATAGCTCTTCCCAGAGGGTCTTTTTGAGCCCAGGATTTTTGAAGTACTCGCTAATTGGCTCTATGAAGAATATGGGAATGAGCCCCAAGAAACGCTCTTTTGTTGCAGGAAGCTCTTTATAATACTGGGCGAGTTCTGTCGACTTTCTTAAGCCTCGTTTGGGCGCTACAATCCATTTGAGCTCGGGGCCTTCTAAAAAACTTTTCCATCCCTTTTCATTTTCTATTTTATGGGCATCGATGATTTCAGCAGATCTTATTTTATCAGAAATGGCTTTTGTGAGGTTTTTCAAAAACTCGATCTCTTTTGGATCATCGCCAAAATAAATTAGGGCGATTTCTGCTCCAATTCTTTGAGGTTTTTGCTTGGCTTCTGTATCTGGTAGCGGCTCCTCGCGCAGGGTAAAGGAAGGGGCGATGTCGGTGATTAAATTGCGCAGGACTGTTTCTTCAGGAGGCCGCTGTTTTAAATAAGTGATTGTATCGCGGATCAGTTTTTGTTTTTCTTTCATTCGAATAGCCCCTCAATGTATGCGGTTTTGTCAAAGGGGAGGAGATCGTCTTCTTTTTCACCGACGCCCACCCATTTGACAGGTATTTTTAAGTCTTTGTAGATCGAGAGGATGATCCCCCCTTTGGCTGATCCATCGAGTTTTGCGAGGATAATGCCGCTTAAAGGGGTGAAGCTGTTGAAGGTCTTTGCCTGATCAATAGCGTTTTGACCTGTTGTTGCATCGAGGACAAGGAGGGTTTCATGCGGGGAGTCTGGAACCACTTTTGATGCGGTTCGCTTGATCTTTTCCAGCTCTTTCATGAGATCGGTCTTGTTTTGCAATCTTCCTGCAGTGTCTATAATAACAACGTCTGCATTTCTTGCTTTTGCAGCTGTTAGGGCATCGAAAACGACTGCGGAAGGATCGCCGTTTGGCTGTCCTTTTACAATGTCGATTTTTAATCGATCTGCCCAAGCGGCTAATTGATCGATGGCAGCTGCGCGGAAAGTATCGCCCGCAGCTACGAGCACTTTTTTATTTTGGCTTTTATAATGAGCGGCTAATTTTGCTATAGATGTGGTTTTTCCACTTCCGTTAACGCCGACGACGAGGATCACATGAGGGGTCCCCGTAATTGCGGGAGCTGGGGGCTCCTCCAAAATTTCTAGTGCTTTTTTTTTCATTTCGAAGATAATTTCTTCGAAAGTGGTAGTCGGTTTTTTGCGCAAAAAGGTTTTAATATATTCAATGAAGCTAGAACCTAAATCAGCTTCATAAAGAATTTGCTCTAGTTCTTCATAGGTAGCTTCATCGGCAGGCTTGCTAAAAAGAGCTTTTAGCTTGGTGCCAAGAAGGGAGCTCGTTTTTTTAAGAGCTTGGCGGATCTTTTGAAATCCTGACTTCAGAAGAGAGAACATGGTATTATTCCTTTGTCTAAAAAAGGATTCTATCAGATAAAGGATTTAAAAGGTGAGTCATGAATATTCACGAGTATCAGGCCAAAGAAATTTTAAAAGAGTATGGGATTCCTATTCCAGAGTATTGGGTTGTAGGTAGTGTCGTGGAAGTGGAAAAGCTGAATTTAACCGAAGGTGTGGTCAAGATTCAAGTGCATGCGGGGGGAAGAGGGAAAGCCGGAGGGGTGAAGTTTGGAAAGTCGAAACAAGAGATTTTGGATCACGCAAAAAAACTGATAGGGATGAAGCTTGTGAACAATCAAACAGGCCCTGAGGGTGTGATTGCTCATAAAGTTTTGATTACAAAACCCGTCGACATTAAAAAAGAATATTATCTCGGAGCAGTCATCGACAGGGAAAAGGCTCGGGCAGTTTTGATCGCCTCGCCAGAGGGTGGCGTCGAAATTGAAGAAGTTGCAGAAAAACATCCGGAAAAAATTCTGACATTGCCCATTGGCCTTGATGGAAGTGTCAAGCCTTACCACCTTTTACGCCTCGCGAATTTTATGGGGTGGAGGGGGGAGACTGCCAAGATGGGAATGGATATTGCACAAGGGGTGGCCCGCGCTTTTATGGAAAAAGATGCCTCTCTTCTTGAGATCAATCCTCTTGTCATTGACGAAAATCAAAAACTTTGGGCTCTTGATGCGAAGTTAAGCATTGATGACAATGCCCTATTTCGCCAGAAGGAGATTGCAGAATTTTACGATCCTTCTCAACATACGAAGAGTGAAGTTGCTGCAAAAGAGTTTGATTTGGCCTACATTGCTTTGGATGGAAACATCGGATGTATGGTTAATGGGGCGGGCCTTGCGATGTCGACAATGGATATTATCCATTACTATGGCGGCAAACCTGCAAACTTTTTAGACGTCGGCGGCGGTGCATCGGCTGAAAAAGTGGCTGAAGGGTTTAAGATTATTCTTTCAGATCCAAAGGTGAAAGCGATCCTCGTGAATATTTTTGGGGGGATCATGAATTGCGCAACAATGGCCGAAGGGATCATTGCTGCGGAAAAAGAGCTAAAAGTCAAAGTCCCCCTGGTTGTTCGACTGGAAGGGACAAACGTCGAACAGGGGAAAAAATTATTAAAAGATTCGGGGCTCGCAATTACAACTGCAGATTCCCTTGCCGAGGCCGCTCAAAAAAGTGTAGAGGTGTTAAAAAATGGCAATACTCGTAAATAAGAAAACAAAAGTGATCACTCAGGGAATTTCGGGGAAATCGGGAAGATTCCATACGGAGCAATGTATGCTTTATGGCTCCCATTTTGTTGCAGGAGTTACCCCTGGCAAGGGAGGGCAGGAGGTCTTAGGTCTTCCCGTTTTTGATACAGTTTTTGAAGCAAAGAAGACCACAGGGTGCAACGCAACGATGATTTTTGTACCGCCCCCCTTTGCTGCAAATGCGATTTTAGAGGCTGAAGAAGCAGGGGTGGAGCTCATTGTTTGCATTACCGAGGGGATCCCTGTGCGCGATATGTTAGAAGTCGCGCAGGTGATGAAGCGAAGTAAAAAAAGTCGCCTGATTGGCCCCAATTGCCCAGGAGTGATCACACCGGGGGAATGTAAAATTGGGATCATGCCAGGTTATATTCACAAAAGGGGAAAGGTGGGGATTGTTTCCCGCTCAGGAACTCTTACTTACGAAGCTGTTTGGCAAACATCCCTTCTTGACCTCGGACAATCTAGCTGCGTAGGAATTGGCGGCGATCCCTTAAATGGGACAAGCTTTATCGATGTACTTCAAATGTTTCAGCAAGACCCAGAAACCGAAGGGATCTTAATGATCGGGGAGATCGGAGGGAATGCGGAAGAGGAAGCAGCCGCGTGGATCAAGCAACACTGCACAAAGCCTGTCGCCTCTTTTATCGCAGGAATTACAGCCCCTCCCGGAAGAAGAATGGGCCATGCAGGAGCCATCATTTCAGGGGGCAAGGGTACGGCAGAAGGGAAAATGAAGGCGCTTAAAGACGCCGGGGTATATATTATTGAATCTCCTGCCGAGATGGGAGTGGGAATACGGGAACTATTAAGATGAAGAAAAGATCGGGCACGCACGCGGGCACGGGCACGGGCACGAAATCCGGAAAGAGAAGAAGCCTTAAGTTTTTCTTTCTTTCGTGCCCGTGCCCGTGCCCGCGTGCGTGCCCGATCTTTTCTTAAAATGGGGGATAGCTTAACAGCCAAAAATGATTAGAATACCAGGAAAAATACCCGTAACTATTCATCCTGCCTTTTGGGTTGTCGCAGGACTTATCGGCTATTTCAATGCGCTGAGTTTTGTAGGGACCCTTATTTGGATAGGGGTTATTTTCGTGTCTGTTTTAGTACATGAGTTTGGGCATGCACTTACAGCAGCTCTTTTTGGTCTCGAGCCCAAAATTGAACTCGTCGCTTTTGGAGGATTAACCTATCATCAAGGGGATAAACTCCCTTTTTGGAAACAATTTTTCATCGTTTTAGATGGCCCTCTTTTCGGATTTCTCCTTTTTGGTATTGCGACATATATTTTGCCCTATACTTCGGGCATCTGGTTTGCAATTGTTAGGCCTTTCCAATGGATCAACCTCATTTGGACCATTTTAAATCTCCTCCCCATCCTCCCCATGGACGGGGGCCAGCTCATGAGGATTGTTCTAGAAGGCTTTTTTGGCATTAAGGGATTTAAATACTCCCTTCTCATCAGCGCTATCTTTGCCCTCTTCGGTTCTCTTGTCTTTTTTCTCTACCAGGGTTTTTTAATTGGAGCTCTTTTCTTCCTTTTTGCCTACCAGAGCTTTGAGACGTGGAAAAAGATGCGTCACATCTCCGATAAAGATCGGAGTGACACAGTTAAAGCCTCCTTTGAAGAAGCGGAGGAAAAATTCCTCTCAGGCAATAAGTCTGGATCCCTCGGTCTCTTTGAAAAGGTCAGAGCTGAAGCTAAAAGGGGGATGATCCATGCGCTTGCAACCCAATACATCGCCCTCATTAAAGATGAGGAGGGAAAAACAGACGAGGCCTACGATCTTCTCCTTTCTGCCTACGATGACCTAACAGATGAAGCAAAATGCATCCTTCACCGCCTAGCATTCCAAAAGAAAAACTACCCCCTTGTCATCAAACTCGGCGGCTCCTGTTACCAAACCCTTCCTAATGCAGAACTAGCGCTCCGCAACGCCTACGCTCACGCCATCCAAAAAGAGCCCGAACCAGCAATCGGCTGGCTCAAAGCCGCCTGGGAACAAGGGATAGACAACATCTCAGAGGTCCTAAACGACCCCATCTTCGATCCCATCCGCCAAACCCCCCCCTTCCAGCAATTCCTCAAAGTTATTAAGTAATCTTTTATTTGCTTGAAAATGACCAATATGTTAGCATTATATTAACTTACAGGTGAAATATGGGTAGGTTTTTGGGTATTGACCCGGGGATAGGTGTTCTGTTGGAGGAGGCTCCTGGAGAGGAGTTAGATTATGGCTTTGTAATGGAATGCCTTAAAAGCTATAAAAACCCTAGAGTAAAGTTAAATCATCTCTTGAAAATAAAAGCATTAATTCGTGTTAAAAAGGGGCTTTATATTTTCGGGGAAAAATTTGCAAGAAATCCCTACTCATCAGAAGTACTGGCTAATATGATTTACGGTCCTTCCTATGTTTCTCTAGAGTGGGCATGCCAATATTATCGTTTAATTCCTGAAAAAGTAACAACTGTTACAAGCGTCACTACACAACGCTCGAGGGAATTTCAGACTCCTCTCGGGTTTTTCACTTATAATCATGTTCCTATGCAGGCTTTTTCTGTTGGGGTGACTTTAATTAAACTATCCTCCAAACAGCAAGCCCTGGTAGCGACGAAAGAAAAAGCGCTTGCAGATTTATTAGTATTGCGTAGAGGTGCTTTTTCATCGAAAAAACATTTTCGAGCAACTCTATTCGAAGATTTGCGCATAGAGGAAGAAGACCTTAATACCCTTGATCTTGATCTGTTAAAAGAGATCCATCAGGCCCATCCCCATAGTGCTATTAATTACCTCATACAGTGTAGGAAATCATCATGAACCCAGCCATTCAGTTGATGCTAGAAAGATATCAATGTAGATCATTGCAAGAGCATGAACAGGCTCTACGTGAAATATTGCAGGAAATTGCTCTTGTAGGGCTGTGGCGTGGAAAGTTTTTTGAACACGCTGCTTTTTATGGGGGGACGGCTCTACGCATTTTTTATGGCCTCGACCGTTTCTCTGAAGACCTCGATTTTACTTTGCTTGTACCCAATCCTCATTGGAGCTGGCATCCTTTCGGCGATGTAATTAGAAATGAGCTTGCTTCTTTTGGCTTTGAGGTTTCTTTTGTTGAAAAAGAAAAGAAGGCTCAAACGGCTATAAAATCAGCCTTTTTAAAAACGCCGACTGTCCAAGAGCTTATAAAAATAGGCGTTCATTCTGATTTTTTTAAAGGGATACATCCCGAGACTTTGATCCGCATTAAAGTGGAGATTGATACAGATCCTTCTTTAACGTATGTTTGCGAACAAAAATTTCTATCGCAGCCTGTCGCTGTATCCGTTAGATGCGTGAGTGAGGAGAGCCTTTTTGCGTGCAAAATGCATGCCGCTCTTTTTCGTGCATGGAAGGGTCGGGTCAAAGGGAGGGACTGGTATGACGTGGTCTGGTTTATCCGAAGAAAAATTCCTTTAAATCTACCCCTTTTCTCCATGTTAAATGGACAAAAAGACATTTTACATCGCGCCGCTTTTCTGAAAATAGCCAAAGATCGGATCGATCAATTGGATGTGCCTTCTGCCATTGAGGATGCCGTGCATTTTGTTAGAGATCAAGAGGCAATTAGAAGGACCTGGTCTAAGGAGTTTTTCCATCATTTAATAGAGAGTATTCAGACTACGGATACTGAGTTAAAGAACAACAACGAATCGGCTGGCTCAAAGCCGCCTGGGAACAAGGGATAGACAACATTTCAGAGGTCCTAAACGACCCCACCTTTGACCCCATCCGTGGTACCCCAGCCTTCCAACAATTCCTTAAATCCTCCAAGAAAACCTAGGGCGGTGCCCTAAGGGATCGTCAAATAATAAATTAAAGCATTTGGTGGTCTTAGGGTGGCTCAGATTTGAAGAATCGCGACGAGGGAGATATTAATTCAATACCTTCGAGGAGCGATCCTTCAAAGATGGGCTGCCATAATGGCCGCAAAATACTTTAAGTTATTGTTTGACGATCCCTAAGGCTACATAGTTTTAGCCCATTGGGTTATAGAAGGAAAGACATGGATTGATTTTGTATTTTCTGTTATAATCATACCAGTATAAAATTAATCAAAAGGAAAAAACATGTCATGGTCACCAGCATTCCCACCAATATGCCATTATCCATATTGTAGAAGGCAAATAGATCCTCATGACATTTTAGTGTTTTGCCCGACGTGTGATCAATTGTATTGCGGAAGAGGATGTCAAATTGCAGATTGGACTAAATATCATAAACTTGTTTGTTTAGAGGATAGACAAGCAATCGTGACTGCCGTTGGGAAGGCTGCACTTACAAGTAAAATTCCTGAGAAAGATACACCAGAAAACCGTTTAAAATTTTTCTGTTATTATGCAGGTATGGTGCTGCTTGGAGAGAGTAAACGTTTGAAAGCTTTAGGCATGCATTCAGAGGGATTTGTTAAACAGAACCAAGCTCTGTCCCTTTGTGATCACATGGATCGTTATGACCATCTTAACGTGTTAATGATCAATGACCCTCATCATCCCGGAGTGCCTGTATGTTTTGAGGATGGCTCTTGGTATACTTGGCAACTATAATTGGCAGTAAGCTTGTTAACTGCTATCACGATTACTTGTTTTTGAGGAGGATTATGGGTATAGATGCATTAGAGTTGAAATTTCCTCTACGAAGATCCCTCCCAAGCGCATGATTGCCTATGCCTACTCGATGATTAGCGTTATTTAAAGAAAAATTCTCTTGGAAAACGCCAGAATATCCAATTTTATTGGATATTCTGGAGGAAATTCCCTGAAAAGCAATTTAAATATCCAATATCTGAAATAGCAGAGAGTTACAGATCTCCCGGAGTAAAAACTCTTGCAAACATCATAGGATTACTGTGAACAATAAGAATATTAAAAGTATGATTTCTCAATATGAAAATACAAAAATTAGCGAACAAACAAAGCTCCGAGAAATTTTACAGCAAACGGCACTTTTGGGATTAGAGAGGCACGGTTTTTTCGAAATCAGCCTTTTTTAAAACGCCGACTGTTCAAGAATTGGGTGCATTTGATGTTTGTTTTTTGGGCGATTTTTTAGTGGGATCGGTGGTTTTGCCTCTGTCATAGTCCTTTTCATTTTCATACCATGAACCGTTGTACCATCCCGGGCCGTGCCAAAGGATCTGGTTCTGGTTCTCTTCAGGATCTTGGAACCTGGACCAGTTGGGATCTTGATATAAACCAGGCACTGATTCTCTACGGGGGGTGTCCGCTGCGAAAAGAACCTCCGCCAGGCTATACCCTCCAATTCCAAGAGAACATAATGTGACTAATGCTAAATAAGCTGTCCTCATAAATTAAACCTAACTCATTATAATTAGTCTGTCAATTAATTATTTGAAACAAAGGGTTTTTTTATAGCTATCTTAGTAAATTTTTTTTGTGTTATGAGTGTTTTATGAGCAAACTGTTTTTTAACTCTCTGCCTAAAGCCATCGCCAGAATGAGGGAAAAACTCATTCCTCTTTTTTTTGGACTTTTTCTCGTAGTGGTTTTTTCTTTGATTCTTTTTATTAATCCTGAACCTATAGCCGCCTGGGTAAATTCCCTTGAAAATTTTGAATATGATTTAGAAGTGCGCCATACGCATAAACCTCTTAAAAAAGATGTGCCTATTACGATTGTTGCCATCGACGATAAAAGTTTTAAGGCAGAAGAGAAATGGCCCTGGTCCAGAGAGAGATTTGCAGATTTACTTGATAAACTTTACAAAAATGGAGCGACGGTTGTTGCTTTTGATATCACTTTTCCCGATCCAGAGCAGAATATTGTAGATGAGATCATCCAAACGGTGAAAAAAACTCCCCAGATTCAGGGGGCAAATGCTTTATCTGAATTGGAGGGGATGAAAAGGCTTTTTGATTATGATGCTGTTTTTGCAAAAAGCCTTGCCTTGGGGGAATCTGTATTAGGGATGGTTTTTTTAGATAGCGGGGTGACAACTGGCGTACTCCCTCCGCCTTTTTTGGAATTAACTCCTGAGATGACAAAGCTGCTTGCTATTCCAAATAAGCAGAGTTTTCTTGCTAATATCAATATATTGCAAGATGTCGCAAAAGCTAGTGGATTTATTAATGCAGCCCCCGATCCTGATGGCGTCTTAAGATTCACCCCTCTACTTTTACGTCATGAATCTGGAGTTTATGCCTCCCTTTCTTTACAAGCGGTAAGTTTGTATTTGCTTGCCAAAAAAATTGAACTTGTTACGGGAAAATATGGAAATGCTGCTGTTTTAGAAGGAATTAAAATGGATCGGTTATTTATTCCTACAGATGCTACAGGAAGAATGTTAATCCCTCATCGAGGGCCCCCCTTTTCTTTTCCTTATGTTTCTGTCATCGATGTGTTAAATGACAAAGTTGCGCGGGACCTAATCGAAAACAAATTAATTTTTATTGGTGCGACAGCTTCTACAATAGGGGATGTGCGTGCAACTGCAGTGGCTCCTAATTTTCCTGGGATTGAAGTGCATGCGAGCGTAGCAGCCGGAATCATTGATAACTATTTACCCTACAAACCCTCTTGGGGAAGAGGGGTGATTCTGTTTGTTATGTTAGCTTTAGGTGTCATTTATGCCCTGTTGATCCCCTTTTTCGAAGTTTTAGGAATTTGTTTGCTCTGTTTTTCCTTATCTATAGCGCTGATTTTTTTAAATCAATGGATCTGGACCGAATATGGTCTTGTTCTCTCCACAATTCTTCCTATCACCCTTCTGTTTATCCTCTTTTTATTGAACCTCATATGGGGATATCTTTTTGAATCAAAAAAAGGGAAAGAATTGAAGGCGGTGTTCGGTCAGTACGTACCCCCTGCATATTTAGAAAATATGCTTAAAAAGGGGGAGGGCTTTAGCTTGGAAGGAGAGAGCAAAGAATTATCTGTTTTATTCGCCGATATCATAGGCTTTACTACCTTATCTGAAAAATTAACGGCGACAGAACTTAAGCAACTTCTTAACCGTTATTTCACTTCTACGACAGAGATTATTTTCAATCATATGGGAACCATAGATAAATATGTAGGGGACCTGGTGATAGCATTTTGGGGTGCTCCACTAGAGGATCCAAAACATGCATTTCATGCCGTAAGTAATGCACTAGCAGTGCAACAGGGTTTAATTGCGCTTAATAAAGCTTTTGTTTCTGAAGGAAAACCGATGATTAAAATTGGTGTTGGGGTCAATACAGGAGTGATGAATGTGGGCGATATGGGTTCAAAATTCCGCAGGGCTTACACTGTTTTGGGAGATGCTGTAAATTTAGCTTCAAGATTAGAATCACAAACCAGGTTTTATCATGTGGATGTTATTGTAGGAGAAACAACTTACTTGCAAACAAAAAATGAGTTTGCTTATAAAATGTTGGATAAGATTAGAGTAAAAGGGAAAAAAACAGCTGTTCTGATTTATAACCCTATTTGCAGCGCAGCAGAGGCAAGCGGGGAATTAAAAGTGGAACTGGAAAGGCATCATAAAGGTTTAGAGGCTTATTTTAACCAACAGTGGGATAATGCGGAGAATTTATTTAAGCATTTAGCTATGGACTATCCGCGAGATAAAGAATTATATGAGGTTTATTTAAATAGAATTAGCTCGCTTCGCCAAACCCCTCCTGGCCCAGACTGGGATGGTGCTTACACTAGCCAGGAAAAATAAGGAAAACAAAATGCAGAAAATTCTCCTGTTTCTTATTGTAATTGTGCAAAGCACTATTTTTGCAGCAAATACTCCTGTAGGGGTAATAATTACAACGGAAGGGACTGTAAAGGGTGTAGCTTCCGATAATGTAGAACGAGAGCTTAAACGGGGAGACCTTTTTTATGCATCAGAAACTGTAGTATGTGAGGACGGATCAAAAGCACAATTGAAGTTCTCGGATGGAGGGCTTGTTAATTTAATTCCTTCAACAGAATTTCGTGTAGACTCTTATAGTTTTAAGAATCCCAATAAGGCAGATCATAGCTTAATGTCTTTGGTTAAGGGAGGGTTTAGGCTTATTAGTGGCTCTATTGCTACAACAAATCCTTTAGGTGTTTCTATACAAACTCCTGTTGCGACCATTGGACTTCGAGGTACGATTTTAGAAGTTAATATCGTCAAAGGACAAATGTATTGTAGCTGCTTGCAGGGGACTGTTGAAGTGAGTAACTCTCAGGGATCAGTACTGATAGGGGAGGGAATGGATAGGTTTGCCAGTATTTTAAAAAACAGGAAACCGGCTGCCCAATCTACTCAGCCATCACCGCTTTCCCGGGCTAATTTTAAGCCACCTGAAGGGGCAAAAAACTTTGAAGGTAGATCAGGCACCAGAGCGGGAGGCGCTCTGGTACCGCCGGGTCACATGCAAATCACTCCTAAGGAAGGGCACTGTCCTTAAAATTTATTGGTACAAAGACTCCTATGCGTAAAAATACACTTTTCATCAGTATTGCATCCCTTCTTTTAACGATCCCCCATCCCTTTCTTTTTGGCATAGAGGAAATAGCCCCGGATCAAAACGAATCTATTGAATCCCTTCTTTTTGGCGCAGAGGAAATAGTCATCACGAAAGGGATTTTCTTTACAAGCAAGTCAGGGCAGATCATTAAAGAGGGTAGGCAAGATCTGGTTGGAATCCAGATTGTGGATTTGGAAGTGCCGGGAGGGGATCAAGCCCTCGTCAAAATTGCGCAGCCTTTTTTAGGAAAACCTCTTGTAAAAGATCAAATAATTGCTCTGAAAAAAGAAATTATTCGCTATTTCCGAGCAAACTCCCATCCGGCCGTAGTTGTTGAAGTGCCTTTGCAATATGTTGGGGATGGTGTTGTCCAAATTTTGATTACAGAACAAAGACTTGGAAAACTTATTTTTAAAGGTGCTAAGTGGTGGCCTAAGAGAGAATTGGCTAAATATATCCATCTAAAAGAAGGGGATGAGATCAACGAAGAAGTCCTTAGAAATGACATTGCGTGGATGAACCAGAATCCTTTTCACCATTCTGATTATGAATATGTCGATTCAAGTGATCCGGACACGGTAGATATTGAAGTCACGACAAAAGATCGTTTTCCCATCCGTTTTTTTACTAGTGGTGATAATAGTGGAAATCCCTCGACAGGAAACGACAGATTTTCCGGAGGGCTTACTTGGGGCAATGCCTTTCGGCTCGATGACCTTCTTACCTATCAATACATGACTTCCAATTTTCCCCAGAGGTATATCTCTCATACAGGGAATTATCTTTGTCTTCTACCTTGGCAACATTCTCTAACACTTTTTGGCAATTATTCCATTGTCAAGCCTGAGATTCCAGGCTTTAACGCAGGGCTAACCGCTAACCAGGAAAGATTGCGTTACGCGATCCCTTTTAAACCTTTATATACAGTCTTTAGTCAAAGCCTGACATTGGGTTTTGATTTAAAATATAGTAATAGCAATTTATTAAATCTTACTGCAGAAGAAGTGGTTATTGAAGTAGTCACTTCTATTATTCAGAAAGAACAGATTTCTCAACTTACAGGAAATTACCATGTCGAAAATAGAACTAAAGCGAATTATTGGTGGGTCGATTTTAATGGGTATTGGAGCCCTTTCCATTTTCTTCCTCATCAATCAAATGCTGCTTTTAATGCTGTGAGGCCGTTTTCGAAACATACATATGCTTATGCCTTGCTAACCGTCGGAGATGTAGTTCAACTTCCTAAAAAGTTTTCTTTGGCAGGATTATTCCGTTTTCAAAGAGCCACAGGAGCTCTTCCTCCTACTGAATTATTCCCGATTGGAGGATACAATACGGTGCGTGGGTATAATGAAGATGAGTATGACTCAGATAATGGTTTGGTTGTTAACGTTGAACTTCGCCTTCCTACTATTACTCCCATAGGTTATTTTCCAAAAAAAATTAAAGATCAATTGATCTTTTTAGGTTTTATGGATTATGGAATCGGAACCCTTTATCACCCTTCAGGAGTAGGAGATTTTGGACATCAATATGCTTGGAGCGTAGGTCTGGGCCTTCGTTACCTCATTAACCCTAATCTTGCCTTCCGCTCTGACTATGGCTTTAAGCTACACACCATGCCTTCACAGAATACAGTTGCCGCAGCCTACCGCAGTGGCTTTGGCAAATGGCATCTCGGACTCATGCTTAGTTATTAGTAACAGCCGGCATTAAATACACCCATGTTGATTACGGGGATTCCTGAGTAATTGCCGGGGCCTGTAATGCTTGGCGTTGTGGATGAAGGAATAGCTCCATTAGATGCTGCTGGGGTACCCGAGCTTAAAGAATTAAAGGTGTTATTGATCTGGTTGCTTAGCTGGGTAAGGTTTGAAGTGAGTTGTTGCTGAGCAATAGCCGTAGCATCGCTTGGGGAAGGAGTCGGTGTAGGAGTAGGTATAGTTTGAATAGTTATAACCGTCGGACTGTTACCTACAGTTGGAGTAGCTATGACCGTTTCTGAAGAAGTCTGAATGGCACTTACTGCATTGGATCCCATATCAGTCACGTAAACTGTTAGGCTGTCTTGGGTAATTGCAAGATTGGTAGGGTTTATATTTGGTGCAAGTGAAATAGGAGATCCTGCTGCTTGCGTGTTTGTTGCGGTATTAATAATGCTAACTGTGCCATCAAACTGATTTGCTATATAGACTTTTGAGCCGTCAAGTGTGATAGCTAGATCCGTGGGAACGTTACCTATGGTGATAGGAGATGCGGCTGATGCGAATGGGTTTGTGGTGTTATAAACGCTCACTACTCCAGGACTTGTTTGATTTAGCACATACAGAAATTGACCATTTGGGGTGACTTTTACATCCAAAACATTGGAGCCTCCTAATGTAATTGTTCCAATCATCATGTCGAGAGTCGTATCAAATACTGTTACGGTATTATCAGTTTGATTGGTAACGAAGCCTGTGTTACTTGTAAAAGCAAAATTAGTAGGAGTATTTCCAGTATTAATAGTACCAATTGCCGTATTAGTTGCGGTGCTGATCACTGTAAGGCTATGATCGCCCGTATTTGCTGCATAGACCTTCGAACCATCAAGAGTGATGCCAATGCCAGCAGGAAATGTTCCTACAGGGATAAGTGTTACGACTGTCATAGTTGTTGTGTTAATGACACTCACATTTTCAGATGTAAGATTTACAGTATAAATTTTCGAGCCGTCCGGAGTGATGACCATACCTTGGGGTAGTGTACCTCCTATGGGGATAGGAGATCCACTTATAGTATTCGATGAAGTATTGATGGCAGTTACAGTATTATTTGTCTTGCTTAACACATACATCATAGTGCCGCTCGGGGAAGAAACAATGCTATCAAGAGTTGTGCCCAATCCGGCTAAGGCCGAAACGACAACCGTGTTCGTGGCGGTGTCAATAATGCTTACGGTATTATCGGTATTATTGACGACGTAGGCAAAAGGTGAGGCATTTAAAGTCGCCACAGACAAAAATAATAAACCAAGAATAAGTTTCATGTAAAATCCTTTTTGAGCCAGCTTAGCCAAAAAACAAGATTAATACAACTTTTTATTAAAGCGGCACAGGAAACTTACACGGTAGACTACAAAGTTCTATTTCGCTGTGTTTAGCAGCAGCCATAGCGTGTTCAGCTTTATTTTTACGCAGCCCAGCATATATTCCCGCAGCTAAACCTCCGATTCCTATAGAGAGAGCCCCAAGAGTAGCCCCAGCTGCACAGAGTGCTGAAGAGGAAAGGAGATTGGTAGTGGTCACTGCGTAGGTATAAAATTCTGTGGGTATTGCCCAGCCCCATCCAGAATACCAATAATGGTTTTGAATATCGACTATTTGGGTAGAGGAAGTTCCTGGAGAAGAGCCTTTGGCAATCAAGGCAACCGCTACAATCAGGAGAAGAGCGCTTACCACAGCCGCTGTTATCATAATTAAACGTTTTCGATTAAGTGTCTTTATATTTGAAAGCTTAGGTGTTTCTTCAATATTTGAGTTTAACTTTGCGAGCTTGCCATTCTGGGTACTACGCCTTCCTATGGCAAAAGCTCCGATTCCTATGCCAGCTGTCGTAATAGCAGCACCGGTAACACAAACGATCCCTGAAGGAGAAAGCCCGCCGATTGTGGTAAATTTGGTCGAAAAGGTTATGTCGCTTATTGGTGTCCTAGGATATGCCACCCACCCTCCACTATTGGTGTATGAGCCAATAGGACTTTGCGTCCAACCTTTAACATGAGAGGGGTCTAAAGTAGTATGTGAACCCACAACCCCTTTAGAAGCCCCTACAGCCATCATGATGACCCCTGTAATCACAAGCGCAATGGCGGCAACCGCAAGCACTGTGATGACACGGTCTCGTGACCATAGCGTTTTGTTGCTAGTTTCTGTGTTGCTAGTTTCAAGGAGTGGTTGCACCCAAGTAGCAGAATCCTTGGTAGCAGAATTCTTGCTTGCATTTTGATACGTGTCTAAAGTTGTCATATCTAAAGTTGTCATAAATCCCTCATTTGTTAATTTGTTACTAAGTATGATCAATTATAACAAATAAGAAATAAAAAGCAAATAAAACGAAAAAGTTTATAATAAATAATCTTAGGAATGACTAATTTTTATTTATTTTATTAACAATTTAAAATATATATATAGGAAATTACTCAAATTTTAATTTTATTTGAGTATATTTCAATTTTCACTATAATGTTGATCGATTCTTTTGGAGGATTATGAGTTTAGCTGTATTTGAATTAGTGTCAAAGTTTCCTAGATGATTAAACGATTAGAACAACAAATCAGTGATGCGGTGGATTCACAGAGAAAAGCTGATTCTGTAACGACCCAATCCTCATACCAAGGACGTAGGAGGATTTTCTTTAACGCTTGGAAAGTATTCGAAAAATACGCCTTTCAGATGCCCATTGGGCATGATAGCCTGCATCTTTGTTATACGGCTACGGATATAAAAAAATTGCTAGATGGACTAGCTGCTGAACGAAATGCTTTAAATAACCGGATAACGGCACTTAGTGGCGAAAGCTCTAGTAGCTCTTCAGAAGCTAATGCTCCCATCCCGGCATTTCAGTGGCCAGCTCTCCGCGTCTTTCAGGTCCGGCATTCTAAAGCTACTGGACAAGCAGCGAGGGTGGTTCAGAAAATGGAAAAAGTGCTCGAAGCACAAAGAAGAAAAAGTTGTATCATGCTTGTGGCTCATACCTTACCCGGTCAATTTGGTCTCCATACTGCAAAGGACATATTTGACCTATTCGCCTATAAAGAGTCAAATTCTGGTCATGGGGAGACTGTTTCTTATACCGTTGACAAAGTCGTAGGCATAGTGGCTGCAAGAAAAGCTGCAATTACTCGGTTAAGAAGTCAGCTGACAGAATTGGAAAACCGGATAAGCTTATCCTTGCTCCCCTTTTGTTTAAGAGAAGAGTGTAGCTAAGTTCCCGCTCTCGTTCAAAAAAAAACTGGATTTTATATTTGAGATTGGTAAAGTTAGGAAATAAGACCAAATTTAACGTATAGGAGAAAGTTATGAAGAAGAAATCAATGGGTGGTAAAGTTGTTATTGCGGTTGTTGTAATTATTTTGCTGGCTTTGGCAGTTGTGTTGATAATGAGAAAATCTGGTGGGGGTGTTATTGAAATGAAAAATCAATCATGTCCAGTTTCAGGCAAACCAGTAGATGGGCAGCATTCTTATACCCATGAGGGTAAGCGCTACAATTTATGTAGCGAAGGATGTGCCAAACGCCTTTCTGAGAACCCAGAAAAATACACCAACCAATAAGCTTAAGGGTGAATGCGTCTTTGCGTTGATATCTAGATATATAGTTTAGAATCTTTAAGATCGGTTACGCATACGGTTACGGTTACGGGGACTCAAAGCAATGCCCTTCTTCCGTAACCGTATGCGTAACCGTAACCGATCTTCTCTTTACCCGTGAACGTTTTGCGTTTTGCGTTAAAAAGTACTTAAGTTCTTACGACTTGAATGACAGTGCTTCTAAAGTATAATTTGCAAAAGCCTATCTTAACCGCGAAGCGGTAATCAAATCGCGAAAGCGATGGCAGTTGCTAGCCGGGGGTGACCGAAGGAACCCCCGGAGGAAATGCCCGCCCCCACCAGAGCCGCTAACAGCGGCGACAGAGACAAAAAGAGTGTCGCCGCTGTTAGCGGCTCTGATGTGGGGTGGACGTTTTCCGTGGGTTCCCTTCGGTCACCCACGGCTAGCAACTGTAGCCGCATTCGCGGCAAAATTACCGCTTCGCGGTTAAGATTATCTGCTCTTTCTATCCAAGTTTGATGGTGTAGAATTTCATGTAGGTGCCTTGGCGGATGAGGAAGATCACTCGCTTGTCTTTGCCTAGGTTTTTCATGGCGTCGTTAAAGTCCTCGATGTTTGTAATTTTTTTGTGGTTAATTTGAACGATGAGGAAACCTGGGTGCATACCCGACATTGCCGCGGGCGTACCTGGTTTGATTTTTGTGATCACAACACCTTCTTCTGTTTTGCTTATTCCCAGCTGTCTTGCGAGCTCAGGGGTGAGGTTTTCTACTTCAAGGCCTACTTTTTGAGAGACTCCACCATCAGCGGTGTTTTCAGAAGCGGTTCCTAAAGTGACAGGAATGGTGACGATTTGCCCATTGCGGCTGACTTTAAGGGTGACTTTTTTGCCTGGAACTATGAGGGAGACCTCATTTCTAAAGCTGCCGAGAGATTTAATGGGGGAGCCATTGCATTCTACGATCACGTCTCCTTGTTTGATCCCCGCTTTATCGGCAGGAGAATCTTTAATCACTTCTGAGACGAGAACACCTTCTTGCTTTTTCAAGTTAAAGGCTTCTGCAATATCTTTATCAACGGGTTGAAGAGACACTCCTAAAAAGCCCCGTGTCACGGTTCCTTTGTCTACTAGTTGGGTCATCACCCCTTTGGCCATATTGCTCGGGACCGCAAATCCAATTCCCATGTAGCCGCCTGTGCGAGAGACGATGGCGGTGTTGATCCCGACAACCTCTCCATCGAGGTTTTCAAGTGGGCCTCCTGAGTTTCCAGGATTAATGGCTGCATCTGTTTGGATAAAATCTTCTAAGTCTGTGATGCGGAGGTTTTGTCTCCCTTTCGCGCTAACAACACCCACTGTAAGGGAGGCTTCGAGTTGGAAGGGGCTGCCGATAGCGACCACCCATTCACCCACATCTAAGGCATCTGAATCGCCAAAATCAAGGAAAGGAAAATCTTTCCCGTCCACTTTGATGATGGCGATATCTGTTTGCTCATCTGCGCCTATGAGAGTGGCGGTAAGCTCTTTGCCATCATTGAGTACAACAGTCATTTTGTCTGCATTTTTTACGACGTGGGCATTGGTCATGATATAGCCGTCTGCAGTAACGAAGAATCCTGAGCCTTGGCTTAGCTGAGGTTGTTTAGGTGCTTTCCCTTGCTGAGGCATGCCGAAGAAGCGTTGAAATAAATCATTACCGTTAAAATCAAAGGGGTTTTGAAATCCACCGCCAAAAGGGCTCTCTCCATCTTCAACGGCCCCTTCTACTTTAATAAAGACAACGGCAGGGATGGTCTTCTTTGCAACAGCAGTAAAAGCCTTCGATGTTTGTTGGGGTGAGCAAACACACTCCTTTGTATCGGCGATGAGCGCTGAGCTTAAGATCATTGTAGTAGCAATCAGAAAACGAAACATAAGTACCTCTTTTTTGCCCCGCATTTTACCAGGTTATGTTCTCTTTGTCAATAAGGGCCTTGCCAGCAAAAGTTACCATGGTTCCATTCTCGATTTTGGGAAGTAATTCTTTTTCTACTGCAGAGGTCACATCTTTCACGGTAACCGCGAGAAGGCGGTCTCGATAATTTTGGCGGATCTCTTTTGTTTTTCCCTCACGCCACTGGGCGTAGCCAGTGATGGCTCTAGCACCTGGGGGAACGGGTTGATCCAATTGTTGAATCACTTCAAGTTTTGACTCTTCAATGTCTTTTCCGTCAAAGTTCCCTTTAGCAATAAACTGGATTGCCTCATGAAAGGTACTAAAGGTTTTTGTAATATGAGGGTCGCGGTAGGAATGGAGATAAAAAGCCCCGATCGTCATGTTGTAATTGGCTCCGGCTCCATATGCCCCTCCCTGTTCACGGATAGCGCGATGAAGAAGTTTATTTTCTAAAAGATGGGTAGCAATTAAAAGGGCGGGACTATGGGGGTGGATATAGCAGGGGGCTTTAAAAGCCTCGCAGTTATAAGCCACTGGAGAAGCGATGATTTTTGATTCTTTTGTCATTTCGGGCAAAGAGAGGTCACCTTTCCAAGGGGTAGATTTTTTTGCCGGAAGTTCCAAGATATCGTAATAGTTTTTGCTTTGGAGTTCATGATAAATTTCCTTATCTGCGCATAAAACAAGATGGGGGCTCTCTAAACAAAGGACTTTTTCCTTAAGAGCCGTAAGCTTGCTTAAGATATCTGGCATCTTTTTAGAGAGGTCTTTATTTAATTCTTCGATAAAATTGTAAAATTCGATCCCATGCCATAAGTTGCTGATATAGGAACCCGTGCTAAAACCGCTTAAAGAGAGTTGGATCGCGTAGCGCAAGGCATTTTTGGTCAGGCGTGTTTGCAGCGCGTTATTTAATTGAGAAATTAACTCTTGCACCCTTTTTTTCTCATCAAAGCGGCAAGAGGTGGCAGTCTCTTTTATAAGAGAAAAGAGTTTTTCTGCATTCCGGTCAAGCGCTTTTCCTCGGATGCTGATGCAAGGTTTCATTTTTGTAGGGTCGTCTGCTTGGATGTGGAGAGAACTGGCAATCCCGATCCCTCCTGTATAGGCATGAATATATTCGAGGTTTTCACCGTATTTTCTTTTGCCGCAGCCCACTTCAGAAGCAACTATATTAAACAATTGAAGATAAGAGAGCTCCTCCTTAGAGAGCTCTGGCATATCGAAAATAAGGTCGGCATATAAGACATGGTTTGTAAAACACTCGTGGTGAAAGACAAAATCTTTTTGTTTTAAAGGAAAGGTGCGCACTAAAACGGGGACATCTGTTAAATCCACCTTTGGAAGGCAATCGGTACTCTGTTTTTCCGTTTCCTTCTGATATCTTTCCAACTCTTTTGTCTGTTTCAAAATCTCAAAAATCTCTTTTTCAGACAAAGAAGCCTTGATCCTTTCTAAGTGGTTTTCCTCTTCTTTTTTCTCTTCTGCTCCAAGTTGTGGATCGGGGGTAATAATGAGTCGGACAAAATGGGAATTATCGAGAAAAAACTTTTGGATAAATCCTGGTAAATAGGCGGGATCTTTTATTTTTTTATTGATCTCTTCAAAAAGGGAATGGATCTTAAGTGCATCCTCAGGCTTGCATCCGTGTTGTTTCGCAAGAGCAGATTTCATAAATAGAGTGAGCCCAAAGGGGGCGTGGTCTCCTGAAATTTCTGTGCGAGATAGCTCAAGCTGATGGAGCGCCGACTCAATAAGATGGTGGGGAATCCCTTTTTTAATAACGTCTTTTAAAGCATCTCTTAACGTCTTTTCTAATTTCTCAGCATTTTTTTTATCACACCCTTTGCAGACAATGATATAGGGTATTTCGCTCATTTCTAGATCCATATAAGCATCAGCATGGATACAGAGCTTAGATTCGAGCATGGGCAATTTTAGCAATGACGCGTCTGTATCCATGAGCACTGAATCCAGCACGCTTAAAGCTAAAACTGCTTCCTGATCGGTTAAAGAAGTTGTAAGCCACCCAAAAGCAACCATGGTTCTATCAGATAGTTCTTCTGTTTCAGTTACGGGAAAGCGGATCTCTTTTAAGACAGGCTTGATATTTCTTTTTTGTTTTGCAATAGAGGGAAGGGGGGGGGAGTTTTTCAGCTCCCCTAAGAATTTTTTCTTCGATAAATTCCAAGTGTTTTTTTAGGGGAAGGTTGCCGTAGAAGAAAAACAAACATCTGCTGGGTTGGTAATGGGTGTGATGAAATTTTTTAAGCTCTTCATAAGTTAAATCGGGGATCTCCTTAGGCTCTCCGCCAGAGTTAAACTCATAGGGAAGGCCTACACAGAGTTCCTTCATCATGGCATGCCAAAGTCTTGATTCAGCGCCAGCAAGCGTCCCTTTCATTTCATTAAAGACAATCCCTTTAAAAAGAAGGGGACTTTTGGGATTATCTGCTTCGGCAAATTCTAACCTGTGCCCTTCTTGTAAAAAACTCATTTTTTTAAGTTCAGGATGGAACACCGCATCGATATAGACCTCTAAAAGATTATAAAAATCTTTCTCGACCTGTGTGGCAGCAGGGTAGCAGGTAAAATCAGATCCAGTCAGAGCATTTAGAAAAGTATTTAAACTCCTCCTTCCCATTGCAAAGAAAGGATCCTTGACAGGAAACTTTTTTGAGCCGCAGAGCACCGTATGTTCGAGAACATGGGGAGCCCCATTGGAAGTAGTGGGCAGAGTCTGAAACGAAAGGCAAAACAGATTTTCCGGATCATCATTCGCAATATGAATGACCTTCGCCCCCGTCTTCACATGCTCCAACTCCACAAGATCGCACTTGAGCTCATCAATACGCGTCTGATTCGTAACAACAAAGTTTTCCATGATAAACAACCATAATGAACTAGCAATAAAAAAGAAAGAAAAGAAGAAGAGGACGACCGGGCACTTAGTCTGGTTATGGTTGTGTCATGTTAAGAGCACTTTGTACGATAGCCTCCATGTCAGGTGTAGCTGCTTTTTTGGGGAGCAAAATAAGAACTTTGTTGTTTTTTGCATATTCATAAAGTTTTTTTGTGCCTTTTAAGGAAAGGGCGTGTAGAAGCCCAGAAATGGCCATTTTTTGTTTGCATCCAATAGCATCTAAATGTCTAAAGGTGGCAACTTCAGCTTCTGCGCGCTCATCTAGGGTGTCTAGAAGAACCTGAGTATCTAGACCATTTAGAATACCAACAACCTCTGGTGGAAGCCTCTGTATCAGTTCTTGTAACCTTATTTTATCTCTATCACCCTCTTCTTGTAACTTGGAAGCTAACTCTTTTTCCTGCTCTTCAGTAAAATGATCGAGATTGTTTTTAAAATCCAGGGCCATGCGCATATTTTTGCGCGCCATCTCAACAATCTTTCTCTCCATTATTAAGGTTTCCTCTATCTGAGGTTCGCTTAATTGAGGACACATTTTCCTAATCAAGTCTGATATTGAACCACTATCCCAGCCGCGCGTTTCGATAGAAAATTCTGTAGGCATATGTGCTTGTAGGGAATCTTTTCGATCGGCTAGCTCCAACGATTTAACACCCTCTAATAAAAGAACAGCATTAGTTTCTCCGTATTCTTCAATAAATTCAGCTATATCGCCTTGGTGTTGAGGATCCATATGCGCTTCTGCTAAAACAAAAGTATTTATATCTTTTAGGGGAATACCGGGACTTTGATAAATAATTTTAAAACGCTCATGAATAAAGTCTGCCATGGGGATCTTAGGAACCTTCCTAGAGATATGTTTGTATTTGCATTTTGAAGGGGGAGTTCCATTCCAAAAAAGACGCTCAAATATGTCAGAATTAATGGTGCAATCTGCCTGAGGGCATGTACGGTGCAAATGGTGTCTCTGTGCTGGTGAAAGATGGGCGTTTCTTATAAGCTCAAAACTCTTTTGAATGAGTCTAGAGCCTTCTTCAGCCATGCCAGGAGAGCCACAACATGTTGCCCCTGCTATTTTACAAGCAATGCCCGCACTAAGCTCAAGTGTGCCTTGCGCAACATCCTTACACGATTGCTTAACCCAGTTTATAGCCATAAATACCATAATTTGAATAATATAATAATATTATACATTTAAAACAATTTAATATCAATATAATAATTAATTTAATTGAATTAAATAAAAATATATTATAAAATTAGGCTAAATAAATAGAAAAAGGTGATTTATGTCAGCAATAATGCCCTCTGCAGGGATGGGGTCCCAAGGTGTCCTCGCAAATTCTAGTTCCTCCTCGGAAGTTACTTATAGACCTGTAATGTTGCTGGCCGACGTAGAGATCCAGCTAATAATGCACTGTTTAGGGGCCTTAGAGCTTTCTTGTTTAGAGAGAACATGCCGTCGCTTCCTATACGCAGCCAATTCTGGTGAGAATCATAACCCCTGGAAGAAGCTTGCTGAGCTTGCATACAGAGAATTCTCCGAAAATTGTAAAAATACCCCCCACCCATTTGATTTTATTTTTAGAAATGGCTTTAGAATGACAGACCAATCTCGTGCAGAATGGGAGTTGAGATCCAGAGGTATTGATATAGAGGTTCCTCCTCACGCTGATATCTCAAAAATGCCTCTCTGTCCTTTTATTGGAACCAAGAGGCTTTTTTTTATTTCGACAAATGATCAGGAGGCTTCTTTCGATACAATTGAAAAAATTTGGAATAGTACTAAAACTGGTTCTAATTATCCTTATTTCCTTGAGGGTCTTTTTCCCGATGAAAGCGCAAGAATACGGAGACAACCTGTAGCTCTATCACCGGGTTGGTACCAAGCATGTATGGTAGAAGAAAGCCGGAATAAATCGTATGATGGTCCACATGGACAGGAGGGATTTGTTCGAGCTAGGGGCTATCCTCGGTGGAAACTGACAACTGGTCCTCAAGCAATGTGTATGGAAGTTAAATCCATATTTTTAGGCAAGTCTTTATTTGGAAAATTACACGTGCGTACTTCTGATAGATTACAGGTACGTATTTCTGATAAAACTGAAGAAACTTACTTAACTATTCTGCCGGGCGGCGTGACTCGGTCGGTCGTTTGTCATTCCTTGAATGGAGTAGATTACTTAACTACTCTGCCGGGCGGCGTGACTCCGTCGGTCGTTTGTCAGTCGTCCTTGTTCTCAACGAACAATGTTGTCTTAGCCCTGCGGGAAGTACCGATACTTAAGGCTTGATTACTTGGCTCTTGAGAGGGAAGAAGAAAGAGAATTTAGCTTTCTTTTTCTTATTGCGAAGCACTTAATACAACAGACTAAGTTTTTTCCTCTTTTGCGCGCCTACTCTTTATCGCGGTAGCGATTATTGATGCGGAGCCCCACGTTCCGGCAGGCCTTTGGCCTGTCCTACACGCGGGGCTCCGCATCAATAATCGCTACCGCGATAAAGAAAGATCACCGGAAATTTTCTAGTTCCAGGTCAAGTTGGATGACGACTGGTACTCGGTGACTCGGGTTTCGAAGAAGTTCTTTTCTTTGCCGAGGTCGATCGTCTCGCTCATCCAGGGGAAGGGATTTTTGGAGAGGTAGAGGGCTTTGAGGCCAATCCTTTCGAGTCTCCGGTCTGCGATGTATTGGACGTAATCGCGGAACATGGGAGCTGTTAGGCCTAGGATGCCTTTGGGCAAACAGTCTTGAGCATAGAGGATTTCTAGCTCAACCCCTTTTTTTACTTGCTCGATGATATGTTTTTGGAACTCGGATGTCCAAAGCTCGGGGTTTTCCTCTTTGATCCCATTGATGAGGTCAATGCCGAAATTCAGGTGAACAGTTTCATCTCGTAGAATATATTGGAACTGCTCGCCGATCCCTGTCATTTTGTTTTGACGGTTGAAGGAGAGGATCATGACAAATCCACTATAGAAGAAGATCCCTTCCATAATGATGTAATAACCAATGAGATTTTCTAGGAATTTCTGGGCCCCTTCAAAGGTCTCTGTGGTAAAATCAGGGCGGAGCATATCTTCTGTGAGCTCCATCTCAAAGGCATCTTTGTCGTGGATTGTTTTGATCTCGTTGTACATGTTGAAGACCTCTCCCTGATCGAGGCAAAGGGACTCAACGATGTAATGGAAAGTATGGGTGTGGATCGCTTCTTCAAACGCTTGGCGCAGGAGATACTGGCGCGCTTCAGGATTTGTGACATGCTTAAAGATGGCAAGGGTGATGTTATTGGCAACAAGGCTTTCTGCTGTTGAGAAAAACCCGAGATTTCTCATGATCACCCTTTTTTCATCAGCGCTGAGCGCGTCTGATTTCCAAAGCTCAATATCTTTCCCCATGGGAACCTCTGAGGGCATCCAATGATTGGCGCATCCATTGAGATAGTGCTCCCACGCCCACTTATACTTAAGGGGCATGAGTTGGTTGACATCGACTTTATTATTATTGATAAGGCGTTTTTCAGTGACATTAACTCTTTTATCTTTATTCATATATTTTTCCTGTTATGTTCAACCAAGTTGAAATTTTTTTCGTGCCCGTGCCCGTGCCCGCGTGCGTGCCCGATCTTCCTCTTGTATATTATTGACAACTCTCGCACCCTTCTTCAAGGTTGCAGCTTTTTTTAATTGGCATAGCTTCTCTAGCGACTTCGATGTTGCTGGATGCTGATTTATTTTTCATCCAGCGTGGTTGCAGGCCCCGTTTATTGACATCCATGGTGGATTTTTCAATTTGGGTGGCTGCGACTGAGCGTAGATAATAGGTGGTTTTAAGGCCTTTAGTCCATGCTGATAGGTACATTTGATGTAGTTTTTTGCCGCTGGGTTCTTGCATGTAGAGGTTTAAAGATTGACCCATGTCTATCCATTTTTGACGGCGTGAACCACATTCGATGATCCACTCAGAGTCGATTTCAAAAGCTGTGACAAATAGCTGTTTGATCTCTTGTGGGATCCTTTCAATTTCTGCAATCGAGCCATCGAAGTATTTAAGATCATCGAGCATCTCCTTGTCCCAAAGTCCCGCTTTCTTTAAACGGGCAACCAGGTGTTCATTGACAATCGTAAAATCGCCAGAGAGGTTCGATTTTACAAACAGATGTTTATACATCGGTTCAATCGATTGGATAACGCCAGTGATATTAGAGATCGTAGCGGTAGGGGCAATGGCCATGGTGTTGCTATTGCGCATTCCGTGTTTTTTGATCGATTCTCTAACAGGAGTCCAATCTAGCGCGGAGGAGCGGTTCATCTCTAGGTAGCCGCCTCTTTCTTTTTCTAGGAGGGCAACGGTGTCTAAAGGAAGGTAACCTCTCTCCCACTTTGAGCCCTTGTATGTGGCATAGGCGCCCCTTTCTTTTGCAAGTTCGCTCGATGCTAAAATAGCATAGTAAGAGATGAGTTCCATACTCTTATCGGCAAACTCGACAGCTTCTAGGCTTGAGTAGCTGATGTTTTGAATATACAAAGCATCTTGAAAACCCATCAATCCCATCCCGATGGGACGGTGGGTCAAGTTAGAATTTTTTGCTTCAATCGTTGGGTAGTAATTGATGTCGATCACATTGTCGAGCATCCTTACCGCAGTGCGAATCGTTTGAGCGAGCTTTACCTCATCGAACCCTTTTGGGGTCACGTGCTCTGCTAGATTGATCGAGCCTAAATTACATACCGCAGTTTCCTCTGCAGAGGTGTTTAGGAGGATCTCTGTGCAAAGATTTGAGCTATGGACAACGCCTACATGATCTTGTGGAGAGCGGATGTTTGAAGGATCTTTAAAGGTGATCCAAGGATGGCCTGTTTCGAAAAGCATGCTGAGCATCTTTCGCCAAAGTCCCAAGGCTTCAATTTTTTTGAAGAGTTTGATTTTCCCCTCTTCAACCATTTTTTCATATTCGGCGTACCTCTTTTCAAAAGCCTCGCCATAAAGATCGTGAAGATCGGGAACATCGCTTGGGCTAAATAAGGTCCATACCCCATTTGTCGCCACCCTTTTCATAAAGAGATCGGGGATCCAATTAGCAGTATTCATGTCATGAGTACGCCGTCTTTCATCACCCGTATTTTTTCTCAGCTCCAAAAAGTCTTCCACATCGAGATGCCACGTCTCCAAATACGCACACATCGCCCCTTTGCGCTTACCCCCATTATGGGCAAGGCCGGCAGATGTCATGTAAGATTCGTCTCCTTCCACTTTAAGGTCGAAAACAAAAGAATGAGGTTCTATAGGTTCTACCTTGCTAACGCGAGAAAAGACAAAGCCACTATGGGAAAGCCAATTCCGTTTAGTTAAAGGTTTTGCTCCCACGAGTTTTGCAATTTCTGGCACTGCAGGGATGCGCAAGTCGTAGCATGTAGTTTCATTGTTGAAATGGACTAAAGAACCATCAGAGCGTGTGCCTGTATGGTTGAATTTGCGGACACGTTTATTTCCCGCTGTTGGAACACCTAAACGGAGCATTTGGTAGCTTAAGCCTTTAACAAGCTTCTCAGATGTATTGCAAAATGTGACCTCTTTGCCTCGAGAGACATTGCCGTCTGTTTCCAAAAGCCCGCGGATCATAGCTAAAGCTTGTGGGCGAGGTAGATGGCTTAAACGGGGAGCGATCTGTTTATTCCCTTCCTTATCGTAAAGATCGTCGTAACTAAAGGGGAGGGTAGGCGCGCCTGCACTTGAAATCCGTCCTGTTGTGGCGTCACGTACAGCACCTCTTCCTGAGGCCCAACGTACCTGTTCATAGGTTTCGCCGCGACCGGTGATCCAAAAATGGATATTTCTTTCTTCTAAATACTTTCTTACAAATTCTAAATGCTCATCTTTTTGAGGATTTCCTGACACTCCCCATTCTGAGCTATCTTGGGCAAGATGCCCATCGCCAAGGAGGATTCCATAAAGGTATGCATCATCTTCATCAAATTCGGGAACTGCAACCACTTCTTTAGGGATCACTTGAGCCACATAATCCCCCTTCTTAAGCTCTCCTGCATCCACCCACTCACATTTGACTTTTCCTTTAGCGATCCATTGTTTTGTACGAGATTCTGCTTGCTCCATGGGAACATTTCGCAGCGCATATAGAGGATGGCCACTTGTCACTGCAATGGCTTCAATCGAATGTTTGATGGTCACAGCCACCATTGGATCTCTTTGATTGTAGGCGAATTTTTCCGTTACTTCTCTATAAGTTCCACTTGTTCCAAGTACCAGGTCTCCTTTTTGCACTTTGGAAATAGGCTTCATCCCTTTATCTGTATAGACCGTTGTTTCTGCGGCAAAGCACTGATTCACAGCTACAGCAGTATCATTAGCCACTTTGAGGAAGGGGATAACCCCTTGGCTCTTGCCGTTGGTTCCTTTGATGGCGGCGCCTGTAGCACGGACGTTTGTCCAGTCGTTGCCAATCCCGCCGGCCCATTTTGAGAGCTGGGCGTCGTCAGAGACAACTTTAAATATGTGGGAAAGATCGTCCATGACAGTGGAGAGATAGCAGGAGCTAAGCTGGGAGGTCATCGTTCCCGAATTGAAGAGTGTAGGTGTGCTGGAAGTGAAATGAAATTTGGAAAGGATGTTGTAGAAATCAATAGCAGCTTGGTTCTTTTTTTCCTTTTCATTGAGAGCAAGCCCCATCGCTACGCGCATCCAGAAAATCTGGGGTGTTTCCAGGCGTCTTTGTTCGTCGTGGATAAAATAACGGTCGTAAAGAGTTTGGAGTCCCAGGTAGGAGAACTGATCATCCCTTTGAAGTTCCATGGCTTTCCCAAGGATGTCTAGATCGTATTCCAAAAGGGCAGGATGGATTCTTTGTAGAGAGATTGCGAGTTTGATATATTTTTTAAAATACTCACGGTGTTTAGACTCAAGTGAGGGATCAGATGCACTCACTTGGAAAGATTCTTTGTAGAGGACATTTAGAAGAAGACGGGATGCAACCTTTGAATAAGCTGGCTCAATTTCGATTTTTGTACGGGCGGCCATGATATTAGAAAGGTCTACTTCACTCTCCTTTACCCCTTCATAAAAATTGCCAATAGAAACCTCGAGCAAGTCTTTTGCAGAGACTAGATCTTCCAACCCTCTGCAGGCAAATTTAAGGGTGGTAAGAACTTGTTTCTCTGTGATTGTTTGGGTGGTTCCATCTAGTTTGACAACTGTAAATTGCCTTTTTACCCCTTCTTCGCTACCCGTTTTTTCTTCAGTAGAAAGTGTCTGTTCTCCTAAACCCGCTCTATGTAGGATAAAATCTTTTGCGACGGTATAAAATCCTTCCCGCATGAGCTGTTGCTCTATCTCATCTTGTATAAAAGCAACATTTAGGACTCCTCCTGTTTTGGCGCTGGCAACTGCTTTTGCAACCACTCTTTGAGTCAGAAGATTCACAGATTCAATGATCTCTTGGGTGGAAGGCCCCTCTACATGGCGCGTTCTTCTAAAAGCCCCTTCTATTGAGGAGGCAATTTTCATGGGATTAAAACGGACAAGGGTTCCATCTTTTCTGGAGATCTTAAGATTTTGAGGGGAATCTTCTCTCAGAGATTTATGTTGATCGCGGTAAATAATGTAGTCTTTTGCAATATCGTGATGTCCCTCTTTCATTAGAGTGACCTCGACCATATCTTGAATCCCTTCGACAGTTAAACACGCCCCTTTAGAAGCTGCATCAAATAGATTGCAGATCACTGCGTTTGTCATCTCTTCTACGACCTGTTTCACATCTTCAGATAGAGGATCTGACTTGAGAACTTTTTTTGTATCTCGAAAAGCAGCTTCGAGAGCGCTGAAAATTCTGTCTTTGCGGAACGGAACGAGCGATCCATTGCGCTTTACAACAGTAAAGTTGTTGATCTGGTTGTTTACCATATTTTTTATCGTCTCAGTTGGTGTTTCGGCGGTCGATTTTTTTACCATATTGTGCTCTCGTTAAATAGGTTACTGGTTTTGCAGCTCTACTACATCTGGTAGTATTTAGTCTCTTACTACACCATATATAGTAGCGATGAGCTTTCAGTCTACTAAAAAAAGAAGTTAACTTTTTTCATGTAAAGGGACAGTGAAGAACATTTAGATTTTTCTCAAATTTGTGTATCTGCTATGCTCCAAAGTATGAGGCAAGTATATCTAATTCCGAATATTATTACAGCTTTTGGTTTGGCCTGTGGTCTGTTTGTCATTTTCAAGATTAATATGGTTGAGCCGGGAAGTGGCACATACCAAGTTTTGCAGTCTTCAGCTTTATTATTGTTGCTGGCAGCGTTTGCCGACCTGTTAGATGGAGCGGTCGCAAGGGCGTTTCACGCAGAAAGTGAGTTTGGAGTTGTGTTTGATTCTCTTGCAGATGCTGTCTCTTTTGGCGTTGCTCCCTCTGTTTTAATGTTAAAGAGTTTATCCCTTGAACAAGGGACCGGACTTTCTTTTTTTGCCATTGTAGGTGCGATGCTCTTTTCGATATGCGGGGTACTTAGACTTGTCCGTTTTAATGTAAAATCTAGCGAAGCGAAGAAAAGTGTCGAGTCAATGGCTGCCTACAAAAAGCATTTTACAGGACTTCCCATTCCCGCAGCGGCGCTCGCAGCCGTCTCAGGTAATTTGCTCCTCTCTTCGCCCCTGATCGCCATTGGAGAAATGTACCGGGCCATTATTTTAAGCAGTGTTATGATTGCCCTTGGCTATTTTATGATCAGCCGCTGGAAGTTTCCTAGCGCCAAAGCGCTTCATTTCAGAGTGCCCTCGTTTCAACTCGTCTTTTTTACCGTGGTCATAGCCATCTTTTTTCTCTATGGGATCCTTTATTTCTTTCCCATCATTTTGGCCCTTTTTGTGTGGGGGTATATCGTCCTTGCTATTATTTTGGCAATCATTCGGGTGATTGCGGGCAAAAAGTCGAAAACACTAGAAGATTTTGAGCCGGAAGAAGATAATAATGATGATGATTAACGCACTATTATTCTTGTCCATCATTTCTTTTGTCTGGATCTACTATAAATACAGCCAAAAGCGGGAAGAGGTTATTAAGCTAATGATGACCAATGCCGCTCTTGAAGAAAAAGGAACTTTCTTAAAAGAATCCCATGAAAGACTCTCAGAGACTTTTAAGGCCCTTTCCGTCGATGCGCTGCAACATAACAACCGGATATTTTTAGATGTTGCAAAAGGGGATCTAGATAAAAAGCATGAAGCCATCACAAATATCCTTATCCCTGTCAAAGAAACCCTTCTCAGGATAGATCAGGGGATGAGGCAGCAACATGAATCGCTAAAAGCTCAAATGCAAAGTCTTTTAGATACAGAAAGAAGGCTGCAACAAGAAACAGCCAGCCTTGTTAAGGCTTTGCGCGCCCCCACAACACGGGGTAGATGGGGGGAGATCCAGCTGAAAAGAGTTGTAGAGCTTGCAGGGATGCTTAACCATTGCGATTTTTTTGAGCAAGAATACCAAATGGGCGAGGGAGCTCCCATAAAACCTGATTTGGTTGTCCGTCTTCCGGGGGGAAAACAGATCATCGTCGATGCAAAAACCCCTCTAGATGCTTATCTGGATGCTGTGCAGACAGATCAAGACACCATTCGAGAATTAAAACTAAAGGATCATGCAAGGCAAGTGAGAAACCACGTCATGGCCCTCGGGAAAAAAGCTTACTGGGAACATTTTTCACCCACCCCTGAATTTGTGATCTTATTTCTCCCTTCTGAGACTTTTTATAGTGCAGCCCTTGAACATGATCCCTCCCTTATTGAAGTGGGTGTCGATCAAGGGGTCATTATTGCCACACCGACCACACTGATTGCACTTTTACGCGCTGTGGCTTATGGCTGGAAACAGGAAAGCCTCTCCAAACACGCCCAGCAGGTGAGCGACCTTGGTCATGAGCTTTATAAGCGGATCACAGACATGGCAGGGCATTGGTCTAAAATGGGAAGGAGCCTTTCTGGGACAGTGGAAGCCTACAATAAAGCCGTGGGTTCTCTAGAATCCCGCGTCCTCATCACAGCCCGCAAATTTAAAGACCTTGGCGCAGCGCCTATCATTACTGAGGATGAAGCTGTAGAAGTTGTCGAGCGGATCCCCCGCCTCCTCCAAGCTCCCGAGATGGAAGAATCAGAAACGGATCAATCTTGATGTTGATTGCTAATTGTCAGTTTTAGCTGTTTGAACTTTGCATTCATGGCAGCCAAATCATTCTTCAAAGCGGCCAACTGAGCCTTGCGTGAGGCATGGTACTGAGCCTCGCTTAAGGCACGGCGGGCGGCACGCGCCTGAGCTGCCTGCTCAAAGATAATCTGCTGAGAGGGAGTGGGTATTTTTGGACAAGCTATCTTTTCGTGTCGGCGAATTAATTCAGCACGGCGAATTTCCGATGATAATGGCTGAAAAAAGGCAATGGGATCTAGGTGAAAAGTACAAACGTGTCCAGAGGGAGTTGCTCCGACTTGGACTCTAGCGCTTTTGGAAGCGCCTGTATTACTAGAAGAACTTAAAGTTGGTGATATTCCAGTCATAAAATAAATCCTCAGTAGAAGAAGCCTAGGGCGATGCCCTAGGCTTGTCTTTATATTCAATTAATTTTTACTAGTTCAATGGGAGCTGTGTGGGCTCTTTTAAGCGGTGGAATCTTCTTTTTCTTAAGGGGGTCTGCGTGGGTTTCAGGGAGCGGGAGAGGAGAGCCATCAGGTGGTTCCGATGAGCAAGGAGATCCTGATGAGCTGGAAGTTGCTCCTGGTGATGCTGGTAATGGGCCTACTGGGGTCACTTGAATAGGAATAGCCCCCCAGTCGAACCAAGCCTGTTCGTAAACATGAGGATCCTGTCTAAAATGAATTTGAGGCACGTGCGTAATGTGAAGAATAGTTCCAGATTGAGGGTCTGTTAGATGTAGAGGGCCCCTTGCAGCATCGTTGGCACGAGCTGCCTGAGGTACTAGAGGATTAGACTCTCTAGCTATATTTGGGGAGGGGAGACGAGGAGGATCCCGTCTTTCTGTTTGCGCTAAAGCGCTAGGTGAATTAGTCATAAATAACTCCTTAGTTAGTTATTCGACGTCTATCAGAGCAAGAAAATATTAAACATGCAAGGATTAAAATAATTTTTCCGTTATCGTTGGGAAGAACGGAAGGAAAGAGCTTCCATAATATGGTCGGGGAGGATCTCCTCATTTTGGCTCAGGTCGGCGATGGTTCTGGCGACTTTGATGATCCGGTAATAGCCTCTGGCAGTTAAACTCATCGATTCCATTGCCTGACCCATAATATTTTGGCACTCAGGGCTAATGGTGATCTCCTTATTAGACAGTAGAGAATTGGTTTTTCCGGCCCGTTTATATTGCAGGGCGCGCGCGGCAATCACCCTTTGTTGAACAGATGAGGAAGATTCCTCTTTTGTCGATTTATGCATATCGTAAAAGGGTAGTGCCGGCACATCTATATGCATGTCAATCCTGTCTAATAGGGGGCCAGAAATTTTAGCTTTATAACGTTGTATCTGCGGTGGAGTGTCAGTGCAAACTTTTTGTGGGTGTCCCTGATAGCCGCAAGGACAAGGGTTCATCGCTGCGATGAAGAGAAAATTTGTAGGGAAAGTGACAGCTTGTCTTGCTCTTGATATGGTGACTGTCTTATTTTCGAGTGGTTGTCTCAAAACTTCCAACGTGGCCCTTGCAAATTCAGGAAGCTCGTCTAGAAAAAGAACTCCTAAGTGAGCTAGGGTAACCTCTCCAGGTTTTGGGATCCCTCCTCCACCGACGAGGCCAATAGAACTAATCGTATGGTGGGGCGCTCTAAAAGGGCGCTCTCGAACAAGGCCAGGAGAATTGCCAACAAAGGAGTGGATCCGTGTGATTTCAATAGCCTCTTCAATAGAGAGAGGGGGTAAGATTCCAAGTAGGGCTTTGGACAAGAGGGTCTTGCCTGATCCCGGTGGCCCAGATAATAAAAGATTGTGACCCCCAGATGCAGCAATTTCGAGTGCCCGTTTGGCCAGCAGCTGCCCCTTGATATCTGCAAAATCAACTAGAGGTGGCACACTAGTAAATGGTTCGAGAGGGATGGATTTCTGAGGAGTGGGGTCTTGGAGAAAATCGTAGGCCTCTTTCAAGGAGCTCACCCCCACAATGTCAATACCGGGTACGCAGGAGGCTTCTCGCTGATTTTGCTTGGGCAAAATTATCCCCTTTTTCCCCAACTTTTTGGCCAGCAGCGTAGCTGAAAGGGCCCCTTTCATAGGGCGGGTCTCTCCACTTAGGCCAAGCTCTCCTATACATAAATACTCTGTCGATACCTCTGCATGTAACAAGGCAAGGGCAATGGGCAGATCATAAAGAGGCCCCTCTTTTTTGATATCGCCTGGCGCAAGATTAATGGTACAAACGACAAATCCCAAAGAATAGTTGGAGTTTCTAATGGCTGCAAGCACCCGATCCTTAGATTCCTTTACTGCAGCATCAGGAAGCCCCACAATAATAAAGAGAAACTTGTCCCCTTGCTTAACGTCAACCTCAACGTCAATAACAGACGCTTCAAGTCCCCAGAAGGCAGCTGATTGAATCTTCGACAGAACCATACAAAACAAAGATCTTATGCACTCACACGATAATTTTCTACAAGAATGTATTAAATCTTTATCCCGTTAGGGATTACGGTTTATAGCCAGGGATGAAATCCCTGGAGCTGATTGAATCTTCGACAGAACCATACAGAACAAAGATCTTATGCACTCACACGATAATTTTCTACAAGAATGTATTAAATCTTTATCCCGTTAGGGATTACGGTTTATAGCCAGGGATGAAATCCCTGGAGCTGATTGAATCTTCGACAGAACCATACAGAACAAAGATCTTATGCACTCACACGATAATTTTCTACAAGAATGTATTAAATCTTTATCCCGTTAGGGATTACGGTTTATAGCCAGGGATGAAATCCCTGGAGCTGATTGAATCTTCGAAAGAACCATCTAAGAAAACTTTTGCAGCAATTCAAATATATAGGCATTTCTAATGAAGCTGGACGAAGCTGAAGAACGCATTGAATGACCCCTTTCATATACATCAGGAAGAGTGTCAACTCCAGTAAATAGCTCCTGAACAGTTTCATCCATTTTCCCTTTAAAACTCTCATACCGACTCAAAGCGTCAATCTGTTTTCGAGCTTTATAAATATTCTCTTGCATCTGATCGGGTAAAATAAGGGCATTGCTAACGTCTGCTTTAGCACGAGAGATTTGACCTCCGGATGTAGCAAATATTTCAGCCATTCTATTTGTCATATACTCACCGTAACAACCTTCTCCAATCTCATCAAGCATTGCAAAAGCTCTAGCGCTCACCAAGAGGTTAAGCACTTTTTTTATTTCCCTTGGTTGCATTTCAACGTTCAATGCGGAAATGACTTGCAAAGCTGTTCCTATTAGGCCGGCAGACACCATAGCGGAAATCATTGCGCTCCGCATGTCTATAGCTATTTGGTTTGCATTTAGTGAATCTATAAATTCAAGTAACGGAGAAAAGTCTTGATCTGACATAGCGCTTGCCATTAATCTATTAAAAGATTCGACAGTAGATACGAGCGTTGGGACACATGTAACTTTATGCCTCTTCCAATCTGCGTGTTGGCAGTCTCTGCCACAATACAGAGCATTAGCACAACGGGAACATCCCAAAAAACTACTTGGGTTATAAGTGGGGCAATTCGTATTCCAACAACCTAACCCCATTGGTGAGCCTACAACTGATGCCGGTGATGCTGACATATTTCCTCCTTTAAAACCCAAAGATCTTACGCATTAGCACGATAATTTTCTACAAGAATATTTTCTAGCCGTTGCTCCATGGGACAAAAATTGCGGACCAAAGCTCGCTCTGCTCGCTTAGGCGGTAAAGCTAGTCTTTAAAAGTTATCTGCAGCAATTGAAATATATAGGCATTTCTAATGAAGCTGGATGAAGCTGAAGAACGCATGTCATGGGCCTTTTCATATAAGTCAGAAAGGGTGTTAACTCTAGTAAATAGCTCCTGAACAGTTGCATCCATTTTTCCTTTAAAGCTCTCAAACCGACCCAAAGCACCAATCTGTTTTCGACCTTTATTAATAATCTCTAGCATCTGATCAATTGAAATAGAGGCATCGCCAACTTCCCTTTTAGCAGCAGAGATTTGATGTTCAAATTCTGTACATTTGAAAGTCATTGCTTCTGTCATATGCTCTTGATAATGACCATTTTTAATCTGATCAAGCACTTCAAAAGCTCTAATGCGCACCAAGTGGTTAAGCACTTTCTTCATCTCCTTTAATTGCATTTCAGGGTTCAATGTGGAAATGACTTGTAAAGTTGTTCCGATTAGGCCGGCAGAAATCATAGAGAAAATCATTTCGCTCCGCATATCTTCAGCTACGGGAATTGCATTTAGTGAATCTATAAATTCACGTAATGGGGCAAAGTCTTCATCTGACATAGCACTTGTCATTAATCTATTAAAAGATTCGGCAATAGATGCGATCGTTTGGACACATGAAACTCTATGAATCTTCCAGTCTACCTGTTGGCAGTCTTTGCCACAATATAGAGCAGTAGCACAACGGGAACATCCTAGAAAATAACTTGGATTATCAGTGTGGCAAGTTTTATTCCAACAGACTAATCTTCCTGATGATGCTGAAGCTGGTGCTGGGGATGCTGAAACTGATGCTGACATATTTCCTCCTTTGGAAACCAAGGATCTTATGTATTTACAGGATAATTTTCTACAAGAATGTATTTAATCTTTATCCCGTAGGGATCATGGTTTATAGCCAGGGATGAAATCCCTGGAACTGGATTGACAATGCGCGCACATACAATTCAGTCCGGGGATTTCATCCCTGGAACTGGATTGTATGTGCGCGCATTGTCAATCCAGTGTTGGGGAAGGCCGGCGGCTATGCGATCGGCTGCGTTGAAGATGAAGCCGCGGGCTCTTTTGGGGGTCATTAAGGGGGGAAGGGATTGTTCCCAAGCTTCCCAATCTGTGAGGTTGCCTTTCATTTTTTTTAGCCAGTTATAGCCAAAAGAGACATGCTGAATCTCGTCTTGTAAAATGATTTGCATGAGCTTTGCAGATTTTTCGTCTCCATGGGAGGCAAAGGATTTTCCGTAGTGGGGAGCAAAATCAAGGTTAGCCATTTCAAAAGTTAGGCTCATCACGGAGATATAACGCAAGGGGTCTGTCAGATAGGGGATATGCGCCCAGAAGTGGCGGTATAAGGGGAGGTCTCCAAACTTTAGCCCCATCTCTTCCATTCGGGCAACATAAAGGCGGACGTGTCCTTGCTCTTCTTTGAGCGTATTGGCAACACCTTTTCTGAAATGTTTAGGGGCTTCTGGGAAGGCAAGTAGTGCGTAGGCCATGATTTCCACGGCCAAAAGCTCATGTCCGGCAAATCTATGTAGACAAACAGCTCTTTTATCAGAATCGTTATGTTCTTGAAAACTGGGAAGCTTTTCTCTAGAAGTGTGCCGCTTAAACTCCATCCCAGGAGGCCGGGTCGGCATCTTCCAAAATAAAGCGCCTCCCGGTTCCTGATCTGTTAGCTCTTTAGGTTCAAAGAGCTTATCTTCCATCCGATCTGCAGAGAGAATGTGTATGGCCCATTCTCTTAATTCCATCTACTCCACACTTAGCACATAGAATGCGGGGAAGGCGAAGTTGTTATTGGGTCTTTGTGCTGCAATAGCCGTGACTTTTTTGCCAACAAATTCTTGCAGATTAATTTTGGTGCTGTAGAGATAGCCCACTGGGATATCTTTATCTCTTATGATAAAATCGCCCGGCTTATTTCTAACTGGTGCAGTATAGGCCTCTACAATGCCTGTAAGAATTACAGGATTGACTTTTTGCTGCTCATAATAATCGTCAGTCGATTTATCATCGTTGATTTGTGCCCAAGTAAGATACAGAGCCTCTTCAACAGGTTCCCAAAGTTTCATTTTATCTGTGATTGCGGCCATGAGCATGCGGGCGCTCATCTCAGAGGGAACTTCTATGGTGACAGTTTCAGAAGCTGCTTCCTCTTTTTTCATTTCAAGGTACGCAAGCTTCTTTTGAAGATAGGCTTCTTGCGCAAGTGTCAGTGCTTCTTTTGCTTTGTTTACATACTCTGGAAAATCTGTGTATTTATCAAGGATGGCGCTGTAGCTTAGATTGACCTCATCAATGTCGATCTCTTCAAAAGACTTTTCAAGCTCATTCTTAGTTATGAGTGCAGCTTTGTCAAAAGACTCGTCTGCTTTTCTTCTTTTTAGCTCAATTCTTTCTTTGTATTCGGGTCCGCCTACGTTTTCAATGAAATCTTTTGCGATAAAAAACTGTGTATTTGAAGGAGGTACAATCTCTAACCATTTATTATTAAGGGTAGAAATGATTCCGTTTACTTTCTCTCCAGCATTAAGATGTCCTATGACTGGGGATTCTAAGCTAGGCTCAAGTCTCACATTGACTTTGTTCCCTTCCACTTCGTTATCGATCACAAATCTGCGGAACACATAAGCTTTAGTGTTTGTGGGAGGTTCTACTGCAAAGAAGTCTCCTTTCTCACCGATAATTGTAAGGAGATCATTTTTGCCAAGCTCTTTAACAATTTGGCTTTCTAGATCAGCCTTGAGGCGTAAACGAACTTTTTTCCCTTTAACTTTCCCTGTAAATGCACTGAAGGGAATATCTAGAGCGGGGTTTGCAGAAACTTCATCTTGAATAACGGGTGTCTCAGACATCACTGTAGCAACGACCGGAGCTTGTTCTGGATTCGGTGCTTCGTCTGCATAAGAACTGGCAAAGGAAATAATGCTTAACAAAATAAGACAATGTTTGAACATGGAACGATCCTCCTAACATGAATAGTTAAAGGTCATTCTAGATATTAACGATTTTTATTACAAGCTAAGAAAGAAGATCGGGCACGCACGCGGGCACGGGCACGGGCACGAAAGAAAGAAAAGGTTAAGGTTTTTTCTCTCCGGATTTCGTGTCCGTGCCCGCGCCCGCGTGCGTGCCCGATCTTTTTTTCTTTTTAGCTCTTGAGGACTGCTTGTATGTGTTCACAGTTTTTTTCGCCGCATGTACAGCCAATGGGCTCGCCTAGAAAAACACTGTATTGCTCTTTTTCATCCAAAGGGTTCTTGACAATATAAAGCTTGTCGCCAGATTGGTCGATATCCCAGGTGCGGAATTTAAGATCTTCTTCTGTGACCTCTTCTTGCTGCTCAGGTGAGCCATCAATCGTTTTGTGGATAGCTCTAGCAATTTGGCAGTGGACGCAATTGCAATGAGGCTCAGGTTTAGAAAGTAGATTTTCATCGATTGAGATCACTTTAGTGACGTCGGCGATTTTTTTCAAAAAATCTTCCGGAAGATCGGGGGTATTTGCTAAATCAGGGTTGTGCTGCAATGCTCCTGCAACGTTTTCTATCCCTCCTCCATCGGTGGGCATAGGAAAATCAGGTGTGATAGGCAATGAAAACTTTTTAATAGGGAGTTCCGACTCCATATATCTTGCGTGCGCAAAGAAAATTATTTCAAGGGTCTCTCCGTCCAAATTGGGGATTTCGAGAATAGATCCATTTAAAAGGCTGATAACAAGGACTGTTTGAGCAAGTCTGTATTCTGCGTGCAAGGAGGCGATATTCTTCCAAGCCACTGATACATAGGGGGGTATGCTTAACATTTTATGATTAATGGTTATTTTCATAAGTGACCTCAATTTTCTTATATCATTATTATATACTGAGAAGCATTTCTGTGTCAAGCGATTTAGCACTTATTGCATTCGATTGCTTATTCTGGCCTTAACATGCTGTATTACAGGTAGTTATATATACAGAAAAAAAGTTGTTGTAAGATGTTACAGTACCCGCTATGCTCCGGTTTTTGGGAACATTAAAAAAAAGAGTTGATATGGAAAATAGAGCGAAAGAAGCGATTAATTTGAATCCGACAGCAAGTTTCACCAACAAGGAGAATATCCCTGTGAACAGAAAAACCTTTGTTATAGATACTAACGTACTTTTGCATGATCCCGATGCAATTAGTAAATTCAATGGAAACGACGTTGTGATCCCTCTACCTGTTTTAGAGGAGCTTGATAATATGAAACGCCTTTCGGATGAACTTGGCAAAAACTCCCGCCATGTAGTCCGTTATATAGATAGCCTAAAAAGGAAGGGAAAGGGAGATTTACATAAAGGGGTGGTCATTGAAGGGGATATCAGAGTCAGGATTGCTCTAGAAATAAAAAACGGGGAAAAACGGACTTTCCCCCTTTCCTTAGAGAGAAGCAATAATAGGATTTTGCAGATCGCTTTTCAACTCAGCGAAATTGGAGAAAAGGTTGTTTTAGTCTCCAAGGATATCGTTATGAGGGTAAAAGCAGAGGCAATCGGCCTTGAAGCAGTAGATTACGAAAATCTCAAAGTCTCTTACGATCACATCTACAAAGGCTTTAGGAAGATTGAGGTACCTAAAAGAGAGATCGATCTTTTTCTCAGAGATGGATCGATTGTAATGGAGGCTATAAAGGACTTTGCTCCAAATGAGTATTGTCTCCTTTCATCTCCCGAGCAGTCATCAGTCATATGCAAATACAATCGTCATACAAATCGGTTAGAACCCTTATTAAAAACACCCAAAGATATTTGGGGGATCAATCCAATAAATACAGAGCAAAAGTGTGCGATCGATCTTCTTCTTCGCGATGACATTAAGCTCGTCTCATTGATGGGTCAGGCAGGCACAGGAAAAACAATGCTTGCATTGGCATCGGGCTTGCGCAAAGTATTTGACGAGGGGATTTACACTAAAATCTTAGTCAGCAGACCCGTTGTTCCTCTCGGAAAAGACATTGGGTACTTACCTGGAACAAAAGAGGAAAAACTCTTTCATTGGATGCAGCCGATCTATGATAATTTAGAGTATCTTTGCCAAAATGCCAGTGGTCAGGGCAATGGGGAAGAGACCCAAAAGTGGATCATGGAAAGCAAAAAGATTGAGATGGAAGCTGTCACGTTTATTCGTGGTAGGACGCTCCCTAAAATGTATTTGATCATCGATGAGGCGCAAAACCTGACCCCTCATGAAGTAAAAACAATTATCTCAAGGGCAGGCCATGGAACAAAAGTGATTCTTACTGGAGACCCAACGCAGATTGACAACCCTTATCTGGATAAGGACTCCAATGCGCTGACTTACGTGGTGGGCAAATTCAGAAACTGCCCCATTTACGGGCATGTATTCTTAGAGAGAACGGAAAGATCGGAACTTGCGGCAATTGCGGCTGAAATTCTTTAAGAGGAAGATCGGGCACGCACGCGGGCACGGGCACGGGCACGAAAGAGGGAAAGAAAAGAAGCCCTAACCTCTTCCCTCTTTCGTGCCCGTGCCCGTGCCCGCGTGCGTGCCCGATCTCTCTAGGGTTTCGTATTCCAGCTCACAACTTCAACAGAATTATCCAATAGGTTGAGTTCGCAGAAATGACCGGTTTTGACTTTGAGTTGTTCCACGTTTTCCACTGTGGTAGGGTAAAAGAGGCGGATGATCCCGTTACTTGTAACGCCTAGAATTGTGTCGCCGTTTTTGTATGTACTTCGCAAAAATTCAAGCCAATTGGCGATTTTACGTTGATGCTCTTCGAGGGAGCCTCCGAAAATGCCTTCTTGCCAGATCCCTTTTGTCGTCCATTGCGTATATTCTTCTGGCCATCTATCTGTGATTTCTTCTGTGGTTAGCCCTTCCCAAAGGCCGTAATCAATTTCAGTAAGTGCGGGCTCAAGGGTGTGTTTTTTCCCGAAAAGCATGGCAGTTTCAATTTGTCTTCTTAAAGAGCCAGCATACACAACATGAGGGGTAAGGCAGCCTGCTAATGCTTCAGCTTGCTTTCGCCCCTCAGCGGTCAAGGGGAGATCTGATCTTGCCCCGACTTGAGTGGGGGTTTCCCCTTTTTCAAAGGTATTGCCATGGCGGGCTAAGATGAGGCGGATCATAGTAATTCTCCCTCTTTTGAAATAACGCTTTCAATAAAAGCCACATCTTCAGGTTTATCGACAGAGCCATGGGTGCGCCCCTTATAGTCTACGGGAATCACGCGGATGGGGATCCCATTTTCTAAAGCGCGCAGCTGCTCGAGCTTTTCTGCTTTTTCTAGGGGACCTTCCGGAAATTCGCTGAGTTTTTGTAGGATGGGAGTGCGATAAGCATACAGGCCGATATGGCGGAAAATAGGGGTGTTTTCATCTCTAAGATAAGGGATAACCATCTTAGAAAAATAAAGAGCATTCCTCTGTTTATCGAACACCGCGACAGTGCCACTTGTGCTTCCCGTTTTTTTGCTTTGCACAAAATCGGTTAATGCCTGTCCCTTTAAAAGCACTGCGGGTGTTGCCATTTGAACAGAAGGGTCGTCAAGCATCTCTTGGAGGACAGCTCCTATGACCCAAGGAGGGGTCAAAACGGCGTCTCCTTGAAAACTAAAGAAAATATCATCCTCTTCCCCGAAAACCCTTGCAGCTTCGGCAACTCTGTCGGTTCCCGTTAGATGCCTCGGACTTGTCATTAAAACTTTTGCCCCAAATCCTTTGGCAAATTCTTTTAGCCCGGGGTCATCTGTAGCGATAATCACTTCATCTGCCTGGGGAACAGATATGCCGATAGACCAGACCCGCTCGATCATGGTTTTTCCATAGATCATCGCAAGGGGTTTATTAGGGAATCGGGTAGAGGCCATACGGGCCGGAATAATAATAAATGTTTTACGCATAATGGATAATTTTACCAAAAATAAAAGATAAAAAATAGTGAAAAATTTATTTTAAAAAAGAGATGCTCGAATGAGCATCTCTGTGTGTGAATGTTAGTTTTTCTTGTGCCACTCAGCGAATGACTTGGCAAAGTCAACCCAACGGATAAGAGTTTACTGTAAATAGGTTATTGTGGTCTAGGGGCAACTTTAAATTAGCTCATTCTGGCGGTCTAGGTGATTGAAGATATGAAACAATTAATTTGCAAGTTCTCATGCCTATGGAAGTTTCTGATGCAGGTCCATTTGGATGGCGAACTCTAACGCAGTAGTCATGAATGAATTGTTTTCCAGGGGGAAGTGATCTTATTTCATTCAGCTGATGGATGCTGGCAATAGCTTCCTCTAATAAGATAGGACGCACCGAAACAGGTGGTATGGGCTGAGAAGCTGGTGTGGTTTTTGGATCATTATTAACAGTCATTGTCTCTCCTTATAAAAGAGATGCTCAAATGAGCATCTCTTTCTGTTAATGTTTGTTCTCTCTATGCCATTCAACCCATGCCCTATCATACTCAGCCCATATGCTGCAATTTTTCATGAATGTTTTATGTGATTCTCCTGCTTCGGATCCATTAACTTTCCATCGTCTTTGGCACTCTTGAGTGACCTGGGGATCGGGCTTAGTGGTGGGCGCTTCTTTCATTTTTGAACCACCTTCCTTAAAGCACTGACGCATGGTTGCGGCAAAGAGATCTTGACCCCTGATAGGATCATACCATGGGGAGTGTGTCATGAGAGCCCACTCTTTTTTGCAAGAATTATAAACAGGTACAGGTGGTCTCGGGTCAAAGGTATAGTAGACAGAATCGACTGGCTCTGGCTTTGGTTTTCTAAAAATAGTATGAGACATAGCGGCTCCATTTTTTCGGTGAAAGAAAAGAAGTTTGCCATGAACGGTCAACTAAAGTCAAGAAGTACTCTTCACCTAGTCCTTGGGAGGGTTACATCCAATGGGGCCGCAAAAGGAAAATCTCTGAGCAAATTCAGCAGTTGAAATGCAATTCTTCATGTATTGACCTTTCGTTTTTCCGTAGGTCCGGTCACCAGCTTGATATTTTCCTATGCAGTATTGTTCTGGTGGGGTTGTTTCTATTGCATTTCTTTCATTGTAGTAATAGACATATCTTCCCCGTAATCCACTTGGTTGGGTGGGAACAGGCGTAGGGTTAGCAGGGGGAGTTGTTTTTGAATCATTTTGAACAGGACCAGACATAGAACCTCCTTAAATTATTTTTTATTAGTAATAGTACATGCTTAATATAAGCATGTAAATAATTTTACGATAAACATGTAATTATAGTCAATTATCACCCAAAAGGTGAATGACCTACGAAGTAGAACATAAGCCTATCAAATTCATCGGCCTCAGCGCACTCTCTCATGAATTGGTTCCTTGATAGGCCAGTGGTGGATCCCACTCTTTGCCATTGTCTAACGCAATGTTCTGGTAGGGGGTCCCTCATTGAATCCTGTTGTCCATAGAGGCGAGGGGTATATTTTTTCTCTGGGCTCGTACTAGGCGCAGGATTAGGGGGATTTTGTGGTGTTGATGAAGCTTTACTAACAGAACCAGACATAGAACCTCCATGGGTTGTTTTTTAATATCTTTTTCCAGGGCCTTTTTTAAAGAAAGGACGTCTTCTTCCAGCTGGCCTTCTTGGCTGGGACGTATTTGATCTTAGAAGAGGTTGACTTGGCGGCGGTGTTTCCAGACCCATTAACCTAGCAATGGCTCTCCAATTATGATTATCTTCTGGGGATACCAGAGATAGTGCAAAGCCTTCTGCCCCGGCTCTGCCCGTTCTGCCGATACGGTGAACGTAGTCTTCGGGGCATTCGGGTAGATCGAAGTTAATCACGTGCATGACAAGAGGGATATCAAGCCCTCTAGCTGCGACATCTGTTGCAACTAAAATCCGGCTTTTGCCGTTTCTGAAGAGTTGAAGCACTTGGTCGCGGCGGCTTTGACGGAGATCTCCGTGGATGGCGTTAGCACTATGAGAAAGTATTTTAAGCTGTTTTGAAAGGCTCTCCGCACGTCGCCTTGTTTTTACGAAAACAATAATCGAACCTTCCCGTTCTGTGAGGGCTTTTACAAGCTGGTTTTGTTTTTCACCAGTTGTTGTGCGAATGATTTCTTGTTTAATTTTAGGTGCGCTTTGCACAGAAACATCAATTGTGATTCTTTGCGGATTGCTCAAATACCGTTTTGATAACTTTTCAATATTTGGGGGGAGTGTTGCAGAGAACATGAGAGTTTGTTTTGTTTTAGGCAGGTATTCCGCTATCCTATTTAGCTGCACGCCAAAACCCATGTCGAGCATTCGATCTGCTTCATCAATCACTAAAAAGCGGGTTTCTTTTAACGAAAGAGTTTTCCTTTCCAAATGGTCGTTAATCCTACCGGGAGTTCCGATAATGATTTGAGGCTTGCTTCTTAATCTTGCTAGCTGTCTGCCCATGGGAGCGCCGCCAATGAGTAAAGCCGTCTTAAAAGAGGCTTCTCTGCCTAAGATCGCATTTAAGGCATCGTGAACTTGTGTGGCAAGTTCTCTTGTAGGTGTTAGAATGAGCGCTGGGCATCCCTTCATTATAAGAGGGATTAAATAAGCTATTGTTTTACCCGATCCGGTCTGAGCCGAAGCTAGAATATCCGCCCCAGTGAGAGTAATTGGTAAAGTTTTACTTTGAATAGGCGTAGGTTCTGTAATGAGCATCCGCTTAAGGGTTCCTACGAGGGCTTCTGAAACTCCGAACTGGGTAAAATTTGACATTATCTAAAAATTCCTTTTATGATTGGCTACAAAATCAGGGCTAGTATACACTGACGGTTGATTTACACATAGATTATAAGATGGGGTGTCGCGTGAAATTATCAAATTTTAATTGGATACCGGGCCTGTTTATATTGGGATATCATCTTCTTTTGGTGATAGCCCTGCCCATATATTTAATCAGTCACACACCTTCTTGGTGGCTTGTAGCCCTTTCAATTGTCCTTGTATACGTAACAGGGATGAGCGTTACAGCTGGCTACCATCGCCTTTATTCCCATACAAGTTATAAAATAAATCCTATAGCCGAGGCTGTCCTCCTCTTTTTTGCCACGATGGCCACTCAGGGAAGTGCTTTTCGTTGGTCTTTCGATCATCGCCATCACCATGCCTTTGTGGATACTGACCGGGACCCTTATTCGATTAAAAAAGGTTTTTGGTATGCTCACTTCCTTTGGCTTTTTGAAAAACCAAAGGAAATAGACAACAAAGTGATATCTGACTTGGTAAGGAAGCCCCTCCTACGCTTTCAACACCGTTATTATGGCCTCCTCATGGTGGTGACTAACGCTATTTGCGTTCTTGTTGTAGGCTGGTGTTTTAACGATTATTTAGGAGCTTTCTTCTTTGCGTGGCTGGTAAGGATGTTTTTCCTCCACCATTTTACCTGGTTTATCAACTCCCTTGCTCACACTTGGGGCGACCGTCCTTATTCTCAGGCCCTTTCCGCGGTAGATAATTATTTAATATCGATCGTCACCTTTGGAGAAGGATATCATAACTATCACCACACTTTCGCCAATGACTATAGAAACGGGATCCGCTGGTACCACTTTGACCCGACCAAATGGCTCATCTGGACTATGAGTAAAATAGGGATGGCGCGCAATTTAAAGAAAAATCAACACTATTTTATTGAAGAAAAAATCTTGCTCGAGCGCAAACAGCTGCTTTTAGAGAAAGTTCAAAATTCTTTGGGTGAATATAAAGACGTTTGGGAAGAAAAAATCACGAGAGTGACTGAAAACGTGATCACGAAATTCCGAGAAGCGAAACAAATCAACGAACTTTATCGCGTATGCAAAGAGAAAAAGGACGCGGGAAAAGACTCCCTTCGCGATTTGCAAGCCCAGCTCAAAACCCTCAAAAAGGGGATCAGAAAAGAGTGCATTCATTGGATCAACCTCTCCAAGGAAGTGATGGAAGTGGCTGAATCAAACCCGGTGAAGCAATGAAAAAAGCTCTTTTAGCCGCTTGCGTAGTCATGACCAGTTCTCTTTTTGCGGGCACTGATGTTTTAGTGTTTGCAGGAAGCACCCGCGATGGCTCGTATAATAAAAAGCTAGCTCTAGAATCTGCAGCAATTGCAAAAGAAATGGGCGCTAAAGTCACTGTCATTGATCTTAAAGATTATTCTATGCCTTTCTATAATGCTGATTTAGAAAAAAATGAGGGGATGCCAAAAAACGCTAAGCGGTTCAGAAATGCGATGATTTCCAATCAAGTGATCATTATTGCTGCGCCCGAGTATAATGCTTCCATTCCAGCTCTATTGAAAAATGTGCTAGATTGGGCATCACGAAGTGAGGAAGGAGCCTACTCTCAAGAGGCGTTTAAGGGGAAAAAGTTTGTTATTATGAGTGCATCTCCAGGAAGGGGAGGGGGCGCCAAAGGGTTAGTCCACCTAAGAGCGATCATTGAAGTCCTTGGCGGCGAAGTTATTGAAAAGCAAGTCACCATTCCTCAAGCCTACGAAAAAGGGGCGCTAGACAGCCCACAAGTCAAAAAACAACTCCAAGAGCAGTTAACTCAAGCTCTAGTGGTCGAGGTTGACAGCAAATAAAATTGGAAGGAGTTGATGTGAAATATCGATTTTTATTTATAGTCTGTTGTTTTGCAAGTTTTTCCCTTTGTGCAAATCCCAAAATACTGATTGGAATTGCAGGGGGAACGGGGTCGGGGAAAACAACACTTGCTGAGAAAATTCACGAAGCCTTTCCTGATAATTCTATCTTAATCAGTCAAGACTCTTACTATAAAGACACCCCTCATCTTACTTTTGAAGAAAGGGCGAAGAATAATTTTGACCATCCTTCTTCTTTGGATTTTGGTCTGCTAGGCCAGGATTTAATCAATTTGAAAAATAATCAGGCGATTAATCAGCCTATCTATAATTTTCACATTCATGGAAGGGAAAAAGAGACAAAACGGATTGAGCCTACAGACCTGATTATCCTTGAGGGGATTCTTTTGTTTGCAGTCCCTGAAATCAGAGATCTTTGTGACATAAAGATTTTTGTCGATACAGATAGCGATACTCGAGTGCTTCGCAGAATCGAGCGGGATATGACGGAACGCTCACGCGACTTTAACAGTGTAAAAAACCAATACTTAACCACTGTAAAGGCGATGCATGATGAGTTCGTTGAGCCAAGCAAGAAATATGCTGATGTGATCATTCCCGAGGGCGGACAAAACCAAGTTGCTCTAGCCCTAATCATCGCCAAACTAAAAGAACAGCTATAAAAGTTTTACAAGTAGCTCAGCCGGTTAATATTCTAACGATCTTCGAGGTGAATGCGGTAGAAAATGCGCCATTGCCCGTTTGAGCATTACGAGGTAGGAGCATGATTGTGGTATTGCCGGCAATCAAATGTGGAGGATCTGATTCGTCAGTAAGTGCTTCTCCGTTTGAAATAAGCCTTTTCATGGCTTCTTGCACTATTTGCGGCGTGTTTCCAGTAATATATAGTGCATTACAATTAACTGTCCGTGTACCA